>DVNV01000018.1 GCA_018714125.1 Candidatus Galloscillospira excrementipullorum
AAGTCATAGCTCTCAAGAAAGGTGCAGACAATGGAGGGGGGTGCGGCGGGATTTCTCCCGCCGCACCCCCCCGTTTTTTGCGCCGTGCAGGCGTTGCCTATAGGGCTGCAAGAAAGTTTTTGATGTCCTGCTCCGAGGCGCCGGTCAGCATGCGGCCTTCCTTCCAGAGCGCGCCGGGGCACAGGGGCTTGAGCTGCTCAAGCGTTTTGCCAAGGCCACTGCCGCCCGAAGTGGCAAAGGGAATCAGGGTTTTGCCGGAAAAGTCATAGCTCTCAAGAAAGGTGCAGACAATGGAGGGGGCGACGTACCACCAGATGGGGAAGCCCACAAAGACGGTGTCGTAGTCATCCATCCCCTCGAGGCGCTGCGCGATTTCGGGGCGCGAGCCGGGATTGCTCATCTCCACCGAGCTGCGGCTGTTTTTGTTGGTCCAGTCGAGGTCGGCGGCGGTGTAGGGGACGGCCGGCCTGATTTCAAACAAGTCCGCACCGGCTGCGGCAGCCAGCCGCTCCGCCACCGCACGGGTGACGCCTCCTGCCGAAAAGTATGCCACAAGTGTTTTGCCCATGTGTAATGCCTCCCTTGTCAAGATGTGTGCGGCCGGCCTGACGCTGCCTTTGGGCAAAAAAGGGCCTGCCGCAGTGGTGGTGGGGACGCCCTTTTTCCGCAGGATGCCGGAGGGCACCGGGAGAGCGCCGCCCATTGCCTTCTGCCCGCGTGGCAGGGGCTTTTTTTCAGTATAGCCCGGAAAAGGCGGTTTTTCAAGCGCAGGGGCCTTCAAAAAGGGAGGGATGGCAAAAAGGCGGCAGCCGGCCCCTTTTTGAAAAGGGGCCGGCTGCCGGGAAGAAGCCGCTTCAAGGGCTGCGGGCGGTTTTTTTACGGTGCGTCAGGGGGGGCTTGCCCCTCTGCCCCGCCGGGCCGGCCGTCCGAGGCCCCTTCCGGGGCGTCCGGCAGGGGAGGCCGCTTTTTGTGCGGCAGGGGCAGCCTGGGCAGTCGGCGGCGAAGCAGCCACAGCAGCACGCCCAGCACCGCCAGCCAGGGCAGCAGGTAAATGAGGCGAATGGAGAGGTTTGCAAGGGTGTCCAGGAAGCTGCGAAGGCTGTCGAGCACGGCGTCGGCCATGCGGGAGAAAAAGCCCTGCCGCTCGGGCGGGGTGTAGCGCGTCACCTCGGAAAGGGACAGCGTCACGGTGCTGTAGTCCACCTGCGACTGCCAGCCGCGCAGCGTGGTGGTCAGGCTTTCAATCTCGTAGCGCACCTCGGTGAGCTGGGCCTCGATGGCCAGGATGTCGGCCATGCTGTCGGCCCGCTCCAGCAGCTCGAGCAGCCTGTCGTACTGAACCTGGCAGGCGTCAAGGCGCGACTGCGTGTCGTAAAAGCGGGGGGCGATGTTCTCGGCCTGCCGGCTTGAGCCGGTGACGTTGCCCAGCTCCCCCGAGCTCTCGAGAAACTCCGAAAAGCGCTCGCTGGGGATGCGCAGCACATAGTGTGCGTAGCGGTCGACAAGCTGCGCGCTGCCGTCGTCCTCGCGATAGACCGTCCTCCCCGAGCTCTCGGAGCTCTCAATGTAGCCGCCAAAGCGCTCCACCATGCCCGAAAGGGCCTCGCAGCTTTGGTCAAATTCCAGCGTCTCCACCGAGACATGCCCGGTGTAGACCATCTTTTCGGGCAGAAGACGGCCCTGCTCGTCGGTAGCCGCCTCCTGCGGCGTCTCAGGGGCCTCCGACGTGCCGGACAGCATGGTCGACAGGGAGTTGTCACTCTCCCCCGTGTCCTCGGAGGACTGCGGCAGCATGCCTTGCCCCGAGGAAGAGAATGCCTCGTTTTGGGCGCTGTCCGTGCCCTGCGAACAGCCCGTCAGCAGCAGCGCAGCACACAGCAGCAGGATAAAAAACCGGCAGGACAGGGCGGCGTGTTTCATGGGAAGACCTCCTTACGGTGCAGTTTTATCAAATTTTTGTCAAACTTATCCCTTTTGTCGTGTGCCCTGCGGGCAAAGTTCCCGCAAGGGGGGAAAAAGATTTCCAAGAAGGGCGGGGCTGCACGCGCCGGTGTGGGGGCTTAAGGGGCAATTTTGGCATGGATGCACAGGCCTGCTGGCCCTTCGGAGGAAAAGCGGCAAAAGCCAGAGGCGGGGATTTTTCCCGGCCCCTGCACACCCGCTTGCCGCATCTTCCGGAGCGGTTTTTGAAATAGGATGCTTGAAAGCGGCGGGGCTGCTGCCCATCAAATTCTCCCGGGCGTTTTCCTGCACAGGGAGCATTGTATCCCGGGCCGTCCCCTGCTATAATGGCAAAAAGAGCGATTGACGCAGCAAGCGAAGGAGGGCTTTTGATGAAACTGTATCCCAAGGACAGGCGTGCGCTGCTGGAGGCAGCCATGGGCAGGCGTCCCTGCGACTTAGCGGTGGAAAACGTGCGCTTTGTCAATGTGTTCACCGGGGAGATTTACCCGGCGGTGGTCTATGTTCTGGACGGGTTTGTGGCCTATGTGGAGGAGGGCGGCAGGGCCGACCCGGCGCTGGCACACCAGGTGGTCGACGGGCAGGGGGCCTATCTGACGCCGGGCTTTGTGGACCCTCACATCCACATCGAGAGCACCATGCTCACGCCGCGCGCCTTTGCGGCGGCCGTGGTGCCCCACGGCACCACGACGGTGGTGACCGACCCCCACGAGATTGCCAACGTGCTGGGGGAGCAGGCGGTGGTCTACATGCACGACGCGGCGGAGGATTTGCCCATGCGTCAGCTTGTGGACATCCCCTCCTGCGTGCCGGCGGTGCCGGGGCTGGAAAATTCCGGGGCGGAATTTGACGCCGGCACGGTGCACCGTCTGGCAAAGCTGCCCCGCGTGACAGGGCTGGCCGAGGTCATGGACTTTCTGGCGGTGGCGCAGGGCGAGCAGAGGATGCTCGACATGCTGGATGCGGCGCAGCAGGAGGGCCTGTATGTGCAAGGGCATGTGCCGGTCTCGGACAAGAGGCTGCTTTCCGCCTATGCCATCGGCGGCCCCACCACCTGCCACGAGACGCGCGAGGGGGAGGACGCCGTCAGCAAGCTGCGGCTGGGGCTGAGAATCGACGCGCGCGAGAGCTCGATTGCCAAGGACGTGGAAAAAATCTACTCGCAGGTGCGCCGCCTGCGCTATCTCGACAGGGTCAGCCTGTGCACCGACGACCGCGAGGCGCACGACATTTTGGAAAACGGCCACATGGACAACGCGCTGCGCAAGGCGGTGGCCTGCGGCATGGACGGCGTGGACGCGCTGCGCTGCGCCACGCTGCATCCGGCGCTGGAGTCGGGGCTGAGCAACCTGGGCGCCGTGGCGCCGGGCTATGCGGCAGACTTTCTGCTGCTCGAGGATTTGAAGGACTTTCGCGTCAGGGCGGTCTACTACGGCGGCCGCCTGGTGGCGAGGGACGGCGTGCTGACGCAGGAAATCACCCCAAAGACCTTCGCGCTCGAGCAGATGGACACCATGCGGGTGCCCCCCTTGAAGCGGGAGGATTTTGACATTGCCGCCCCGGTGGAGCAGGGCGTGGTGAAGGTCAACGTGCTGCACTTTGCGGAGCTTGAGAAGTCCAACACCACGCGCTGCGTGGAGGAAATCCCGGTCAGGGACGGAAAGCTCGACCTCTCGCAGCAGCCCGACCTGTGCTATGTGAAGATTGTCAACCGCCACGGGAAGGGCACCGTGTGCAGCGGCGTGACGCGCGGCTTTGGCCTGAAAGAGGGGGCCTTTGCCTCCACCGTGTCGCACGACAGCCACAACCTGTGCGTTGTCTACCGCGATGCAGACAGCGCATACGAGGCCTGCCGGGCGCTTGTCGCCTGCCGGGGCGGCATGTGCTGTGCGATGCCCGGGCAGCAGACCGTGACGCTGCCCCTGCCGGTGGCGGGCCTGATGTCGACCCTGCCCTGCGGGGAGCTGGCACGGCAGGTGGGCGAGATGAAGCAGGCGCTGCGCCGCGCCGGCATGCCCCAGAGCAACCCCCTGGTGCGCATTGTCACCATGGCGCTGCCCGTCATCCCCGAGGCAAAGTATACAGACCTTGGGCTGGTCGACGTCTACGCCAAAAAGGTGCTGCCGCTCTTTCCCGAGGCCTAGGGCCTCTTTGGCAAAAGGGGACGAAAGGGCCGCCTCCAAAGGCCCCCCCGCTTTTTTGGCCCCCTGTGCAGCAGGCAAAGGCCGGCGCCCGGGAGCAGGACCCCCCTGCTCCCGGGCGCCGGCCTTTGGGCCTTTCCTTTCCGAAAAACAGAGAGGTGCGCCCTTTCGGCGGAAGACGGCCCTGTATGCTATGCGCTGTCCTTTGAAGAAAGCTCTACTGCCTGCCCTTGCTCCAGATGCAGAATGCGCGAGCAGCCGGTGAGAGTGGAGCTGCGGTGGGACACAATGAAAATCATCTTGTCGCCGCAGGCCGTTTTGAGCGTTTGCAGAAATTCCTTTTCGTGCAGGACGTCGAGGCTGCTTGTGGGCTCGTCCATGACGATGACGTCGGGCTCGGTGATGAGCACGCGGGCGATGCCAATGCGCTGCCGTTCCCCGCCAGACAGGCGTGCGCCCATTTCACCCATCGGAGTGTGGTAGCCCAGGGGCAGCGTTTGAATAAAGTCGTGGATGCCTGCGCGGCGCGCGGCACACTCGATTTGCTCCATGGTGGCATCGGGGCGGCCCAGTGCGATGTTTTGAGCGATGCTGCCGCCAAAGAGAAAGGTGTCCTGCTCCAACACGCCGATGCGGCGGCGCAGCTCGTTGAGCGGGAGCTGTTGGAGGGGAATCCCGTTGATCAGGATTTGGCCCTCTTCGACATCCCAAAAGCGCAGCAGCAGCCGCAGCACGGTGGATTTTCCGATGCCGCTCTCGCCTGCAATACCAACGGATTCCCTTTCCGAGACTTTCAGGGAGAAGTGCTCGAGCACCTTGCGGCCAGACGCCCCGTAAGAAAAGCCGACGTCGCGAAATTCAATGCTCTGGATGGGGCCAATGGGTTTGGGCGAGGGGGTCTCGGTAACGGCAGGGAGGGTGTCCTCCAGCGAGAAAAGGCGCTGAGCGGCAGCATAGGTTTCCAACAGGCTTGAGACCACCATGGTCAGCGACTGGGTGGAGGAAAAGGAGGCAGCGGCGACAAAGGAAAGCAGGATTACCCCGGTGGAGTTGACTGTGCCGCCGGCAGCCAGCAGCGAAGCGGCGGCCACAATCGAGATGCGGGCCAGATAGACAAAAAAGCTGGGGACGGAGGAGACGGTCTGACGGTGCAGCGTAAGGCCGTGGGAGGCACGGTTGAGCTGCCCGTTGAGACGCTCCATCTGGGCCATGCGGGCCTGGGCAAAATCAAAAATTTGAATGTCGCGCAGGCCGTATACGCTCTCGAGCACCAGGGATTTCAGGCCGCCCAGATGCTCGCGGTAGCGCTCCCCGATGCGGCGCCCCGATTTGACGGCAATCAGGGGAAACCCCACGCTGATAATCAGATAGATGGGGAGCAAAACCGCCACAAAGAGGGGGTGGACGAAAAAGGCCAGCACCAGCGTGACGCAGGGCAGCAAAATCACGGTGAAAAGAGGGCCGATGGTGTGCGCAAAGAAAAATTCAATGGTTTCAATGTCGGAAACGGCAATGTTGAGGATGTCGCCCTTTTGCCGGTCCATCAGGCAGGCGGGAGCCAGCTTGCGCAAAGTGACAAACAGGTGGGTGCGCATGTGCGAGAGCAGCGCGTAGGCGCCGGCGTGGGAGACCACACCCTCAACGTAACGGCACAGGACAATCAAAAGGGCGCTCAGGGCGGTCAGCCCGCCCCACAGCCCCAAAGAGCCCGTCGGGAGCCTGCCGCAGCAAAAAAGCAGCGTCAATGCCCCGAAGCCCATGAGCCCCATCTGGGAGAGGTTTCCCACAATGCTGGCCAGGGTGGATACCGTCAGCGTTCCCTTGACGGGCGCCGCCATATGAAAGAGCCTTCGGCTCATGGAAAAAACCGAGTATCGGGATTTTTCAGGCACAGATATGCACCTCCCCTTGACGCTCAAGTGCTTCCTGTTCTTCAACCAGGCGGCGGTAAAGGCCGCTTTGCTCCATCAGCTGAGCGTGAACCCCGCACTGCTGTACGCCGCCGCCCGACAGCACGCAGATGCAGTCGGCGTCCCGGATGGAGGATAACCGGTGGGAAATGAGAATCAGCGTGCGGCTCTCGGACAGCTCATGGATGCAGTTCCAGATTTCCCGCTCGCTGTCCATGTCAACGCTGGAGGTGGCCTCGTCAAAAATGATGTACTCCGCCTTGGACAGCAGGGCCCGGGCAATGCCGATTTTCTGGCGCTGCCCGCCCGAAAGCTTGGCCCCCGCATCCCCCACATCGCTGTCAAGCCCCTGCGGCTGTGCCAGAACCCAGGCTTTAAGACGCACCTGCTCCAGGGCTTTTAGCAGCTCCTCGTCGGAGCAGCCGGGAGCTGCGATGCGCAGATTGTCGGCAATGGTTCCACTGAAAAGAGAAACCGATTGCGGCACCATGATGATGTGCCGGCGCAGCTCCTCCGGACGCAGGCTCAGATAGTCTCTTCCGTCTATTCGAATGTGCCCCAAGCGGGGATCGGCAAAGCGCATGAGCAGCAGGGCAAGGGTGCTCTTTCCACAGCCCGAAAGCCCCACAAGCGCCGTTGTCTTGCCGTGTGCAATGCGCAGCGAGACGTCCTGAAGGGTTGGCTGCCGGCCTTCATAGGCAAAGGTGACGCCACTGGCCTCAATGCCGTGAAAGGGCTCGCGGCTCAAGGCGAGGTCCGGCCGGTAGGGGCGCGATGTGTCGGTTTGCAGCAGCTTTTCCACCCCGCTTGCCGCCGCCACACCGGTCAGTGCGGAATGGGTGACGTTCATGAGCTGCCGTACCGAGCTGAAAAATCCAAAGGACAGCAGCAGGATGGTCAAGGCGGCGGTAAAGGTGATTTGCCCTGCGGCAAGCTGCCGGCCTGTGATCAGGAGCGCCCCCAAAATAGAGGCGTACATCAGTCCGTCGGTCAGCAAAAATGAGGAGAAGTTGACCTTCATGACGTCCATGATAATTTTGTTGAACTGCCGGGCCTTCTGCTGCAAAACCTCGGTGTGATGCTCATCCCGGCAAAAGAGCTTGAGCGTGTTGAGCCCCCGCAGGCCCTCGAGGTAATGTCCCGTCAAATCCTCCAGCGAGCTCCAGTAGTCTCCCTTGAGCTCTTCGATGTGCTTTCGGAACAGATTGTTGACAGGCATGAGCACAAAAGAGCAGGCAAACAAAACTGCGGCGACAGGCAGAGAAAGGCTGCGCAGCTTGAAAAAAAGATAGACGGGTGCCATCAGGCTGTAGAAAAGCCCCGGGAGATATTTGCTGTAGTATATGGTCATGGCCTCTGCCCCGTCTACCGAGGTCGTGATGACCGAAACGGCTCCCAGCTTCTCAAGCCCCTCAACATCCAGTTCAAGAACCTTGGAAAAAATGCTTTGACGTAGATTTTGACGCGCCTTCACCGTGCATCGGTATTCCCCCTCCCCAATCAGCAGTTCGCTGATCAGGACAACCACAGCCGCAAGCAGTGCATATAAAATGGCGCCCGCCGCCTGCGCCACTGTCAGCTCGGGAGAATCCATCTGCCCGAGAAAGGCCGAAATGGCGCCGGCAAAGCCTGCAATGGCGGCAAGGGAAACCATCTTCAGCGCGGTAATGAGACAAATCCAGCCCCACAGCCCCCTGGCCATCCGCAGCAGGGTTTTGTTGAGCAGCAGCATGAAAAAAGACCTCCTTTCACAAAACGGTTAGAATGAACTAACTTTAAGGGAGGACTTGCTCCCCGGAGAGCAGGCGCCCCCCGCCTCCCCTTAGTTAGTTAAAGCTAACCTACAGGGGCAATTTTATCACATTGACTGCCGCAAGTAAAGGGGGGTTGCAGGAAT
>DVNV01000019.1 GCA_018714125.1 Candidatus Galloscillospira excrementipullorum
GCACCACATCCCCCCGATGTCCAGACGGGGGCTGCCCTGCGGGCAGCCTGTGTTTTTTTGAAGGACACCTCTGTTTGCTCGCCGGGAAAGAGCCCTCTTGGACAAGGCTCTGTCCATACCAGAAGCGGTCCGCCCGGCTTTTTCCCCTCTCTTTGCTGCCCCGCGCCAAGATAGGTCTTGACCTTGCCCTGCCTTTTGTGGTAGAATACGAGCGGTCTCTGATAATTTTCCCCCTTTTGAGCTGACCCTTTTCCCCGGGAAAAGCTCCTAGGGCCTTTGGACGGGGCGGCGTCAACTGTCCTGGGCGGCAGGGGGGCTGCTGCAACGCCTTGACCCATCAAACCCATGCGGCAGAAAACAAAAACTGAAAAGGCCATGCTGGAATAGCTCAGTCGGTAGAGCAGCTGATTCGTAATCAGCAGGTCGCGTGTTCAAGTCACGTTTCCAGCTCCAAAAAGACCGTTTACCACTTTGGTAAACGGTCTTTTTGTTGCCCACCTGTTGCCCATTTGGTCAACATGGTCAACAGGATATTTTGAAGATACAGTTTCAAAAACTGGGCCTTGGCTCTTTCCTTTGGAAGAGTTATGATGTCCCCACCAAAAGAATATAGGTGGTGAGGATATGGGTATCTTAGAGGACTTTTATATGGGTGAGGTCAAGCCCTGGAAGGACTTTGGCTTTTCAGATGATCCAGTCTATCGTATGTACGCCAAAAAGATTGAGCAGTTGGAACATCCCTGATGGCGGGTAGGTCTAAGAAAGAACAAAAGGTGTGTCAGGAGTTAAAGCATTTGAGGACAGTCCAGAGTAATATGGAGTTGGAGCATATGTTCCTTTACGCCTTTCGTATGGGTGCTGCTTTTGCTCTTGACCTTTTAGTGGAATAATTGGAAACACGGGTTGCCGACACCGGCAACCCGTGTTATATTTAGCATAGTGAAGTTTTAAGGTTCAGTCAAACTCCAGCAGCTTTGAAGGTGGTACTTGCAGCACCTCAGCGATAGAAAAGAGTGTAGCCAGGGAGATCCCCACGCTCAGGTTAGGGGCTTCAATCTGGCTGAGAAACCCCAGGGAAATCCCTGCTTTTTCCGCAAGCTGCTCCTGGGTCATTCCCCTTTGACGTCTCAAATATCCAATCTTCAAGCCAACGGCGATGAATTCGTCCCTGTATTTTGTAATGTTCTCATTTTTCATAGCACAAGTCCTCCAAGAATATTTTAGGGGCTTGAGCCTGAAATATTTATATGGTACAATCAAGATAAACTAAGTAGAAGTTAGTAAATCATAAGTGGAGAAATAGAAAAACTAAAAGAGAGGTAGTTTTATGAGGTTCAACAAACAGAAAATGCTATCTGGTGTGCTGGCGACAGGGCTTGCCCTGTCCTGTATGGCAGGTTCTGCTTTTGCAGCAGATCCTTCCCTGAACGATGCAATCAAGGATGCCCAAACCCAAGTGGAAGCAGGTCTGGCTTTCTCAGACGTAAAGCAAGGAGACTGGTATTATGATGCCGTCATGGATATGACCGAGATGGGTCTGTTTGCCGGTACAGGAGACGGGAAATTTTCTCCGAACAATACTATGACTTGTGGTGAGTTTTTAACCGTTGTTGTACGTTATTTGTATCCTGACGAGCTGAGCGCAATGGGTGCAGTGCCCTCAGGAGCCCATTGGGCTGACAATGCAAGGCTTGTTGCTCTTGATAAGGATATCATCAGCAACAACGAGATGCCTGAGGGCAGCATGAGCAAAGAGATCACCCGCCAGGAGATGGCCATGCTTCTGGTCCGAGCATCTGACGCCAACGGGGAGAGAAAGCCCCAGCAGATTCACAAAAGCAAGATAGAGGATTTTGATACCATTGGAACCTATTATCGCAACTATGTGGTCGACGCAATCAGCCGCGGCCTGATTGCAGGGACGGCCACAAATGAGGAAAATCATTCGCTCACCTTTACGCCCAGGGGTGTTTTGACCCGGGGTCAGGCTGCAACCGTGCTGTACCGGTTGATCACGCCGGAGAACCGAGGGACTGTGGATTATACGATGCCCATATATTCCACTGAAATCCGTGATCCCCAAACCTGGGTAGAAGGGGAAAATCATGAGAAACCCAAGGCCGGCGATACCGTGATCAAGGCAGATGGCACAAAGGTGGTCTTGAAGGTAAGCAATGGCATTCTTGGTTTTGGTCAGGGTGTAGATATTATCACAGGTGTTGTAGGTGCAAATGGAAATGTATATAGAGAGGGTATAGCGTCTTGGTATGACCAAACTCCATTTGTAAAGTGTCCAATTACAGGTGAAATGTATTCTCGGACACAGTGGTTTGAAATTAGGCGTATATCTTGGCCAACAGGTTTAGTTGGTGAATATGATGGTGAAGTTTATAACACTTATTTTAAGTGGAGTGAACAAGAGCAATATTGGAATTGGATAGGTCCAAATTATTGATTATAATTGAGTAGTATAGAGCAACTGTTGACACCAGTGCAGTTTGGGCCGGCATCCAGTAATCAGATTTATAAAGGGGTGCTCAGAGAGCTGACTCTGTTGCGGGAGGTGTGTGCCCTTTACCGGCACACACCTCCAAAAATCTCCCGGTTTCGCCGGGGGAGCCTCCTGCAGATCACCACCCCGGATACGGTGCCGCGCCTCAGGAGATGCCTTGGGCAAACAACGCAAGCAAGCAGCCCCTGCGCTCAAAACCACGCCAAAACGACAAAAAAAAGGGGGGTGCGCCCCGTGTTTAGGGCACCCTCCCCTTTGCCCGGCAAAGGAAAGAGCGGCAATCCCGCACCGCCCCTTTGCCGGGCTTTTTTACCCTTTTTCTCTGCACACCCGTCATTTGCCTTTTGGGGTGCACAGACTCTCCCGGCACGCAGCCGTCACAGGGGCCTTTGCAGGTACACCATATCCGCCAGCCGGACACCGCCTTCAAAAATGGGGTGGTCATAGTGCTCCACAAAAAAGTTCTTGACCAGGTGGTGCCTGCAAAACCCGCAGGCCTCGTAAAAGGGGAGGGTCGCGGGGCTGTCCCCGGTGCCCACCTGCAGCACCGAATACCGGCCGGAATAGGTGCTCACAATAAAGTCAATCAGCGCGCGCCCATATCCTCTGCCCCAAAACGCGGGGTCTACGGCAATGTTTTTCAGCTCCAAAACGCCGTTTCCCTCGTCGGTCACGACGCACTCGGCCTTGACGCCTCCGTCCTCGAGCACATACATCGTGCCGCGCTCCAGATAGCGGTCAATCATGTTTTCCTGCTCGTCGGCCAGCAGCAGCAGGGAGAGGTACCTCTTTTTGTCGTCCTTTACCTGTTCAATGCGCATGGTCTGTCCTCCGTTTTGTCAAAAGCCGCCTGATGCGGCGGCGCTTGGCGCTCTCTGCAAAGCGGGGGGCCCTGTGCCGTCAAGGGAAAGTGGCGGCAGCTCATAGCCGTCAGGCGCCCGGTCTCATCATACCATATCCAAAAAGGGGCGTCAAGCGCCGCCCCCTTTTGGAAAAATCCCCGCCATTTCGGCATCTGGGCAGGCGTTTTGCGGCTCGTTGTGCTATAATGAAGTTGTGTCAATCAACCCACAGGCGGGTTTTGGATTCCATCCGCAAGAGGAGAATGCAGCCATGAAACAGACACGGGAAACATACAGGGAGGCCAAAATCCGCCAATGGTTTTGCATGTGGCTGGACAAGCAGGACACCGGTATCTGCGAGCTCTTTTCCCCCGACGCCCTCTATATCGAAAGCTGGGGGCCGCAATACCGTGGCAACCGGAAAATCAAGCTGTGGTTTGACGAGTGGAATACCCGGGGCACCGTGCAGCGCTGGGACATCCTGCAATTCCTGCACGACGGGGAGCATACCGTTGTGCAGTGGTCTTTTCAATGCGTATTTTCCGACAAAACCGTGCAGAGCTTTGAGGGGCTCTCCCTCGTCCGGTGGGACGGCGACGGGAAAATCAGCTTTTTACAGGAATTTGGATGCAGCCTGGGCCGTTACGACCCCTATGCCAAGGGAGGCGCCCCCGTGTTTCAGGAGCGCCCCTGCGCGTGGCTTTGAGCCGGGCCTTCGGCGCAACCGCCCGCACCTCCCCTACAGGAAAAGCCCGTGTGGTACAATAAAGGGCGCCTCAAGGCATCCGGCGCACAAATTTTGACGTTTCCCCCGGCGGGCCCTTCGAGCCCCGATTGACAGCCATGGCGAAAGGCGGAAGGACAATGCAAAAACAAGGTGGTGTCCCCAAGGACATTTTGGTTCGCGGGGCAAGGGTTCACAATCTCAAAAACATCGATGTGGATGTGCCGCTCAACAAAATCGTGGGCATTGCAGGCGTGTCCGGCTCGGGAAAATCCTCCCTTGCCCTTGGCGTGCTGTATGCCGAGGGCTCAAGGCGCTACCTCGAGGCGCTCTCGACCTACACCCGCAGGCGCATGACGCAGGAGTCGCGCGCCGACGTGGACGAGGTGCTGTATGTCCCGGCGTCGCTGGCGCTGCACCAGCGCCCCGGCGTGCCGGGCATCCGCAGCACCTTCGGCACCGGCACCGAGCTGCTCAACAACCTGCGGCTCATGTTTTCAAGGCTTGCCAGCCACCGCTGCCCGAACGGGCACTACCTGCCTCCCACGCTGGATGTGGCGGCAGGGCTTGAGCTGCACTGTCCCGAGTGCGGCGCCGCCTTTTACGCCCCCGGCGCCGAGGAGCTGGCCTTCAACAGCCAGGGCGCCTGCCGCACCTGCGGCGGCACCGGCATCGTGCGCACGGTGAATCTGGACTCGCTGGTGCCCGACCAGTCGCTGACCCTTGAGCAGGGCGCCGTGGCGCCATGGAATTCCCTCATGTGGTCGCTGATGGTCGACGTCTGCCGGGAGATGGGCGTGCGCACCGACGTGCCCTTTCGGGAGCTGAGCGACAGGGAAAAGGACATCGTCTACAACGGCCCCGCCGAGAAAAAGCACATCTTCTATCACTCCAAAAATTCCAATCAGGCCGGAGAGCTTGATTTTACCTATTTCAACGCCGTCTATACGGTGCAAAATGCGCTGGCCAAGGTCAAGGACGAAAAGGGTATGAAGCGGGTGGAAAAATTCCTCAAAGAGGAGCTGTGTCCCGACTGCGGCGGCAGCCGCCTGTCTGCGGCAGCCCGCGCGCCCCTGCTTCGCGGCATCTCGCTGGACGAGGTCTGCCGCATGACGCTGTCCGAGCTCACGCCGTGGGTGGCGGGCGTGCCCGGCTCCCTGCCGCCCGAGATGCGCCCCATGGCAAAAAGCATCTGCCAGTCCTTCGAGGGGGCTGCGCGGCGTCTGTCGGACCTGGGCCTTGGCTACCTGTCGCTCGACCGGGCGTCCTCCACGCTGTCCACGGGGGAGCGGCAGCGCATGCAGCTGGCCCGCGCGGTCAGAAACCGCACCACCGGCGTGCTCTATGTGCTCGACGAGCCCTCCATCGGCCTGCACCCCTTCAACATCGCAGGACTGGTCGACGTCATGCACGACCTGGTCGCGGACGGCAACTCCGTGGTGCTGGTCGACCACGACCTGCAGGTGCTGTCGCAGGCCGACTGGCTCATTGAACTGGGCCCGCAGGCCGGGGCCGACGGCGGCCGCGTCATCGCACAGGGCAGCATTGACGAGGTCGGAAAAAACCCCGGCTCGCGCATTGGCCCCTTTCTGTGCGAGGCGTCTCCCAAACGGGTGCGCAGACAGCTTTCCCGAGACGAGCTCTTTTCGGCCGGCTCCATCTCCCTATCCACCGACGCCATTCACACGGTCAGGCCCCTTGACGTCACCCTCCCGAAGGGCCGGCTGACGGTTGTGACCGGCGTGTCGGGCTCCGGCAAGACCACGCTGATTCTGGAAAGCCTGGTCCCGGCGCTGGAGGCGCTTGTTTCGGGCAAAAAACCGCCCGCCCACATCCGCAGCGTCAAAGCCGACGGCATTGGAAAGGTCAAGCTCATCGACGCCACCCCCATCGGCATCAACGTGCGCTCCACCGTGGCCACCTATGCCAACGTGCACGACGAGCTGCGCAAGGTCTATGCCAAAACGCCCGACGCCAAACGCCTGGGCTTCAGGGCCGGCGACTTCTCCTACAACACAGGCCGCCTGCGCTGCCCCACCTGCGACGGCACCGGCGTCATCAGTCTCGACGTGCAGTTCCTGCCCGACGTGGAAATCCCCTGCCCCGACTGCCGGGGCTCCCGCTACTCCAGGGAGGCCTCCCGCGTGGCCTATCACGGCAAAAAGAGCGGCGCCGACTGCACGCTGCCCGACCTCATGGCCATGGACGTCACCCGCGCGCTGGAGGCCTGCGCCGATTTGAAGGTGGTCAGCCAGCGCCTGCAGGTTCTGCAAAGCCTGGGGCTTGGCTACCTCACGCTGGGCGAGGCCACTCCCAGCCTGTCGGGCGGCGAAGCCCAGAGGCTCAAGCTGGCCAGCGAAATGGGGCGGGAGCAGGGGGACTGCGTCTTTGTCTTTGACGAGCCCACCATCGGCCTGCACCCTCTCGACGTGCGCACCCTGCTTGAGGTCTTCGAAACGCTCATCCGGTGCGGCGCCACCGTGGTGGTCATCGAGCACGACCTCGATGTCATCTCCAATGCGGACTACGTCATTGACATGGGCCCCGGCGGCGGCAAGGAGGGCGGCCGGATTGTGGCCGCCGGAACGCCGGCCGAAATCGCGCAAACTCCCCAAAGCGTCACGGGAAAATTCCTGAAATAGCCCCGCAGCCCGTCACAAGGCAGCCCTGCCCGTGCCGCGCTTTGCTTTAGAAAAGGCGAAGGCCCTTTTAGGGCCTTCGCCTTTTTTCTTTTTCCCGGCGCTTCATGGGGCACAAGCACCTCTGCCGGCGTTTATCATTCCAGCAGCCCGTATTTGAGCTTCATTCGTTCCAGCTTTTCCAGCACCGGCCCGGAAAAGCACCACAAAAACACCACCGTGGCCGCCGCCTGAACGGCGTCCATGGGCAGGCCGGCAAGCAAGTAGGAGATAAGAATCCCCACATTGAGGCCCTGCATCCACAGTAGCGCCGACTGCGCGCTCATCAGGGCCCCGTAAAGGAAGATTGCCGCCAGCGCGCCAAATGCGCACAAGGCCCCCCTGGTGCGCCGCAGCAGCCCCGAGTGAAACAGCGCCCCCGCCAAAAAGCCGACCAGCCCCATGGCAACCATCTGCCAGGGCGTCCAGGGCCCCTGCCCAAACAGGAAGTTGGACAGCAGCATGGTCAAGGCCCCCACCAGGAATCCCGTCTGGGCTCCCAGCGCAGCCCCCGACAAAATCACCAGCGCCATAACCGGCTTGCACTGGGGCAGCATGAAAAAGGCCGCGCGCCCCGCAACGCCAAGTGCACACAGCACCGCCACCACCACCAGCTCGCGCGCCTGCGGACGCCGCCCCTCAAAGAGCAGCGCAAAGGGCAGCATGATTTCAAGCAGCACCAAAAGCGACAGCAGGTAGTAGCTGCGCACCTCAAACACCAGGGTGCCCAGGCACAGCGTTGCCAGGACCAGCGCCAAAGCCGCCCCCGCGACGGCCGCCTGCCGCCCCGCCCGCGCCTTCGGGCGCCTGGAGCGGTGCAGGGCCTTTTTATCCGCCTTTTGGGCCGGCCCGTCCTTTGGGAGTCTGTCTGCCCTGCCGCACCCCTCCTGCCGAGGCAGGCCCTGCCCGCTCCCGGGCGCAGCCTGCCGCAGGGCAAATTCCCCTTGTGCCGGGGCGCCCTCGCAAGGGCCTGCCGCATGCACGCAGGCAGGCTGCGCCCCCGGCGGGGCGGCGTCGGTCGCGGGGGCGGGTGCGGGTTTCCCCTGCTGCGCACAGGCCGAAATCAGGTCCTGCGCCGTCACGGCACCCGGCACAATCGCGCGGGACATGCGGCTCGCCGCCGTGGTATAAAAGCTGTTTGCCGCAAAGAAGTCCCTGGCAGGGGCCTGCGCCGCGATGCCGCCGTCAAACACCAGCGCGCAGGTGTCTGCGTGCTGCGCGCAAAACTCCACGTCATGGCTGACCATGAGAACCGTTGCCCCTTGCGCGCACAGCTCCCTGAGCAGGGCGGCAAATTCGCGCTTAAACCCCGCGTCCATGCCCTTGGTGGGCTCGTCAAGCAGCAAAATATCAGGCTGCTGCAGCAGCACCTTGGCCAGCGCCGCGCGCTGCTGTTCCCCTCCGGAGAGGTCGAAGGGGTGGCGGCACAGCAGGCCTTCCAGCCCGCAGCGCGCCGCCACGGGGGCGATCTCCTGCGCAAAAAGAGTCTCCCGCGCCTGGCCCTGCGCGTCTTTTCCCGACGGCAGGGCCTCAAAAAGGTCCTCTTCCACCGTCTTTTTCAAAAACATGCTCTGCACCTGCTGCGGCAAAAGCCCCACCTTTCCCGAAGCCGTCACCTTGCCCGAAAAGGGGGCATACAGGCCGGCCGCCAGCCAAAGCAGCGTGCTTTTCCCCGCGCCGTTGCCCCCCATCAGGGCGAGCACCTGCCCGCGCGGCACCGTCAGGCTGAGCTCCCGGAGCAGAGGCTCTGCCTTCTTGTCGTATCCAAACCAAACCCGGTCAAAGCGCAGCGCCGGCTCGGGCTTTGGGGCAAGGGCTGCCCCGGGGCAGGGCACAGTCCCCACCAGGCCCCTTTGGGCGCGCGCCGCAAGCCAGGCCCTTCCCTCCCGAACCGTGACGGGACAAGGGGCCTGTCCGTCCGCCGCAGCCCAGACGCGCATGGCGGTGGGCATGGCCTCGAACATGCCGTGGGCATCCCTGCACAGCGCCTGCCCCACGGCGTCGGGGCTTCCCTGCGCCGCCAGGCGGCCCTTGTCGAGCAGCAGCACCCTGTCGCACAGGGGCAGCGCCTCCTCCAGCCTCTGCTCGACCAGCAGCACCGTAACGCCCAGCTCCCGGTTGAGCCTTGACAGCGTCGTCAAAAAGGCCGACGCCGCCACGGGGTCAAGCTGACTGGTGGGCTCGTCAAGCAGCAGCAGACGGGGCTGCAGCAGCATGACGGCCGCCAGGCTGAGCGTTTGCTTTTGCCCTCCCGAGAGATGGGAGACCTCCCTGTGAAACCAGGGCTCGATTCCGAAAAAGGCGGCCATTTCGGCAATGCGGCTGCGCATGGTTTGCCTGTCGACCCCGAGATTTTCCAGCCCAAAGGCAAGCTCATGCCACACCCTGTCGGTGACAATCTGATTGTCCGGCGACTGCTGCACAAAGCCGATGGCGGCCGCCTGCTCGCGCGCCTCCACCTCCTGCAGAGGCCGGCCCTCAAACAAAATCTCTCCCTGCAAGTCCCCGTGCGGCGCAAGCACGCTTTTGAGCTGCCGCAGCAGCGTGGACTTGCCGCAGCCCGACGGCCCGCACAGCACCGCAAACTCCCCTTTTTCAAGCGAAAAGGAGACGTCCCGCAGCACGGGGCCGTCCTGCCCCGGATAGGAAAACGAGAGGCCTCGCACCGTCACACAGTCCATGGCTCACCCTCCGTCCCGCTGCGCGCCGCGCAGCCTCTTGCGGCCCGCCTTGCCCACACCGCCGACTGCACCCCTCTGCACAAAACGGGTGTCAGGCACAGCGCCAGATAGAGCAGCACAAGGCACAGCGAACAGGGCGAGGCGCCGCCTTTCACGGTGGGGAAATAGCGAAAGGAAAGCAGCCCCGCCGTCCAGCCCCACAGCAGGCAGGCGGCGCAAAACAGCATCCAGCAGAGCAGCACCCAGTCGCGGCGGCTCATGCGGTAAATCGAAAAGGAGGTGCGTCCCTTGAGCCCGTAGCCCCGGCTGCGCATGGAGTCGGCCGTTTCTACGGCATTTTCAAAGCTCCAGGTGAGCATCGCCGACAAAATGGCAAAGGCCGCCCGGCTTCTTTGCCACACGCCGCCCCGGCCGACGTCAAGCCCCTGCAGGCGCTGCACCTCTGCCGTCTTTTTCATCTGGCCGGTAAAGCGCGGCACAAAGCGCAGCGCCATGGACAGCACCAGCGACAGTGAAGGCAGCAGCCGTCCAAACAGCCAGACCAGCTTGTCCGACTGCACTACCTCATGGAAGCAGGAAAACCAAATCAGCACACAGGCCAGCATGGCGGCTGCGGCCAGCCCGTATATGACGCTTTCCAGCGTCAGGGGATTGCCCCAGGGCAGCCAGGCCAAAATGGTGGCGCCCTCGTGGTTGAACAAGGGGTTGAGCAGCGCCGCCGCAAGCGCCGTCGGCAGCACAAACACAAGGCCAAACCGGCCTGCCTCCCGTCTGCGCAGGCAGGCGGCATAGGCGCAGCCGCCCGCCATCGACGCCGCCAGACAGGCCGGATGCATCAGGCACATGGAAAACAGCAGCACCAGTGCAAAAAAGATAAAATTTACCGCCGGATGGCAGGAAGAAAACGCATCCTGACGCTCCACGGTCTGTCCCTCCCTTCAAAAACATGTCCGCCGATGCCCTTGCAAAGGGCATTCCCCGCTTTTGTGCGGCATGAAGACGGCCCCGCCCTTTCTCAGGGGTTATCAAAAGTGCTCCCCTTTTTGTGGGGCCCTTCTTTTTCGGGCTGCAGCCTGCGGCGCGCCATCTGCATGACGCGCGGCAGGCGCTCGAGCACAAAGTCATACCCTCCCTTTGAGTGGGGAATGCCGCAGGCGCTGCAGTCCTTGATGCCCTCCCCGGTATACCGGGAGTTCCCCCCGCAGCTCTCACCCAGCACATACAAAGGGCAATAGCAGAAAAGACAGTTGAAATACCCGCCCTCTCCCGTGGGATGACAGGGAAAATAGGGGCAGGCCTCGTTTCTAAAATACCTGTCGCTCGCCTTCTCACTCATACCGCTTTTCCCCCTTTTGGTCTTTTTGCCGGCGCCGGCACCCGGCTTTGCCCTTGACGGCCCCTTGCAGAGGCGGTCAAAGAGCCCCTTTTGCCGACAAAAAGGCCTTCTCCGGGAACCTTTGCTCAGGAGAAGGTCTTTTTTCAAAAGGGCGGCCGCCCGCCCAAAAAACGCAGCTTGCCGCCACGGCACCTTTTGCAAACAGGCAGCTTTTCCTTTACAGGGTATCCCCTTTCCCGCTCTCCTGTCAAGCCAAAAATGGAGAACCCGCAGGGCTCAGGGCCTGTTTTTTCAAAAAAATCCAAAGGAGCGGCAGACCCTGTCAAAAAGCGGGCCGCAATGCGGCCCGCCACGGCTTTTTGCCCGGGCTTTCGCCTATCCGTTCCAGCGTTCGCTGCAGTCCAGCACGGCCCGGCCCGCCTCAAGCGACGCCGGCACGTCAATGGTGCGCTGGTTGGAGGAGCCGCGAAAGCGCAGCTCATAGCTTTTTTTGTCCTGCTCGAAGCGTCCGTCAATCAGGATGTCAAGCTGCTGCAGCAGGGCAAGCACGCCCTCATCCTGCTTGGACATCTCCAGCAGCTCCTCAAAGGTATACCCGCTGTAGGCCGCCGTCTCCAGGCCGTGCTGCCTGCAATACTGTGCAAAGCGTGCAAGCGGGGCCGCCTGACAAAAGGGCTCTCCGCCCGACAGCGTGATGCCCCTGACCAGAGGGTCCCCCTGCAGCCGCTCAATGAGCTGCTCCACCGTGGTGGGCTCTCCTCCCTCAAAGGGGTGGGTCTGCGGGTTATGGCAGCCGGGGCAGTGGTGCGGGCAGCCCTGGGTAAACACCGTCATGCGGATGCCGGGGCCGTCCACAATGGAATTTTGAATCACGCCTGCCAGCATCAGAGGCTTGTCTGTCATGTTCTCTCCTCCTGTTTCTTTTCTCTCGGGCGGGCCTTGGGAAGCTGCCAGCCGTAGTGCTCGGCAAGCACGCGAATCAGTACGGTCAGCAAAATGCCCCAGAACATGGCTCCCGAAATTCCCTTGCGCTCCATCCAGTAATAACACAGCGCCCCCATGATGGCGGCCAGCGCATAAATGCGCTTGTTGAGCACAAAGGGAATCTCCCCTGCCATGATGTCGCGCAAAATACCGCCGCCGATTCCGGTCACAACGCCCACAAAGACGGCCAAAAACCCATTTTCCCGATAGCCCGCCGCCTGCGCCGCATAGACGCCGGTGACCGCGAAAACCCCAAGGCCCACGGCGTCGCACAGCTCCACGACGGCATGAAACGCCGCCGAGTGGCGCTTGAGCGCCGGCGTGCCGAAGCGGCCGAGAAAAAACATCGTCAGCGCCGTTACAAAGGCCATCTCCGCATAGACGGGGTCTTGAAACATGGCCGGCGGCGTCACGCCCAGCAGCAGGTCGCGGATGACGCCGCCCCCCGTCGCCGTCGTGACCCCCAGCACAATGATGCCAAACAAATCAAGGTCCTTTTCAATGGCAACGCCGGCCCCCGAAATGGCAAAGGCAACAACGCCCACCGCCTCGGTGCAAAACAGAAGGCTTGACAAAATATCCATGTTTTTGCACCTCCCCTCTCAGGCGGACTTTTTGCACCCCGCCCCGGCCTTGGGCCGTTTATCTCCCTGCCTGGCGGGCTTCTTCCCGTGTCAAAAGGGGGCGGGCCCTTCTGCCCGCCCCCTTTTCGGCCCGTTTTCCGGATATGATGTTGCTCTTGTCCGCCCCCGCGCCTTTTCAGTCTGCGCCGGGCGGAGAAAATCTGCACGGTTTGGCGCGCCGTCTGCCTCCTGCGGACAAGCCCGCCTCTCCCGGCAGGCTCTTCCGTCCCCTTTTCCCTGCCGCAGCAGGCACAGGCGCCGCTTTCGCCGACGGCTTTTCCTGCAGGCTTTGCAGCGCCGCTTTTCTTACAGGCCGTGCTTGACGCGGTCTCTCTCCTCCGCCCGCTTGGCGTCGTTAAAGCGGTCAAGCGTGCCCACCAGATATCCCGTGATGCGGCGGATGCGTTCGAAGCCCAGGGGGCCCTCGTCCTCATGGCGTCCGCACTTGGGGCAGGTGTCCCCGATGATGCCGCTGTAGCCGCAGACGGGGTCGCGGTCCACGGGGTGGTTGATGCTGCCGTAGCCGATGCCGGCGTCGTGCATGGCGCGCACGATGCTCTCGAAGGCCTCCAGATTGTTGGCCGTGTCCCCGTCGAGCTCCACATAGGAGATGTGCCCGGCGTTGGTCAGGGCATGGTAGGGGGCCTCGATGTTGATTTTGTCAATGGCCTTGATGTCGAAGTAGACCGGCACATGGAAGCTGTTGGTGTAATACTCCCTGTCGGTCACGCCGGGAATCACGCCAAAGCGCTTGCGGTCAAGCCGCACGAAGCGTCCGGCAAGGCCTTCCGCGGGGGTGGCCAGCAGCGTGAAGTTGAGGCCCATCTCCTTGGACTTGTTGTCCAGATAGTGGCGCATGAAGTTGACGATGTCAAGGCCCAGGTTCTGCGCCTCCACCGACTCCCCGTGGTGCTTTCCGGTCAGTGCCACCAGCGTTTCGGCCAGGCCGATGAAGCCGACCGACAGCGTCCCGTGCTTGAGCACCTCGGCAACACTGTCGTCAGGGCCCAGCTTTTCGGAGTCAATCCACACGCCCTGCCCCATGAGGAAGGGGAAGTTCTTGACCGTCTTTTGCGAAATCAGCAGGAAGCGGTCGTAGAGCTGCTCGCACACCAGCTCGAGCTTGCGCTCCAGCTCTTCAAAGAAGGCGTCGATATCGCCCTTGGCGCGAATGCCGATGCGCGGCAGGTTGATGGAGGTAAAGCTCAAATTGCCTCTGCCATAGGTCGTCTGACGGCTGGGGTCATAGACATTGGCCACCACGCGGGTGCGGCAGCCCATGTAGGCAATCTCGGTCGTGGGGTCGCCCTCCTTGTAGAAGGCCAGGTTGTAGGGGGCGTCCTGGAAGGCAAAGTTGGGGAACAGGCGCTTGGCCGACACGCGGCAGGCCAGCCGGAAGAGCTCATAGTTGGGCTCGCCGGGGTTGTAGTTGATGCCCTCCTTGACGCGGAAGATATGGATGGGGAAAATGGGCGTCTCGCCAAAGCCGAGGCCCGCCTCCTGCGCCAGCAATACGTTTTTGATCACCATCTGGCCCTCGGGCGAGGTGTCCATACCGTAATTGATGGAGCTGAAGGGCGTCTGGGCGCCGGCGCGCGAATGCATGGTGTTGAGGTTGTGGATGAGCGCCTCCATGGCCTGATAGGTGGCGCGGTCGGTGTCGGCCTGCGCATGGCGCTGCGCATAGGCCAGCAGCGTGGCTCTCTGCTGCGCATCCTCAATGCCGGCCTGCTCAAGCACCGCGTCAAGCGCCTCGTCGGCCGCCTCACTGCCCGCCAGGCAGGGCGCCATGCCCTTTTCATTCAAATCCGCAACGATTTCCTTGAGTCTCTCCTTGGTGATGTCGGCTTCCGGCGTCAGCAGCTCGCAGGCCGAGGCCAGCGCCTCCACATATTTGCGGCGGAAGGTCTTTGCCACGCCCACGGCAAGGCCGTAGTCAAAGTTGACGATGCTCTGCCCGCCATGCTGGTCGTTTTGGTTGGACTGCAGCGCAATGCAGGCCAGCGCCGCATAGCTCTGGATGTCGTTTGGCTCGCGCAAGAAGCCGTGGCCGGTGGAAAAGCCGCCCGAAAACAGCTTGATGATGTCAATTTGCGTGCAGGTCGTGGTCAGCGTGTAAAAGTCAAAGTCGTGGATGTGGATGTCTCCCTCACGGTGCGCCCTGGCCTGCTCCGGCTTCAAAATGAATTTCTCGTTAAACTCCTTGGCGCCCTCGCTGCCGTACTTGAGCATGGTGCCCATGGGCGTGTCGCCGTCGATATTGCCGTTTTCCCGCTTGATGTCGGAATCGATGGAGTCGGTAAAGGTCAGCTCCTCGTAAATCTTCATCAGGCGCGTGTTCATCTCGCGCACGCGGCTGCGCTCGGCACGATACAAAATGTAGTTCTTGGCCACCATATTGTAGCCGTTTTCCATGAGCACCCGCTCGACAACGTCCTGAATGTCCTCAACGGCCGGCGGATGGTCGGGGAAATTCTCCCGCAGGCGCTCCTCCACCTTGAGCGAAAGCTCGGGAGCGGCCTTTGCCGAACGGCCGCTCGCCTCCATGGCCTTTGCTATGGCCGCATCAATCTTGGAAATGTCATAGGGCACTTCCCTGCCGTCTCTTTTCACGATGGTCTGAAACATGACGAATCCCCCTCGGTTACTTTGTCAAAAATCCTCTTGCAGCACCTTGCGCCCCGAAAGCCCGCCCACGGCAGGCCTTTCGCACCGTTTGTATGCCGCTATATCTCACGGCACAATATCTTGTGCATACAGTTGTTGCTTCTCTAGTATACCTACCTAGATATAGAGTGTCAAGAGAGGGGAGGACGTCATTTTGCACAAAATCCCAAAGCGCATTTTGACTTCACACCCGCCCTGGTTGTCCCGCCAAAAAGCAGGCACCGGCTCTGCCGGATGCGGCGGAGAGCCGCCCTTTTTCCCTCTGCCTGCGCAAAGGAGGGCGCCGCAGGAAATCCCCCCAAAAGAGCTGCAGGCAGGGCTGCGGCTCTTTTGGGGCCCTTCCCCGGCAGGCCCTGTCAGGGCTGACAGGGCCTGCGGCACGGCCATGCGCAAGACGGCCTTCCGTGCACCGTCTCAGCCCGCACGGTCAAACAAAACGGGGCGGCACAGTGAACCCACTGTGCCGCCCCTGTCAGCGACCCGTTGCTGCGGCCAGGCATTCCCTTTAGCCCCCTGCCACGGCTCACGCCGGTCGCAGGGGAGTGCAGATATGCCTCAGGCCGACAACTTCTCTTTTTCCCAAAGAGGATTATTCGCCAAAGAACTTCTTGGTGACATCGCCGAAGCGCTTGCAGCCAATCTCGATCTCCTCGAGCGTGGGGGTTGCGAAGCACAGACGGAAGGACTTGCCGGGCTTGCTCTCATCGGGAGCGAAGCAGACCGACGGAATGACACCGATGTGGTTCTCCAGGCAGGCATCAAACACGGCGTCGGCATCGGCATCCTCAGGCAGCGTGACCCACAGGAACATACCGCCCTCGGGATTGGTTCTGGTGCACTTGCTGGACATGTACTTGTCGAGACCGGACAGCATGGCCTCTCTCTTCTTGGCATAGAGGGCGCGGACTTCCTCGATGTGGGGATCCAGCTTGCCCTCTTCCATGAAGTAGCGGGCGATGAGGGAGGACGACACGGGGGAACCGGAGTCGAGGTTGCCCTTCAGAGCGGTCATCTTGGCAATCATCTCGTTGGAGGCGCAGATGAAGCCCAGACGAATGCCGGAGCACAGGATCTTGGAGAAGGAGCCGGCGTACACGACGCGGCCTTCGGTGTCGATGCTCTTGAAGGAGGGCACGGGTTCGCCAGTGTAGCGCAGCTCACCGTACGGATCATCCTCGTAGATGAGGAAATCATACTTGCAGGCCAGCTCGTAGATCTTCTTTCTCTTCTCGAAGGGGATGGTGACGCCCATGGGGTTCTGGAAGTTCGGGATCAGGTACAGATAACGAACGTTCTTGATGGTCTTGCAGGCTTCCTCGAGAGCTTCGAGGTTGATGCCGTCGTCATCGACCTTGACGCCAACCGGCACGGCGCACATACCGCGCATGCAGGACAGAGCGCCCATGTAGGTGTACTGCTCAACCAGGACGACATCGCCCTCGTTGGTCACGGTCATGGGCATGAGGGTCAGGCCCTGCTGAGAACCGGAGGTGACCAGAATGTCGTTGCCCTCGGGATTGATTCCCTTGATCTTCTGCAGGCGCTCTTTCATCAGCTCGCGGAAACCGTCGTCACCGATGGTGGGGCCATACTGCAGGGCATACTTGGGGCATCTCTCGTAGATGAGGTCGTTGCAGCGGCGGATCTCCTCCACGGGGAAGGTCTCATAGGCGGGATTGCCGATGGCAAACGAGATAAACTCGGGGTCAATGGCGCCTCTGGCAGAGATTTCGCGAATGCGGGAGGGTTTTGCGCTCAGCGCACGGTTTGAAAATTTGTACTCCATTACATTGCACTCCTTTTCAGTGATACTGTTTTCTCTTTGTGAAACGTAAAGCAAGAGTTTCAACCATAGATTGCTAGCTTTATTATAGCACACGCGCGAGGGTAAGGCAAAGGTCTTTTTGGAGGGCCCGGCACAATAATCCATCCCCTCTTTTGTTCAAAGTATCCAAACCACACCCCTTCTCCGGCGACGGCATCCACAAATTTTTATGCCTTGTCCCCCTGCCAGGGCCGGTTACTTTGATTTCCCAAGGTAGGCTGCCCTCACGGCGTCGTTGGAGAGCAGCTCGGCCCCGGAGCCCGACAGCGTGATGCGCCCCGTTTCCAGCACATGCCCCACTTCGGCAATGCGCAGCGCCATGTTGGCGTTTTGCTCGATGAGCAAAATGGTGACGCCCTGCCGGTTGATCTCCCGGATAATGGAAAAGATGTCCTGCACGATGAGTGGGGCAAGGCCCAAGGAAGGCTCGTCCATCATGAGCAGCTTGGGACGGCTCATGAGCGCCCGCCCCACCGCAAGCATCTGCTGCTCCCCGCCCGACAGCGTGCCCGCCGGCTGCCAGTGGCGCTCCTTGAGGCGGGGGAACAGCGAGTAGACCCATTCAATGTCCTGCGACAAATCGTCCTTGCGGGTATAGGCCCCAATCTTCAGGTTTTCGAGCACGGTGAGGTCTGGGAAAACCCGCCGGCCCTCAGGCACCAGCGTGATGCCGCGCCTGACAATCTGGTCGGTGGGCAGCCCGGTCAGCTCCTCCCCCTCGTAGACAATGGAGCCCGACGCCGCCTTGACCAGCCCCACAACGGTGCGCAGCGTGGTCGACTTCCCGGCGCCGTTGGCCCCAATCAGCGTGACAATCTGCCCCTGCTCCACCGAAAACGAAATCCCCTTGACCGCTTCAATGCCGCCGTAAGACACCTTGAGGTTTTCAATCTTCAACATCGGTATCCACCCCCAAATACGCCTCAATCACGCGGCTGTCGTTTTGAATTTCGGCCGGCGTGCCGGTGGCAATGGTCTGGCCGAAGTCGAGCACATAGATGCGCTCGGAAATGTCCATCACAAGGTCCATGTGGTGCTCAATCATGAGCACCGAGAGCCCAAAGCGCTCCTTGACTTCCCGGATAAAGCCGGTCAGCTCCACCGTCTCCTGCGGATTCATGCCGGCTGCAGGCTCGTCGAGCAGCAGCAGCGTCGGGTCGGTGGCCAGGGCACGCGCAATCTCAAGGCGGCGCTGCTGGCCGTAGGGCAGCGAGGTGCACAGCTCGTCTTTGACATGGTCAAGGCCCAGCAGTTTGAGCAGCTCGTCCGCCTTTTGCCGCATGGCCTTCTCCTCTTTGTGCGCAATCCCTGTCACGCTGGAAAAAAGCCCCGCCCTGACATGCAGATGCTGCCCAATCAGGATGTTTTCATAGACCGTCTGCGTCTTGAACAGGCGGATGTTCTGAAAGGTGCGTGCCATGCCCATGCGGGTGATGGCGTCGGCCTTTTTTCCGGTGATGTCCACCGGCTTTGCCTCTCCGGAGCGCCCCGGCGTGAAAAACACTTTTCCCTCCGTGGGCGTGTAGACCCCCGTGATGAGGTTAAAGGCCGTGGTCTTTCCGGCGCCGTTTGGCCCAATGATGGCCACAATTTCATCGCGCCCCACTTCCAGGTTGAGGTCGTTGACGGCGGTGACCCCCCCAAAGCGCATGGTGGCATGCTCGGTGCGAAGTATGGTCTTCTCCATCAGGCAGCCTCCTTCTTGTCGCGGCTGACCAGCCGTCTGAGGCGGCGCGGCAGCCCGTGCACAAAGGCAAACAGGCCGCGCCAGCTAAACTCCTTGGAGCCGAAAAAGCCCTGCCGGTAAAACAGGATGATGCCCATGAGCAGCACCGAAAAGATGACCATGCGCAGGCCGGGGATTTCGGGCACCGTCAGCGGGCCGATGGAAAATCCCGCGTCGAGCCAGCGCAGCCACTCCTTTGCCGCCGTAATCACGAAGGCAGCCACAACCGTACCCGTGATGGAGCCCATCCCTCCCAAAACCACGATGAGCAAAATGTCGTAAGCCAAGGTGAAGCGGAACAGGTTTGGTGTGATGGCCGACACCACGCTGGCCATGAGGCCGCCTCCCACGCCGGCAATAAAGGCCGACAGAATAAAGGAATACATCTTATGCTTAAACAGGTTGATGCCCATGGCCTCGGCGGCAATCTCGTCGTCCCGGATGGCCTTGAAGGCGCGCCCGTAGCTTGAGTGAATCAGCCGAAGCATGAAAACCACCATCAGCGCGGCAACGCCAAAGCACCACAGCAGGTTGGCCGTGGGCGGGATGGACTTGACCCCCATGGAGCCGTTTGTGAGCGTCTGGGTGTTCAAAAAGATGATGCGGATAATCTCTGCAAAGCCCAGCGTTGCAATGGCCAGATAGTCGCCGCGCAGGCGCAGCACGGGAAAGCCGATGAAAAAGGCCACCACCGCCGCCAGCAGTCCGCCCGCCAGCAGCGCCAGCCAGAAGGGGCACTGCAGCGAGCCCAGCCAGGGCTCAATGGGCTCCACATAGAAAACCCGCTCCTTGACGTCGGGCTCCATGATGAGCAGCGCCGTGACATAGGCCCCGATGGCCATGAAGCCGGCCTGCCCCAGCGAGAACAGCCCCGTAAACCCGTTGACCAGGTTCATGGAAAGGCCCAAAATGGTGTAAATGGCGCACAGGTTGAGCACATGGATCTGATAGCTGTCCACCAGCGTCACAACGCCGGTCTGAACCAGCACCACGAGGACGGCAAAGACAGCCAGCACGATGACGGTAAGCCAAAAGTCTCTCTTGTTGCTTTTCAATCCGCCACCCCCTTACACCTTGTCGACAAAGGTCTCGCCGAAAAGACCCGTCGGCTTGAAAATCAAAATGGCAATGAGAATGATAAAGGCAAAGGCGTCCTTGTAGCCCGAGAGCGCCGAAAAGCGCCACACCAGCAGGATTTCCAGCACGCCCAGCATCAAAGCCCCCACCACGGCGCCCTTGATGTTGCCGATGCCCCCGATGACGGCGGCAATAAAGCACTTGAGGCCGGGCATGACGCCGACATAGGGCTGAATCTGTGGATACTTCTGCCCCCAGATGACCGCCCCCACCGCCGCCAGCGCGGAGCCCACCAAAAAGGTGACCGAGATGGTCTTGTTGACGTTGATGCCCATGAGGCGCGCCGTTTCAAAATCCTTGGAGGCGGCGCGCATGGCCATGCCGGTCTTGGTTTTGTTGATCAGATACAGCAGCGCCACCAGCAGCACCAGCATGATGATGGGGGCGTAAATGGCCAGCTTCGCCACGCGCACCTCGCCGATTTCCACCATCTCCTGCAGGGTTCCCACGGCCGGGAAGGAGCGCGGCACTCCCGAAAAAAGCACGGTGGCCAGATTTTCCAGCAGGTAGGAGACGCCGATGGCCGAAATGAGCAGCGAAATGCGCGGCGCCTCACGCAAGGGCCGGTAGGCCGCCTGCTCAATCACGACACCCAGCAGCGCCGTGGCCGCCACGACAAGCGCCAGCGCCACGGGCCAGGGCAGGGAAAATACCGTAATAAAATAATAGCAAAAATACATCGACATCATGAAAATGTCGCAATGGGCAAAGTTAATCAGACGCAGGATGCCATAGACCATGGTGTAGCCGATGGCCACCAGCGCATACAGACAGCCGATGGTCAGTCCGTTTGCCAGCTGCTGCAGCAGCTCGGGCAGTGTGAATGTAAACATGGCTTCTCCACTCAATCTTCCTGATATGTCGCTCCCCGGCGGGGAAGCGCAAAAGCACGGGCGGACGACCGGGGAAATTCCCGGCCGTCCGCCGTGCATGTCCCGACCGGCTGTTCCCCTCCGGCACAGGCGGGGAAAGGCCTTGTCGATTCGCCGGAATTATTCGACCACAACGGTGTCAACGTAGGTGAATTTACCGTCGGTCACGGTCTTGATCACCGCGGAATTCTTGATGGCATCGCCGTTTTCGTCAAACTTGCAGTCGCCGGTCACGCCGGTGATCTCCAGGGAGGCCAGCGCGTCGCGAAGGGCGGGACCGTCGGTGGTGCCGGCCTTCTCAATGGCCGCAACAGCCGCCATGTAAGCGTCGTAGCCCAGCGCCGTCACAGCGCCCTTGGGCTTGCCGCCGAACATCTCCTCGTACGCGGCGAGGAAGGCTTCAGACTCGGGGGTAGGCGTGGCCTCGGCATCAAAGAAGGTGGTGAAGCGGCAGGCCTCAACGGCATCTCCGCCAACCTCAATCATGGCCTCGGTCTCCCAGGTGTCGGCACCCAGGAAGAGGATGTCCTCATAGCCCTGCTCGCGCGCCTGCTTCATCATCAGGCCGGCTTCGGTGTAGCCGCTCGGCGCAAAGATGACGTCGGGCTCGGCCTTCATAACGCTGGAAATCTGCGCGGTGAAGTCCTGGTCGCCCTTGTTGAACTTGGCCTCGGCCACGATGTTCTCCTCGCCAAAGGCTTCCTTAAAATACTTGTAGAGGCCCACGGCATAGGTGTCGGACACGTCGTAAATCACGGCAGCCTTGGTGGCGCCCAGATTGTTCTTAGCATAGTTGGCCAGCAGCGTGCCCTGGAAGTCGTCCAGATAGCACACGCGGAAGTAATAGTCGTTGCCCAGCGTGACGTTGGGGTTGGTGCAGGAGGTGCCGATGGCGGGAACCTGGGCCGCCTCAAAGGTCGCGCCGGCCGCAATGGCCACGCTCGAACCCCAGCTTCCCAGCACGATGTCGACCTTCTCGGAATCAACCAGACGCACCGCCGCATTCACGGCCTCAACGTCGTCAGACTTGTTGTCAACAGGAACCAGCACAATCTTCTTGCCCAGAACCTCGTTCTTCAGGGAGTGGGCAACCTGAATGCCCTCATACTCCATCTCGCCGCCTGCAGCGTTGGCGCCCGACAGAGGCTCAAAAACGCCGATTTTGATGACGTCTTCATCCCCGGTGGCCTCGCCGTTGTTCTCTACCGTCTCATTTCCTTCTTCTCCGTTTGACTCCTCTCCGTTCTCGTCGGTGGAGCAGGCCGATGCCATGACCAAAAGCATGAGCATCGCCAGAAGGAGCGCTAAAAATCGTTTCATCATGCGTGTTTTCCTCCTCTTTGAATTCCGTAACAGCAGTACACATGTTCTTGTCCCAAACACATGTCCCCGTCATTATAGCATCCCCTTTTGACGATTGCAAGCCCTTTTGTCAAATTTAGTTCAAATTTCGAGGTGCTTTGAAGAAAGCCTCTCTCCGGGGGCGGAGGTGCCGGCGCGAAGGTGGGGGGCGAGGGCCTTTGTCCGCCCTTCTTTTGCAGGGCTTGTCCTTTACAACCGGCGGCAAAAGGGGTACAATATTTTTTAGTACAGGCTGCGGCAGATACGGGCCGTGGCAGTAAAGTAAGGAGAATTTGTCATGAGAGACGTTGCCACCCTGCAGCGCATTGCACGAGAGCTGCGCATGGACATCGTGGAGATGATTTACCGTGCCGCATCGGGACATCCAGGCGGCTCGCTGTCCATTGTCGAGCTGATAACCACCCTTTATTTTGACGAGATGAGGCAAAGCCCCGAAAAACGGGACGATCCCGGGCGCGACCGCTTTGTCCTGTCCAAGGGGCACACCGCCCCTGCCCTCTATGCAGCCCTCTGCAAGGCGGGCTATTTCGGGCGCGAGGAGCTGTGGTGCCTGCGCCAGATGGGCGCCATGCTGCAGGGTCACCCCGACAAAAAGGGGACGCCGGGCGTTGACGCTTCCACCGGTTCGCTGGGGCTTGGCATTTCGGCGGCCTGCGGCATGGCCAAGGCCGCAAAAATCTATCGGGAGGACTACCGGGTCTACACCATTTTGGGCGACGGCGAAATGGAGGAGGGCAGCGTGTGGGAAGCCCTGATGTTTGCCGCCCACTACGGGCTTGACAACCTGTGTGTCATCATTGACGCCAACGGGCTCCAGATTGACGGCCCGGTGAGAAAGGTGATGAACGTGGAGCCGCTCGACAAGAAGCTGCAGGCCTTCGGCTTTGAGACCATCTGCATCGACGGGCACGATTTCCCCTCCATCTTCAGCGCCTTTGACCTGGCCCGCAAGACCAAAGGAAAACCCTTTGCCGTGATTGCCAAAACGGTCAAGGGCAAGGGGGTCTCCTTTATGGAAAACGAGGCCTCGTGGCACGGCTCCGCCCCAAATGCCCAGCAGTATGAGCAGGCCATGGCGGAGCTGAGAAAGGGGGATGCGCAATGAGAAAAGACATGGGAAAGCAGGCCACCCGCGACGCCTACGGACAGGCGCTGGCCGATTTGTCGTCGCGGTTTGACTTCGTGGTGCTGGATGCCGACCTGTCCAAATCCACCAAGACCGCGACCTTTCAGAAGGTGTGCCCGGCGCGTTTTGTCAACTGCGGCATCGCCGAGACCAACATGATGGGCATTGCCGCCGGCATTGCCTCCACCGGCAGGCCGGTGTTTGCCTCCACCTTCGCCATGTTTGCCGCCGGCCGCGCCTATGACGCGGTGCGCAACGGCATCGCCTACCCGCGCCTCAATGTCAAAATCGCCGCCACCCACGCCGGCCTCTCGGTTGGGGAAGACGGCGCCACCCACCAGTGCATCGAGGACATCGCCCTCATGCGCGTTATCCCGGGCATGGTGGTCTGCTGCCCGGCCGACGGGCCCTCCACCACCGCAGCCGTGCGCGCCGCCCTCGAGCATGACGGCCCCGTCTACCTGCGGCTGGGCCGGCTGGCCGTGCCCACGCTGTACGAGCCGGACCAGCTCTCCGACTTCTCCTTTGGAAAGGGATACGTCCTGCGCGAGGGCAGCGACGTGTGCATCGTCGCCACCGGCCTCATGACGGCCCTGGCGCTTGACGCCGCGCAGTCGCTGTGGGCAGGCGGCGTGAGCGCCGCCGTGCTCGACATGCCCAGCATCAAGCCCCTGGACGAAAATCTGCTGCTCTCCTTTGCCCAAAAGACGGGCGCCGTCGTCACCGCCGAAGAACACTCGGTGCTGGGCGGCCTGGGCGGCGCCGTGGCGGAATTTTTGGGCGAGCACTGCCCCGTGCCCATGCGCAGAGTGGGCGTGCGCGACGTCTTCGGCAGCTCGGGCAAGGCGGCAGACGTGCTCTCGTTTTATCACCTGACGGCGCAGGACATCGAGCGCACCGTTCTTGAGCTGCTCAAGCAAAACAAAGGCTGACGACAGCCTTCCCAAAACAATTTTCATGGCAGCGCCGGGCACATGCTTTCGTGCATGTGCCCGGCGCTTTGCGCGTCTTTTGCCCTCTTTGCCCAAAAGAGCCATAACGCTCCCTTTTTCTTGCCGCCTTTGTCACAAACCCTACAAATTTCCCGGCTATGATGACGCCAAAGGAAGGTGAACCCCCCATGAAACAAACTCGGCATCACGGTCTTTTGGCCCTGCTGGCGGCTGCACTGCTGCTGCCGGCAGGCTGCGCCGAAAGCCCGGACAATCCCTCCCCCGGCTCCGACGTTGTCCTGACCGAAGGGGAAACCCTCATTTCCCTGAGCGACGACGGCGTCACGGTGCAGGGCGAGCCGGTCTCGCAGGACAGCTCGTCGGCCGTCTATGAGGGCGCCGACATCGTCTTCTACCAGTCCGGGCAGGGCGAGGGCTACGGAGAGGGGGCGGAGCAGGAGGCCCATACGGAACAGGAGGCCCAAAGCCACACCGTTTTGACCATCACGTCCCCCGGCACCTACCGCGTTACAGGGACACTTTCCCAGGGGCAGATTGTGGTTGACCTGGGCGAAGAATCCCGCACAGACGCCCTTGCCGTTGTCAACCTCGTGCTGGACGATGCGGACCTCACCTGCACCGTTGCCCCCGCCATCCTGGTGAAAAATGCCTACGAGTGCGGCAGTGCAGACACAGCGTCGGCCACCGCCGAGGTCGACACCACCGGCGCAGGCTTCAACTTGGTGCTGGCAGACGACAGCGACAACACCGTCTCGGGCGCCTATGTGGCCAAAATCTACCAGCCCGGCACCACCGATACCCTTTACAAGTACGATGCCGCCATCGACTCGCTGGTCTCCTTCAACATCAATGGCGAGCAGCTTGGCAACGGCATCCTGACCGTCAACGCTCAAAACGAGGGCATTGAGAGCTTCCTGCATCTGACCGTCAACGCCGGTGACATCACCGTGTTCTCGCAGGACGACGGCCTCAACGCCAACGCCGACTTTGTCTCGGTTCTGACCATCAACGGCGGGCACCTCCACTGCATGGTGGACGGCGGCGGTGAGGGCGACGGCATCGATTCCAACGGATACCTTGTCATCAACGACGGTCACATCCTGGTGTCCGCCGACCAGAATAGCGCCGACAGTGGCCTTGACTCTGACCTTGGCATCTATCTCAACGGCGGCACGGTGCTTGCCACCGGCAACATGTTCGACGAGATTTCGGCCGACTCGGCACAGCCCTATGTTGCCGTGCAATTCTCCGAGCGCCGCGAAGGCGGCTCCATCACTCTGATGGAGGATGAGCAAGGGCAGGCCGTTGCCGCCTTTGCCCCCTCAAACGGGTATTCCGTGCTGGTCTACAGCGACCCCTCCCTGAGCAGCGACACCTCTTACAGTTTTTCCTCGGTCTCCTCGGTGACAGGCTCCCGGCACGCCAGCCTCTATACCGATATCACTGCTTTTGAAAACGCCGTGCCGCTCGGCTTCTCCGAGGCGGGAGGCCGTGAGGGCGCCGCGCCCGGCCGGCACCGTCCGGACGGAGCGGAGCCTCCCGAGGGCGCGGCGCGGCCCGAGGGAGAAGCGCCGCCTGAGGGTGAGCCGTCACCCGACGGCGCGGCGCCGCCCGAATTCCCCGAGGGCGGCAGGGCCCCGGGCGAGCGTTCCTCCCCGGACGGGCAGCCGGCCGAGCAGGGGGCGCAAGGCTCCGATTCCTCCGGGCAGCAGGAAACCGCCTGACCCCATCCGGAAGATTCCCTTTGCAGCTCCCGGGGAAGGGGCAGCCCTGCCCCGGTTTTGAATAAAATGCCGCCCTGACGGGCGGCTGTCCCCGGCGGCAGGCTTTGACGGCAGGCTTCCTGCAGGCGGCCCGGCCAGAGCCCGGCAGCTCTCTGCAAATGCTGCCCCCCTGCCGCCACCAACAGTGTTTCCTCTCTTTTTTCTCCCCTCTGCCGGCCAGGGGCCCTTCAAGGGCCTTTGGCCGGCAGAGGGCTTTGTCCGAAAACCGCAGCCCAAAACAAAAGGAGGCCGGGCGCAGGGCAGTGATGCCCTGCGCCCGGCCCCCGGCCGTTTCCTTTTGGAATCCCCGCCGCGCTTATCCCAGGTTCCCTGTCTGCAGCAGTTCTTCCAGCGCAACTACCTTGTCCCCCGAAGCGGGCCCTTCCGGCAGCTCTTGGCGGCTCTCGCTTCTCGTAAAGTCCATGTCCAGCGTCAGCTTGCCGACATAGTCCCCCCGCAGCTCCATCTGCATGCTGCCCTCGGTGACGTCAGACTCGGCGGTCACCGCAATTTCAAAGGGGAAGGCGCCTCCCACACGGGCGTCCAGGCTGACGGCGCTGCCCAGGATTTTTCCGTCCCTCTCGCGCAGCGTCATGTCAAAATCCAGCTTCTCCACATTGTCCCACGCGTCGGAGCCGCCTCCGAAACGGCCTTGAAGCAGACCGCCGAAAAGCGCCAGCGAAGCCTTGGTCTGGCTCACACGATAGGTCACGGTGTCGCCCGTCTGGCTCTTCTTGAGATACTTGTCCCCATAAAAGAGCTCCAGCACGTCGGCCAGCTCCCGGGCATTCTCTCCCGTGCTGCCGTAGCCCGTGGCGCTGACGGCGTAGATGACCTTGCCCACCGTGACGCCGGGTTCTCCCGTCTGGGGCAGCCCCGTCATGAGCAGGGCCACGAGCTCCTGCGTGTCGGGAAGCGGCGGCACATCCTGCACCTTGACCCAGGCCTCGTCGTCCCAGGCGGCGTCGGTCAGCGAGAGCAGGTTGCTCCTGACGTAAGCTGTCCCCTCCTCCTCATTGAGGATAAGCGAGACAAAGACATGCTCCAGCAGTGAAAAAACTTCATCCACCTGCGCCTGCGTCTGCTCATCGACAACCGACGCATCGACAAAGTCCTTCACAAAGTCGGGCGTCACATACAGGTCCGCATCCAGCGACAGGCTTCCGTCCCGAACCAGGCCCTTGAGCGTGCTGCGGGCGCTGGCCGTGTGGTTTTGCTGCTCGCCGTACAGCACGGCGGCCAGCTCGCCATCCATACCGATGCTGTAGGTCTTGCCGCTTTCAGCCTGCTCCTGCAGCGCCAGCGAGAGCAGATGGTTGTAGTTTTCAAAGCGCGCGTCAATCTCCCTGATTACGGCGGCCGCATCCTCCAGCCAGACAATCTGATAATAGTCGTCCCAGCCGACGTCGTAGCCCACCGCCTGGGCAAAAAAGCGCACGGGAATCAGGATGTGCCCCTCCTGCACCAGGGGGGCGACGTCCATTTCCACCGTCGTGGCGGTGCCGTTTTGCTCCACCACCAGCGTGCTGCTTCCCAGCGTGCTGAAAATCACCGTGCCGTCTTCAAAGGTGGCGCTGGCGGTCTGTGCCGTCTCGTCCCAGACAACCTCACCCCCGATGGCCTCCAGCGCGTCCCGCAGAGGCAGCATGGTGCGCCCGTCCACAATCACGGGCAGCACGCTTTCAAAGGTGAGAAATTCCCCGTTGAGGCTGACATTGATGCCGTCAGGGTAAGGGCAGCCCATCTCCTCTTTTTCCTCCCGGTGAATCTGCCGGTACCACTCCTCCCAGTCCTCCTGCGTCCAGTTCTCCCAGTCGGGCGACACCTCCACCACATCGGCAGGCTGCGTCTGCTCCTGCGCCAGGGCGGGCATGGCGCCCCCCGTCAGCAGTGCAAAGGCCATCAGCAGGCTCAGCAGCGCTCTTGCGCCAATTGCTCGTTTCATAAGCCGGTTCTCCTCTCTTGTCTTCGGCGCCCTGCCGGAAAGGCCCCCGGGCGCCGGCCTTGCTGTCTCCCTATTCCCCGGAGCCGGTCCGCCTCCCGGGCGCGCCGCTCCGTCCCAATGCCTGCGGCATTGTCTGTTTTTGTATTATACCATATGTCTTTCTTTTCGTCCACCGTGGGGCCTGCCGGTTCTTTTTCTCTCCCCGCGCGCTGCCCCGGCAGGGCCAAACCCAGTTTCCCCCAAAAGCTCCCAAAAATTCCTCAAAAGTACAAATTTCCATTTTTTGGCCTCTCCGCCTCTCCCCCCCCCTCCCGCCAATCCCTCTTTGCCGGCCGGCCCGCGCCGCACGCCCCCCGGAAAATGCACAGACATCAGGGCCGGAACCCGCTTCTTTTTGGGCGTCCCTGCCGCTTTACAGAAGCACCCCCCTTTGGTACAATGAGGGGGTACCTTCCCACCCCGCGTTCGTATGGAGGATTTCTCATGAAGCACACTGCACCGTTCACCCGCATCCTGGCCTTTTTCACGGCCGCACTTCTTGCCCTGACCGGCCTCCCCCTGACGGCTCTTGCCGACACCGGACGGCTGGGCGAGCAGCTTTACAGCCTTTCCCGCCCCATTGCCCAAAGCGCCGTCTTTTCCACGCAGGCGCTGCAGGGGGATGCCGAACAGACCCCCGCCATGGTGACCTATTCGCCCGGCGGAGATATACAGCCCGTGGCGGCCTACGGCAGCCGTCTTTACGGAAAATCCACCATTTCGGCCATTGCCGACTTCGTGGCCGAAAGCGGCCGCACGGTGGTCGCCGCCATCAACGGGGATTTCTTCTCCTCCTCCACCGGCCTGCCGCTCGGCATGGTCGTCACCGACGGCGTGCTGCGCTCGAGTGACGCCGGCCGCAATGCCGTGGGCTTTACCGAGGAAGGCTATGCCGTTATCGGGGCGCCGGAGCTGTCCATGACGCTCACGGGAGAGGGCTTCACCGTTCCGGTGTCGCACCTCAACAAGCTGCGCACGGCAGCCGGCGGCATCTATCTCTTGACAGGGGATTTCTCCGCCGAAACCCGCCACACCGGCCAGGGGAGAGACGTCATTTTGCAGGTCGTGGAGGGACAGCCCACCATCGGCGGCTCCATGACGCTTCTCGTGGAGGATGTAATTGATACGGACATCTCCATGGCCATTCCCGAAAATACCTATGTGCTCACGGCCTCGGTTGACAGCGCGGCCTATGAGCTGCTGCTGCCGCTTTCTCCCGGCATGGAGCTTACGCTGACCATTGAGGCGGCCGATCCCGCCTGGAACGAGGTGACGCAGGCCGTGGGCGGCGGCGATTTGCTGCTGGATGACGGCGAGCTGTGCACCGAGTTTGACAGTGCCATCGCCTCGGGCAATCCCCGTACGGCGGTCGGCGTCAAAGACAATGGAGATGTGGTGTTCTACACGCTCGACGGGCGGCGCAGCGGCTATTCCGTCGGCGCCAGCCTGCAGGCGCTGGCCGAGGAGCTGCAGGCTCTCGGCTGCGTCGACGCCATCAACCTCGACGGCGGCGGCTCCACCGCCCTGATGGTGCGCACCCCGGGAGACCAGTGGCCCTCCCTTGTCACCAAGCCCTCCGACGGAAGCCTGCGCAGCGTGGCAAATGCCCTGCTGCTGTGCTCCACCGTCCCCGTCACCGGGCAGGCGCAGATGCTGCACCCCGTGCCCTACGGCGCGGTGGCTCTGGCGAACTCTTCCATCCTCGTATCGGCCACGGCTACCGACGAGGGCTATCATGCGGCCCCCGCCCCTTCCGACATCACGCTCTCGCTGCTTGACGAAACCGCCTCTCAGGACAGCCTGCTGCGCCTTCCCGACACGGCGGGAGAATATGTCCTTGAAGCCACGTCGGGCTCCTTGAGCGGCAGCGCGCCCATCACCGTCATCCAAACCCCCGACACGCTGTCGGTGGCCCGCGAGGACGGCGACACTCTCACCGCCCTGATGCTCTCCGAAGGGGAGGTCGTTCCCCTTTCGGTCACGGCAACATGGGCCCGCCAGGAGGTTTTGCTCTCGGCCGACGCCCTGCACTTTGAGGTGCGCGGCGCCGCAGCCACCGTGGACGAGCAGGGTGTGTTGACGGCCTCAACCTCCTCGGGAACCACCGGAACCCTGCTGGTCACGGCGGGAGAGCTGACCGTTTCCATCCCCCTGGCCACCGGAAACGCCCCCTACTCGGTGGAGGATTTTGAAACGCAGGGCGAGCCCTGGAGCGCCCAGGCCACCGTGACGCGCACCACCGTGCGAAACGAGGTGCGCTACGGCCTGGCGGCCCTGCGCATCGACTATGACCTTGCGGCTCTGCCGGAAGGCGACCCGCAGCAGACAGCTCCCGAAGGCCAGGAGGCCGAGACCGGTGAAACAGAGCCGCCCACCTCCTTCCTCGTGACCCCGGCCTCGCCTTACACGCTGGTCGACTCCCCCACGGCACTGCGCCTGTGGCTGAGCGGCGACGCCGCCTCGCTGACGCTGCACACCAATGCCGGCGACGCCGTTGTCGACTTTGCGGGCAGCGAAGCCTACGAGGCCCAGGTGGTTCTGCTGCCCGAGGATGCCTCCTCCCTGAGCGGCATCACCGTCACCCCCGCGCAGCCGGCCGGCCGCCTGCTCATCGACCAGATTACCGCGGGCTTTGACCAAAACGCCCCCGACACCGCCTCTCCCGTGATTACCGGCATGCTGCTGGAGCCCCAGCTCGATGAGCAGGAGACCCCCACGGGGCTCATGCTCTTTTCCGCCACCGCCTCCACGGCGGCCGGCGCGCCGGTGGAGCAGGTGACGCTGACGCTTGACGGCACAAGCCTGCCTCTCTCCTACGACGCCGACACCATGGCCGTCACCGCGACGCTTGAGATGCCTGCCGACGGGGAGCACCGTCTGACGCTCACCGCTCTCGACGCAAACGGCAACCTGGCGCGCAGCACCCTGCTCCAAAGCGGGGAGCAGCAGGCCCTTGCCTTCGCGGACACCGAGGGGCACTGGGCGCAGGACAACATCGCCTATGTCTTTGCGCGCGGCCTCTTCTCGGGCGAGACCGAGGACGACGGGCTGACCTACTTCCGCCCCGACCGCAGCCTCTCCCGCGCCGAAATTGCCGCCGTGCTGGTGCGCCTGCTGGGCGAAAACGTTGAAGACTACGCGCAAGTTTCCCTGCCCTTTGAAGATGCCGACTCGCTGCCCGAGTGGGCGCTCCCCTATATCAGGGCGGTCTATGCGCTGGGCCTTGTCAACGGCCGCGCCACCGAGACCGGCGCCGTCTATGCGGCAAATGAGCCCATCACCCGCGCCGAGCTCGTGACCATCCTGGAAAAGACGCTGCCCAAGGGCTACGCCGCCGGAGAGCTCACCTTCTCCGATGCCGACACCATTCCCGACTGGGCCGCCGAGGCCGTGGCGGTGCTGACCAACCTGGGGATTCTGGGGGGCTACGAGGACGGCAGCTTCCAGCCGAACGGCGCCATCAAGCGAAGTGAGGCCGCCAAGGTGCTCTCGGGCCTGTACTGATTCTCCCTTTTGGAGTGAAAAGATAAAAAAACGAAGAGGGGACTCCGGCCGGGGTCCCCTCTTCGTTTTAAGTGCGCGCCCTTTTCCCTGCGGCGGCATCCTTCATAATATTTCGCTCTCCGGGCCGGCATGTGCAGGGCTCTAAAAAAGGAGGCTGCCCCCTTGCGGCGCAAAAAATGCGGCGCGGCACGCTTTTCCCCTTTTTTCAAAGCCGCTTTGCTGAATACAACCGCTTTTGGGATGGACACTAAAAGGCAGGAGAGGGCGCGCGCGCCGGGAATGCGCAGCCTGCCGCGCCGAGTGAGCGGCAGGCTGCGCCATGGAGGGGTGCGGCAGGCTGCCTTGCATCTGCCTGCCGCACCCCTCCACCCGGGCAAAGGGCCCCTTCCCGGCGCGCGCCTGCCCGGCCTGTCCTCTTTTTCTTGACAAACCCGTGCCTGCCCTTTAAGATAGTGTGCGAAGCCAGAAACTTGAGGCCCTCTGCCCTGCCGTTTTGCGGCGTCGGTGCAGGGGCAACCGCCAAATTTGTCACAACTGATTTTTGAGGTAACAACATTGGAAAAACAACACACCGTATGGACACCCAAACTGCTGCTGCGGCTGGGAATCGCCCTTTTTTTGCTCTACCTGGCCATTCACTACTGGGCTGCCTTTTCCGCCTTTGCCCTCAAGGCCCTGCGGGCGGCAAAGCCCCTCGTATGGGGCTGTATTTTGGCCTATCTTGTCAACATCCTGATGGTGTTTTACGAAAGGCACTACGGCAAAAAGGCCTCTGCCAGCCTTCTCGTCCGGAAGAGCCGCCGGCCCGTCTGCCTGCTGCTGGCCTTTCTGACACTGTTTGGAATTGCCACCGCCATCGTTTCCCTGGTCATCCCCGAGCTCATTTCTGCCCTTGAGCTCATTGTCGACAGAATTCTCAAGGTGGTCGTCCCCCTGCTGGAAAATCTGCTCGAAAACCCCGACTTTGTCCGTTTCCTGCCGGAAGAGCTGCTGGAATTTCTCAACACGATGGACTGGGAAAGCCGTCTGACCCAGCTTCTGTCGCTCATCACCGAGGGGCTGGGCGCCACCGTCATCATCGCGGCCGACACGGTGTTTTCCCTGATTTCCACCCTGGTCTCCCTGCTCATTGCCGTTATCTTCTCCGTGTATGTGCTGCTGAGCAAGGAGAAGCTGCTGTGCCAGTTCGGCCGCCTGTGCCGCCGCTATCTGCGTCCCTCCTGGAACGCCAAGCTTTCGCATGTGCTGCATGTGGCAAACGACTGCTTTCACCGCTATATTGTCGGCCAGTGCCTGGAGGCCGCCATTTTGGGGGTGCTGTGCACGGTGGGCATGCTGCTGCTCGGCCTGCCCTACGCACCCATGATCGGTGCCCTCATCGGGGTCACCGCCCTCATTCCCGTGGCCGGCGCATACATCGGTGCGCTGGTGGGCGTCTTCCTGATTTTGACCATCTCCCCTGTTGAAGCCCTTGTCTTCCTCGTGTTTTTGGTGGTGCTGCAGCAGTTTGAGGGAAATATCATCTATCCCAAGGTGGTGGGCTCCTCCATCGGGCTGCCCGCCATCTGGGTGCTGGCCGCCATCACGGTGGGCGGCGGGCTGTCCGGCATCGTCGGCATGCTGCTGGGCGTGCCCATCACCTCCATCGTCTACCGGCTGATTGAAGAAGACCTTGAGCAAAAGGACGCCTGCCCCCCGCAGGGCGGCGCCTGCACCTCCCCCGACGGGCCTTGCGCCTAAGTTCCCTTTTCCCCCAGCCTGTCCCGTCAAAGCGGCAAGAGGGGCTGCCTTGCGCAGCCCCTCTTTTTTTCTCCAAGGTGTGCCGCTCCTCGAATTTTGTGCCTCTGCGGCCCCCATCCCTCCGATTTTTGCCCGGTGCAACTGCTGGTTGACAAAAAGAACCTGCGGGTTGGTGGAGCGTTTCCAAAGGATTTGCTACAATACTGCTAAGCAAGACGGCCTCTTGACACCTTCTCAACACTTACGGAAAGGATTTTTGCCATGAATCTCGCACAAAACATTCAGATGCTGCGGCGGCGCGCCTGCCTGTCGCAGGAGGAGCTCGCCTCACAGCTCGGCGTCAGCCGGCAGTCGGTCTCCAAGTGGGAGTCTGACGCAGCCACCCCCGAGCTCGACAAGCTCACCCAGATGGCGCACCTCTTTCACGTCAGTCTTGATGAGCTGGTGGGGGAGCTGCCGCCGGAAGACGCCGCCCCACAGCAGCCCGGGCAGCCGCCGGCCGCCGCTCCCGCAGGCCGGAAACGGCGCATGCTGCCGTGGCTCTTGTGGGCGGCATCGGCGCTGCTTTGCCTGTGGCTGGGCGCCGCCTTTTTCTCGCCCTCCCCTTCGGAGCAGCCCATGGAGCCCTCCCTCTCTGAGGTGCAAACCCTCTCGCTTCCCGCGCTGCGGCAGTCTCTCGTGGCCACCTTTTTTGATTTGGCCGCCGCAGAGCGCTTTGACTACGTCCCCTTTTTCCCGGAGGGAGACCCGCCCAGGCATGCCAATGAGTATCTTCTCTATGCCTTCGCCCTGCGACTTGACGAGTGGGGAGACGAAAAGGGCCGCATGACAGAGCAGTATGTGGAGGAGACCGTGCGCACTCACTTTGATCGCTACAACATCGCCCACGGCCCTCTCGTCAAAACCTGGGATTACGACGCCGAGACCGGCATCTACACCGCCATCCCCCAGGGCATCAAAAGCCTGCCCATGTGTTCCCTGCGCGACTTTCGCTTCTCCATTCGCGACGGCAGCCCTCTGTTTGACGTCACGCTTGATTTTTGCTCCTTCGACGGCGTCGAACCCGGCCCCGATGAGGCGGCCCAGGTTCGCCAGTCCCTTCTGGAAGGGGATTTTTCCTATCTGAAAGTTCAGTCCACCGAGCGCTTTCTCTTTACCGTGGACGAGGAGGGCGTGCTGCGCTATCTGGCTCACGAGAGTGTGGCCTCCTGACCCCTCTTTTGAAAAACCCCTCCAAGCCGCCTGCCGGCGTCTGCGTCCGGCCCGTTCCACGGTGTGTTCCCATCCTGCTAAAAATAAAAAAGGCTGCCTCTTGTCGGAGGCAGCCCTTCTTTTTGAAGCCTCCCCTTTTGGGGGCACCGCGTGCCTCCTGGAGCTGCTTTTTGAGGAGAAAATGGCCGCAAAAAGGGCCGGCAAACCTGCTGCCCGCCCCTTGTTTTTGCACCCTGAAAAAGGCCTTTCCCGGCCCCCCTCAGGCAACGCACCTCTCCCCTTGCGCCTCAGAGGGCGTCCGATGCAAGGGCCCCTTCCTGGAGCTCCTGCTGCGCACAACCTGCCGGCCCCTTCTCCTGCACAGCGTCCCCTGCTTTGCAGCTCTCATCCCTTGGCATCTGCCGCAGCTCTTCGTCCGGCCGTTCCCAGACGGAGCCGCACAGCAGTTCCATTCCCAAAATGACAATGTGCATGGTGATTTTTTGCTCATGGTGAAAGAGCAGCATCATGCCCAGCACAAGTTGAACGGCCGCCTCCGCCAGCAGCAAAAACCAACCCTGTTTTTGCGTCATGCGGTAAATGGCCCGGTTGAGCAGGCGCGTTCCCTTCAAAATCCCCATCAGCCCCCAGATGCAGCCAATCATGGCCATGGCATGGCTGCGCATCAGCAGGATGGCGGGCCCCAGCACCAGAAAAACCAGGGCAATGGCCGTGTCCATGGTCTCGGGGTTTTTGTGCTCCTCGTCGCGCAGCGCAAAGGGAAGCTGCAGCAGCCCCGTCACCGTCATCACGCTGCCCAGCATTACCGGAAGGCTTTTGGTCAGATGTCCGGGAAAGACAATGCAGACAACCCCGCTCAAGGGCAGCAGCACTCTCCTCAATCCCCGAAGCTTCTGCCAGATTCCCGGAAAACAGTTCATGCAACCCCTCCATTTTGTCCAAACTTTGTCCTAAATCTCTCTTTTGATACATTATATCGCATATATTCCGTTTTGTGCAACAATATTCCTGTTTTTGACCTTCTCCCTCTCTCTGTCTTCTCCGGCAAGCCAAAACGCCGTGGGCGTGTGCATCAGCACCCGCCCACGGCGTTTTCCCATCGCTTATTCAATTCAAGACATCCGATTCAAAATCTGCCCTGATGCAGCTCCTTTTGCTGCTCCTCCTGCGCCTCAAAAACCTCTATCACCCGGCGCAGCGTTTCACTGAGCAGCAGCGTAAACGCCGCCGCCGCGACCTTGAGCCACCATCCTGCGGCAACGGCCTCTTTTGGTCCATGCCCAAAAAATTTCCAAAACCCCAGCAGGCAGACAATCAGCAGCACGCCGGCCAAAATCCGCAGAAAGTTGCGCCATTCCCTCAATGCCTTGAGCTTGAATTCGACCATTTTAGCCTCCTTTTGAACGGGTATATGCCCATTTTGTAATATCAGATTGTATTATTACAAATTGTTTAGAATTTTAACCCTTTTTGTCAAGCGGGAGCAGGGCTTATTCCCCATAGCGATTGACAGGCTGTCTCTTGTGATGGCTTCTTGCGTGGTACCCTGCAATGATGGCGTCGGCTTTGTCGTTGCCGCAGCTTCCCTTTTGCATCACGGCGTCGACCTGGGCATAGCTCACGCCCATGTCGGCCTCGTCGGTCTGACCTTCAAACAGGCCGGCGGAGGGGGCTTTTTTGATGATGTTTTCGGGGGCCTTCAAATAAGTGAGAAATTCATAGATTTCGGTCACCGAGAGGTCGGCGATGGGGTTGAAATCGTAGGCCCCGTCGCCCCACTTGGTGAAGTAGCCCATATAGTACTCGCTCTTGTTGCCGGTTCCGGCCACAAGATACCCCCTGCTTTGTGCAATGGCATACAGCGTGGTCATGCGCAGTCTGGGGGCGATGTTGGTGGAGGCCTGCTGCGAGATTTCGGCCACCTTTTCCACGGCCTGCGTCAGGGCGGCCTTGGTGTCGGAGAGATCCACCACCACGTTTTCGATGCCAAACTGCTCTGCGAGCGCCACGGCGTCGTCAAGGTCCTCCCCGAAGTTGCGCTTTGACTGACAAGGCATGCACACTGCCAGCACCTTGTCGGTGGCCTTCTGGCACAAAATGCCCACCAGCGCGGAATCCTTCCCGCCCGAATTGCCAAAGACAATGCCCTTGGCCCCCGAGCTCTCCAGCAGCTTTCGGATATAGTCCACGCGCTCGCGCAGCTCCTTTTCATAGTCCCGTTTCATCGCGTCCTGCTCCTTTCTTTTGCCTGCCGTCAGGCTTTTTGCTCCAAAGGCAGGCCCTCTTTGCCCGGCGGGCAGCTCTTTTTTGCCCCGCAGCTTTTTAAGCAGTGCCTCACACCTGCCGAAGCACCTGTCCTTTGCTTTTTCCCAAAGGACTTTTCAGTTGTCTTCCATTGCCTTGCGCTCGGCGTCGTCAAGCAGCTGCTGCTTACTCTCCCACAGCTTTTGCGAAAGGTCCACATAGTAGTGATGCGGATTTTCAAAGCGCGTCACTTCATCCCACAGTGTCTGCTGCTGCTGGGCACAGTATTCCCTGATTTGCTGCACCGTCGGCAGGTCGTAGACCAGACGGCCCTTGTCGAACACCTGCACCATCAAATCCTTGGCCACATAGTTTTTGACCATCTTGCGTTTCCAGGTGAAGTTGGGGTCAAACAGCAGGTAAGGCTGCGTGTCGTCAAGCTCCTCGTCAAAGACGCACAGCAGGTCGGCGATGGCCTTGCCGTTGTCCCTGTCAAAGAGCCGGTAGGGACGCTTAAAGTGGGGCGTGGTGATTTTTGTGACGTTTTCGCTGACCTTGATTTTGGGCACCACCTGACCGTCCTTTTCCACTGCGACCAGCTTGTAGACGCCGCCCAGCACGGGGTCGTTTTTGGAGGTGATCAGCCTTTCTCCCACGCCAAAGCTGTCAACCTGCGCCCCCTGCAGGATGGTGTCGCGGATGATGTATTCGTCCAGCGAGTTGGAGGCCGTAATCTTGCAGTCGGGGAAGCCGGCCTCGTCGAGAATCTTTCGGGCCTGCTTGCTCAGATAGGCAATGTCTCCCGAGTCAATGCGGATGCCTGCGGGGCGGAACCCGCGCGGCACCACCTCTTCGTTAAAAATGCGGATGGCATTGGGCAGGCCGCTCTTGAGCACGTTGTAGGTGTCGACCAGCAAGATGGTGGCGCTGGGATATTCCCTGGCATAGGCGCGAAAAGCCTCAAGCTCACTGTCGAACATCTGCACCCAGGCGTGGGACATGGTGCCCAGCGCCGGCACGCCGTAGAGCCTGTCGGTGATGGTGCAGGCCGTGCCGATGCAGCCGGCGATGTAGGCGGCGCGTGCGCCCAGCACCGCGCCGGCATAGCCCTGCGCACGGCGCGAGCCAAATTCCATCACGGCCCGACCCGCCGCCGCGCGCACGATGCGGCTGGCCTTGGTCGCCACCAGCGTCTGATGGTTGATGGTCAAAAGCAGCATGGTCTCCAGCAGATGGGTCTGCACCGCCGGCCCGCGCACCGTCACCAGAGGCTCGTTGGGGAACACCGGCGTGCCCTCCGGCACGGCCCAAACGTCGCAGCAGAAACGGAAGTTGCGCAGATACTCCAAAAAGCCTTCCGAAAACTGCCCCTTGCCGCGCAGAAACTCGATGTCCTCCTCTGTAAAGCTCAGGTTGGAAAGATACTCCACCGCCTGCTCCAGCCCCGCCGCAATGGCGTAGCCGCCCCCGTCGGGCAGCTCCCTGAAATACAAATCAAAATAGGTCGTCTGGTTGTGCATGCCGTTTGCAAAATACGCATTGCCCATCGTCAGCTCATAGTAGTCGCACAGCATGGACAAATTGGGATTGAAAGGATTGTCGTTTGCAGCACCCATGGATATTCCCTCCGTTATTTGACTTTTTATAATACATTTTGTAATATCTTGTTCAAAAACTTCCCTTTGTTGTCGATTTTTCGCTGCCGTCCCCTCGGACACAGCAACCTTGCACGGCGAAAAGCGGCTCCCGCCTGCTGCGGGCTTCATCGTCAGGAAGGGGCGAAAAGGCACTTCCTCCCTGCCCTCCACCCTCTCTTAAAACAGGGTCAGCAGCCCCCCGCTCATCTCGGCGCGCACACGTCCCGAAGTGTCGACAAAGGTCTGGCCCCGAAGGAAAACAGGCGTCACCGAAACATCCTCCTTTGACAAGGCGCCCGCACCCTCCACCAGCAAAAACGCGTCATACTGCGTCAGGTCGGCATAATCGGCATATACGCTGCCCGGTGCCAGAGGGGTCACGGTGGGAATGTCAAGGCTTCCGCACACCTGACGCAGCGCCCCCGTCGTGGCCCACTGGCTTTCGGTGACGCCGTGCAGATGCTCGTGCCATTCGTAGTTTTGGTCGGGAAGGTAGCAGGGCTGCACACCCACCAGCGCCACCGACGAGGCCTCCTCCGGCAGAACCTGCGCCACGGCCTCAAGCAGGGCGGCGTCCTGCGCGGCGGTCAGCCTGTAGTCGGCCAGCTCGGGCAGGGTGGCGCACAGCAGCAGCGACAAAGCGGCGCCGCAGAAAGCGCGCCGCGCCGGCGGCGAAAGCGGCAGCAGGCGCAGGGCAGCGTCGGCAAAAAGGGCGAGCCCCGGCAGGGCGGCACCCAGCGCCCGCAGCCCAATCCAGGGATTTGCAACGACAAAAAAGGGGAAAAAGGGGCCAAGGCACAGCAGCACGCCGAGCAGCAGGGCAAGGCCCGGCCCCCGAAGGGCCTCCCGGCGCGCCGTCAAGGCGCCGCCCTCCCCCAGAGGCTGCCGCAAGGGGGTTTTTGCCGCGCTCTCTTCCGGCGCCGCATCCTTTTGGCGCGCACCGGCCCGAAGGGTTTTCGGGGGCTTTGCATACAGCATGCCCCAAAGCATCGCCAAAAGCAGCAGCAGCATGGGCAGCGCCGGCCACAGGTTCTCCCAAAACATACGGGGAAAGCGCAGCAGGGCGCGCAGTGTCAGCGCCGGCACGGCCTTGAACACGGCCACCATCTGCTCCACGACCTGCGGCAGGTGCTGCGTAAAAAAGGCCTCGTCCCGAAAGGGCAGCACCAGGGAGGTGCGCGCCCCGTAAAGCGCGGAGGGCCCCGCCGCCGCGCACAGCGCGGCATAGATGCCGTAAGCCGCGCAGGGCGAGAGCACCGAAACCGCCCTCGTGAGCGGCCGCTTTGTCCAAAACAGGCCGCACAGGGCGCTCAGCCCCGCCGCCAGCACAAAACACTGTTCATAAAATCCCGCCGCCAGCAGGCAGCTCGCAAAAGCCCCCCACAGCAGCCGGGGATTTTGCTGTGCGTCTATAGTGCACAGCCCCGCGCAGGCGGCCAGCACCAGGCCGGGCACAATGCGCGTCGCGGCCGACAGCCAGTAGGTCGCCTCGAAATTGACCGGCAAAAGCAAAAAAAAACAGGCAAACAGGGGCCCTATGCCCACCATCCTGTCAAACAGCCGCTCAAAGAGCAGGGCGGCCGCCGTCAGCAGGGCGGCCAGCAGCGCCACGGCGACAAACAGGCAGGGCCAAAAGTGTGACCACACCACAATGTCCGCAAGTCCCGCAAGCGGCCTTGCGGCAAACAGCCCCAGCGTCTTCACAACCTCGGGCAAAGAGCCCATCAGGTTGGCATAGTTGTAATACTGGATATAGTCGTCAAGCAGGGGGCGATAGGAAAACCCCAGCATGGCAAAGCGCAGCAGCGCCAGGGCGTAGAGTGCGGCGGCACGGCGCCGGTATGCCCTTTTGTCCCGCGACACGAAAATCCCTCCCCCTTTGCTTTCCCTCTTAAAAAAGGCTTCCGCCCTTGGCAAAGCCCGCTTTGCAGGCCTTGTTTTAAGGGTATGGGGCTATTGTATCTCATTCCCCGGTATTTTGCAACCCGAAGCCGTCCGCCCGGGCCTATGGGGCGCCGGGCAGCGCGCGGCAGGCCCCTGCCATTTGCCTGAAAGGCCCTGAAGAGGGGCCTTCCGAAGCTCTGCCGCCCACGCCCCTTTGCCATCCGACCGCCGCCCTGCAAAAAAGACGGCGCGGCCCCTTATAAAGAGGGGCCGCGCCCTTATCCCTGCTTAACACCCCTGCTGTCCGAGAAACCGGACGGCAAAGGCCAGTCCCGACAGCACGCCAAGCTCCAGCGCGTCGGTATCCAGTTGAAATCTCGGGTTGTGGTGCGCCGCACCGCAGCCCTTTTGCTCGTTTGCCGCGCCGACAAAGGCAAACATGGAGGGGACGTTTTCCGTAATTGAGCCGAAAGACTCGCTTCCCATCCAGCGCGGGCCTGCCGTGACCACGTCGGGCCCGAGCACCTGCGCAATGGCCTCCGAGGCGAGCTGTGAAAGCCCGGCGTCGTTGACGACGGGCGGGGCAATCATCTCCACCAGCCCCGTCACGCGGCAGTCGGCCGCAGCCAGATGCGCCTCCACCGTCTCGTGCAGCCTGTCGACCATGCGCCGGCCCACGTCGGGCTCGAAGTAGCGGATGGTGCCGGCAAGCCTTGCCGTGTCGGGAATGACGTTGACCTGGGCGCCTCCGTCGAGCATGCCCAGCGAAAAAACGGCAAACTCTCCGGGCGGTGCGCACAGCATGGACAGCCCGTCGAGCGCCTGGGCAATCTTCACGGCGCACATCAGGGGGTTTTTGGCCTGGTCGGGGCGCGAGGAATGGCCGCCCTTGCCCTGGAAGGTATACTCAAACCCGTAGACCCCCGACATTCTGGGCCCCTTTTCAATGGAAATGCGGCCGCAGGGCATGTCGGCATAGTAGTGGATGGCGTAGGCTGCGTCAAGCCCGAGCTGCTGCGGCATCTTCGCGTTGACCGGCGACGCCATCAGCCGCTCCTCGCCCTGCTCAAAGTAAAACCAGATTTTCCCGCAAAGCTGCTCCTTCAGGCCGCACAGGATGCGCGCCACCGTGAGCAGCGTGGCCGTGTGCCCGTCGTGCCCGCAGGCGTGGCACACGCCGGGCTTTCCGGAAACGAGCGGCTTTTTGCCGCTTAAATTGCATTCGTCCTCCTGGACGGGAAGGGCGTCGATGTCGGCCCGAAGCAGCAGCGTTTTGCCGGGGCGGCCCGTGTCGAGCAGCGCCAGCGTGCCGTTGTCGAGCACGGGGGTGGTGTCAAGGCCCAGCGCGGCCAGCTCCTGCCGGATGAAGGCCGCCGTCTGCCGCTCCTCGCCCGAGGGCTCGGGGTTTTGGTGCAGCATTTCATAGACCTTGTGGGTGTAGGGCAGCTGCTCTTTGGCTTTGGCGACAAGCAGCCCGGCCGAAATGTCTGTCATGCCCTCACCCCCTACAGCAGCTTCATCGAAGCCAGCACATATCCGACTTCGGCGGCAACCCCCACCTGCAAAGCGTCCTCGTCAAGGTCAAAGCGGGGATTGTGATGTGCCGCGCCGGTGCCCTTTTGCGCATTGGCAATGCCCAAAAACATCATGGCCCCCGACGCCTGCTCCAGGCAAAAGCCGAAGGACTCCGAGCCCATCCAGGGCTCCCGCGAAACCAGCACCTCCTGCCCGAGCAGCTTTTCAATGCCCTCCCGGGCGGTGGCGCAGGCCTTTTCATCGTTGACCGTCACGGTCAGGTCCACCTTTGCCGTCAGGCTCTCGACCTCACAGCCCTCGGCCGCGGCAATGCCCCTGACAAGGGCCGAAACCCGGTCTAAAATGAGCTGCCCCGTCTCCTTGGAGAGAAAGCGCACGCTGCCGGCAAACGAAGCCGTCTCGGGGATGATGTTGCGCACGGTGCCCCCCTCGATGACGCCTACCGACAGCACGGCGCGCTCTCCCGGCACCACGCAGTTTGGAATGATGCCCTGAAGCGCACACACGACCTGCGCCACGGCGTTGATGGGGTTGACGGCCTCGTCGGGACGGGAGCCGTGGCCGCCCCTGCCGCGCAGCGTGGCGCCGATGCTGGCGGCGCCCATCAGGCGCGCCCCCGGCTCCACGTTGCAGCTGCCCGTGGGCATGGCAGCGTCAAGATGGATGGCAAAGCAGGTGTCGACCTTTTCCTCGCGCAGCGCGGCGCGGATGGCGTCCTTTGTCAGGCCGCCGCGCTCCTCGCCTGATTCAAACAAAAACAGCACGCTGCCGGCAAGCTGCTGCCTGAGCGCATGCAGCACGCGCATGGCGCCCAGCGCCATGGCCGCATGGCCGTCGTGCCCGCAGGCGTGGCACAGACCGTCCTCCTTGGAGACACACACCTTTTTGCCGGCCAGATTGTCGGGCGACTCCTGCATGCTCAGCGCGTCGTAGTCGGCCCGCAGGCAAACCGTCGGCCCCGGGCGCGCCCCCTCCAGCCGAACCAGCACCCCGTAGTCGGCATAACGGCGGTGCGCAAGGCCCAGTTCCTGTGCCTGCGCCTCGACAAAAAGCGCCGCCTGCTCCTCCTTGCCCGATGCGCTGGGGTTTTCATGGAAGCGGCGCCGGGTGCAAATCACATACTCCCTGACCGCCTCAAGCTGCTCTTGCACAAGTTTGATGTCCACTGTCATGTCAACTCTCCTTCCGATTGCAGCGTGTCAAGCGCCACCTGGATGTGCAGCGCCGTACAGGCGGGCAGAACCTCCTCGTCTATGTCAAACAGGGGGTTGTGGTGCAGCCCGCCCGAGCCGACGGCCTCGTTTCGAATGCCCACAAAGGCCAGACAGCCCGGCACCATGGACAAATACGAGCCCATGGATTCGCAGGCGGCCCAGGCCGGGGCACTGACAAGGCAGTCTTTGCCAAAGAGCTTTTGGGCGCTGCCGCGCGCCAGAGCCGACGCGCCCTCGTCGTTGTATACGGGGTCAAGCCGCAAATCCTGCACCAGGGACGACATGCAGCCGTAGGCCGCCGCCACGTTTTCCACGATGCGGGCGCTGCGCTCACGAATGCCGGTGGTGTAGCGCGGTTCGTAATACCGGAAGGAAAATCCCACCCTTGCCGTTTCGGGGATGATGTTGGAGGCGCTCCCCGCCTGCAGCAGGTTGACCGAAATCACGTTGACGTCGGCCGGGTCGACCGCCGTCAGCCGCATTTCGTCAAACATGGATGCAATCTGAACGGCAGGGCGGATGGGGCTGACCGCTGCGGCCGGCGCAGAGCCGTGGCCGCCCTTTCCGAGGATTTCATAGACCAGCCCGCCGCCGCCCGACATGCGGGGGCCTGCGTCAATGCAGATTTTCCCGCTCTCAAGCTCGTTCCAGACGTGCAGGGCAAACAGCCTGTCGGGCTTCCTGTCGCGCAGCATGGCAGACACCTCGGGGATGGTCCCGGGCAGCTCCTCCCCCGACTCAAACAAAAACAGCACGGTGCCGTCAAAGCGGTCGCGCCAGCGCGTGAGCAGGCGCATGGCCACAAGCAGTGCGGCGGTGTGGCCGTCATGCCCGCAGGCATGGCAGACGCCGGGGTTTTTGCTGATGACCTCCCTGCGCCTGCTCAGATTGGTCTCGCTCTCGGTCAGACGCAGCGCGTCCATGTCGGCGCGCAGGCAAATGCAGCGCCCCTCGCGCCGGCCCTTGAGCGTGACGACAACGCCATACTCCCCCACGCTTTCCCACGGCAGTCCCAGACGCTGTGCCTCCTGCCTGACCAGGGCGCTCGCCGTTTTCTCCTCCATCGAGGGCTCTGCATTTTCATGCAGGTACCGGCGCAGCGCCACCAGCTCTTCCATCTGTTCGCGTGCCGCCTGTTTTACGCGCTGCGCCGTGATGGCTCCTTCCATTGCAAAACCGCCTCCTCTCCTGTCTCTTCTTTTCTCCTTAAAACGCCCATGCGCGGCCGCAAGGGCCGCGCATGGGTTTTTTTCGCACGGCGCGCCCTTGGGCCGCCATGCGCAGATTATGAAGTTTTTTTACTTGATGGCGCCCGCCAGACGGTTCATGAGCTCCACGATGAGCTCCTTGGGGCAGGCCAGGTTGACACGCTCAAAGCCGGCACCCTCAGGCCCGAAGATGTAGCCCTCGTCCAGCGCAACCTTGGCCTTCTTGCGGGTCAGCTCCTGCAGCTTGTCGGGATCGCTCTCGAGCTGTCTGAAATCAATCCAGGCCAGGTAGGTTCCCTCCAGCGGAGAGACGACGACCTTGTCGCCCCAGGTCTTCTTGCAGAAGTCAACAATATAGTTGTAGTTGCCATACATATACTCATACACGGCAGCCAACCACTCTTCTCCGTGATTCCAGCCGGCCTTGGCCGCCACGGGGGCAAAGTAGTTGGGCGAGGTGATGCTGTAGCGGTTTTGAATGGTGTCAAACTTCGCGCGGATCTTCTCGTTGGGGATCAGGATGCAGGAGAGCTGCAGGCCCGCCAGGTTGAAGGTCTTGGAGGGCGCATGGCAGACGGCGCAGTTTTGCTCAAACTCCTTGCCCAGCTTGGCATACACCACATGCTTGTGGCCCTTGGCAATGAGGTCGGAGTGAATCTCGTCGGCAATGACGAACACGCCGTGACGATTGCAGATTTCGCCCATCTTGCGCAGCTCTTCCTCGGTGTAGACGCGGCCCACGGGGTTGTGGGGGTTGCACAGCACAAAGGCGGTACACTTGGGGGAAGAGGCCTTCTTCTCGAAGTCCTCAAAGTCAATCTCGTATCTGCCGCCCTTGTTGACAAGCGAGCTCGACACCACGGTGCGCTTCTGCTTGACGATGGAGTCGGTAAAGGGATAATAAACGGGGCGCTGAATGAGAATCTCATCGTCCTCGTTGGTCATGGCCAGCAGCAGCAGATTGATTGCGGGCACAACGCCGGGGGTGTAGCGGAACCAGGAGACGTCGGGCTCCCAGCCGTTGCGGCGCTTCTGCCAATTGATGTAGGCGTTGTAGAATGCGGGGTCAAGCCCGGTATAGCCGATGCAGCCATGCTCGGCAGCTTCAATCAGCGCATCGCGGATGGGCTGTGCCACACGAAAGTCCATGTCTGCCACCCAGTAGGAGAGCATATTTTCGTCGCCAAACATCTCCTTGAGACCTGCGGGCTCCCACTTGGCCTGTCCTCTGCCGGTTCTGTCAATGCGCTCGTCAAAGTTATACGTCATAACCGCAACTTCCTTTCTCTCTCAAAAATATGTGTGAAGAATGGGCATGCCTGCCTGCACTCACTCCACCGCAATCATTTCGATTTCCACCTGGGCATCCTTGGGCAGCCGCGCCACCTCAAAGGCGGCCCTGGCAGGATAGGGCTGCGCAAAGAAAGAGGCATACACCTCGTTCATGGCCGCAAAATCGTTCATGTCCTTGAGAAACACCGTGGTCTTGACCACGTTCTCAAGGCCAAGGCCCGCCTGCTCCAAAATGGCCTTGCAGTTGAGCAGGGAGCGTTTTGTCTGCTCCGTAACACTGCCTGGAAACGTACCCGTTGCGGGGTCAATGGGGAGCTGACCGGACACAAAAACCATCCCGCCGGCTTTGACTGCCTGCGAGTACGGGCCGATGGCAGCAGGTGCCCCGGCAGTGACAATGGCGTCTTTCAAGGGAATCCATCCTTTCTCTTGCAAGCATTTTTTGAAACCTCTGCTTTCCCCAAATCAGGAAAATAACGGCATTTGTTTCTAAAGTTTAGTCTATCATCTTTTCCGGCGCTTGCCAAGTCGCAATTTTTAAAAAAACAACGCTGCTTTTCGGCATCTCTTACAAATGCTTTCCAACTCCCATCTGCTGTGCGCGCCGGAAAATGGCCGCCGCCGTCACCACGTCCATCACGCCGCTTCCCGTCGATTTGTAGAGCGTCACGTCGTCATCCTTCAGGCGGCCGTGGCCTCCCAGCAGGATGTGCCCCATCTCGGTGTCGATTTTCTTGCCCTCCAGCAGGCCGGCTTCCAGTGGTTTTAGAATGTCTCCCGATTCGTGCAGCACCCCGTCGGCCGTATCCAGCACCAGCAGGTCGCAGCCCGCCACCAGCTCCGGCGGCAGCTCCTGCATCTCGGGGGTGTAGGAACCGATGGCGTTGACATGGCATCCCTTTTGAATGCTGTCTGCCGAGAACACCGGCTTTCTCGAGGTGGTCACGGTGGTCACGATGTTCGCCCCGCGCACCGCCTCGTCTGCGCTTTGTGCCGCAACGACACGCACTCCGCCCGCGCCGTCCCTCTGCGCGGCAAAGGCGGCGCGCAGGTTCTCGTCTATGTCAAACACCCGCACCTCACGCAGGGTGGGCGCCGCCTCCAGCATGGCGTCAAACTGGCAGGGCGCCTGCCCGCCAAGGCCAATCAGGGCACCCACACGCGCCCCCGGCGCCGCCAGCACCTCGGTGGCAAGCCCCGCCCCCGCCGCCGTGCGCAGCTGAGTGAGATAGGTGCCGTCCATCAGGCAGCAGGCCTCTCCCGTCGAGGCGTCCATCACCAGCATGCAGGCCGGCGTCACCGGCTTGCCGCGCACCGGATTGTCAGGATAGGTGCTCACAATCTTGATTCCCAGCGCATCCCCCGCCAGTGCCGGCATGAAAATGGCCTGCCCCCTGTGATGGGGCACGTCAATCATGCTCCGCAGGGGCACCGTGCTCTTCCCCGAGGAGTAGAGAGTGAAAGCGTCGTGCAGCGCCTCAAAGGCATCGCGCATGGAAAATACTTTGCACATGTCCTCTTTTGTCAGATAAAGCATTGCCATGTCCTCCTTTCGCGGGCTCCCTCGCGGGGTGGGTACGCACCGTACGCCAACCCCGCGCAAAGGGGGTTGACAGCCCATTTTTTCTGTAGTTTCATTATAACATATCCAAAATTCCCCCTGCAAGAAAATACGGTTTTGTCCTGTGCCGTCTTTTCCCGCCGGGGGGCTAAAAAGGAGTGTTTTGATTTGGACAGACTGCAGGCCTTTGAAAGCATGCTGGGGGCGGTGCAGCGAGGCTATGAAGAGGCCTCTCAAAAAATGCAGGCCCTGAACGCCCAGGGGAAGGAAAAAACCGTTACCTATAAGCAGCACATGGCAAACAAGCTGCTTTATATGAACATGCTCTCCCTTTACCGCCTGTATGGGCTGCTGGACCAAGACCCTGCGCAGCAATCATTTCCGGCCGGGGGCTCCCCCCTTTGACAAAGAGGGGGAGCCCCCGGGCAGCCCGCACCGGGAACCATCCCTACTGAAGGCGCACGCCTTTTTCTCCCTCAAAAAACAGGGCCAGCGTTCCGGGGCCCACATGGGAGCCGGTGACCGGCTCATAACAGACGGTCAAAATATCCTTGGGCGGGAAATTTTTGCGCAGCAGGCCGGCCAGGTAGTCGGCATCCTCGGGACAGTCGGCGTGGGCGATGCCCACCGTCTGCTCCCCGGGGTTTTTGACCAGGGTGTCATACTTTTCGGCCAGCGCCTGGATGGACTGCTTTCGTCCGCGCACCTTGCCGAAGGTGACGATTTTGCCCTCCTCATTCCCTTTGAGCAGGGGCTTGATTTGAAACACCGTCCCAATCACGGCGGTTGCGTTGGAGATGCGCCCGCTCCTCTGCAGGTAAGCCAGGTTGTCCACGGTGAACACCTGGTAGAACCGCTCGCGCAGCTCCAGCAGAAAGTCCGCCGTCTCGTCAAGGCCCATACCCTGCTCCCGGCAGGCGGCCGCGCGCAGCGCCAAAAGCCCCTCTCCCAAAGAAGCTCCCATGGTGTCGACCAGCCGAATGGTTCGCTGCGGGTAGGCTTCGCGCAGCTGCGCTGCCGCCATTTCGGCGCAGGAATAGGCCCCGCTGATGCCGGAAGACATGCAGACATACAGCAGGTCGCTGCCCTGCTTGAGGATGGGCTCCATATAGTCCATGTGCCTTTGCGGGTTGACCTGTGAGGTGGTCACAACGGCACCCTGGCGCATGGCGTCATAAAAGGCAGGGCCGTCAAAGGATTCGCTGTCGGTACAGGTGCTCTCCTTCCCCTCTACAAAAAAGGAAAAGGGGGTGACCGAAATGCCGTAACGTTTTACAAGCTCGGTGGGAAGATTTGCCGACGTATCGGTCAAAATGGAAAAAGCCATATTTCGTCTCCTTTTCCGCCGTGCTCTCACCCGCACGGCACTTTAAAAATTTATCTAACACTGTTTGCCAATTGTCTGATAAGCACCATTATAATGAAATTCTCCCGGTGGTGCAACCAATCCGCGCGAATTTCCCATCATATGACAAACCTTGCGAAAAATCTTTCTTTTTTGCTGTGTATTTATGCATCTTGCCGCTTCTCTTTTGAGGTTGGATATGGTATAATCTCCCTATCATTTCATTTCCGAAGGAGGCTCACTCATGGACAAACTCGAACAACGCATTTGTCAGCTGATCGATGAAAAGCAGGAAGAAATCATTGCCTTTGGCCGTGATATTTGGAAGCATGCCGAGCTGGGATACCGGGAATTCCGGACAGCCGGCAAATTCACCGAGGTTGTAAAGTCTCTGGGGCTTGAGACCGAGGAGGGGCTTGCCGTCACCGGCGTCAAGGCCTATCTCAAGGGCAAGAACGCCCCCGGCCCCAACCTGGCTCTCATGGGTGAGATGGACGCGCTTCCCATCCCCTCCCATGTCGACGCCAACCCCGAGACCGGCGCCTCTCACTGCTGCGGCCACAACGCGCAGCTCACCGGCATCATGGGCGCCGCGCTTGCGCTGGCCGACCCTGAGGTCAAGGCGGCGCTGGGCGGCAACGTGACCTTTTTTGCCGTACCCGCCGAGGAATTTGTGGAGCTTGAGCTCAAAGACAAGATGCGCGAGGACGGCGTGATTCGCTACGGCGGCGGAAAGTGCGAGCTCATCCGCATCGGCGCGCTGGACAACATCGACCTGGTCGTGGGGCACCACTCGGGCACGCAGCATCAGATTTCCGTGACCAACGGCTCCTCCAACGGCTTTGTCAACAAGATGATCACCTTTGAGGGCAAGGCGGCGCACGCCGCAGGCTCCCCCCACCTCGGGATTGATGCCCTCAACGCGGCGGCCATCGCCATGCACGCCATCGACGTGCAGCGCGAGTCCTTCCGCGACAAGGACACCGTGCGTGTCCACGGCTACATCTCGGCGGGCGGCGTGGCCATGAACGTCATTGCCGACAATGTCACGATGGAGTATTCGG
>DVNV01000020.1 GCA_018714125.1 Candidatus Galloscillospira excrementipullorum
GGCGTGCTGGATGCCCTTCTTGATGAACAAGTTGAGTTTCCCTATGTGATTGGCGTCTCTTCCGGCGCAAGCTATGGGATTTCCTATGTGAGCCGTCAGAGAGGGCGCAACTGGGAGGTGACGCAGAGCTACACCCACAGTGCCGACTATCTGCATCCGCGCAATTTCCTGCGCCATCGCTCCATCATGAACACCAGTCTCGTCTTTGACGATATCCCCACGCAGCACATCCCCTTTGATTTTTCCACCTTCTTTTCTTCTCCCACGCAGTTTGTCACCGTCTGTGCCGACGCGTTTTCCCTCAAGGGGTACTACTACCCCAAAGAGGACTACGACCGCTCGGGCCGGCTGTGCCAGGCCTCCTGCTCGCTGCCCTTTTATTTCCCCCCCGTCTATTTCAAGGGCCGCAAGCTGGTCGACGGCGGGCTGGCCGACCCCATCCCCCTGCCCCACTCGGAGCTCGACGGCAACGAGGCAAACCTTGTCATTTTGACAAAGCCAAAATCCTATCGTCACTACCTCAAGCCCGACGAGCGCGCCCTTCTGGCTTATTACGGAAAGCGCAGCCCCAACGCCTCGAGCTGGCTTCGCCTTCGCCCCCACTACTTCAATTACGTTTTTTCCCGCTGCCTGAAAGAAGACGGCTCCTCCAAAAACGTCAGCCTCTTTGTGGATGAGGAGTATATGATTCCCCGCTTCACCCGTGATTTGGACAAACTCAAGGCGCTGTATGACCATGGCTATGAAAGCGCCATGCACCGCATGGATGAAATCAAGGACCTGGCAAGGGCAAAATGACAAAAGAGCGCCGTGGCCTCCCGGGAGGCCACGGCGCTTTTTTGTCATTGCCTTTGCTTTTCTCTGGCACAGGACCCTGGGCGCAGACCGTGGTGTTCTGACATACAATATGTCAAACACCCCAAAGGAGGTCTGTCCCTTTGCGCTCTTTTGCTTACGACCGTGACGCCGCCTGCCAATATGCCACCCTCTGGGCCATGCACCGCAACCCCGCCTATCCTGATTTTTCAAAGCTTGGCGGCGACTGCACCAATTTTATCTCCCAGTGCCTCTTTGCCGGCGGCGGCATCATGAACCCCACGCCGACCTTCGGCTGGTACTACTATGATTTGCAGCACCGCTCCCCCGCCTGGAGCGCTGCGCGCTACCTTTGCAATTTTCTGAAAACAAATGACGCCAGAGGGCCGGTTGCGCGTCAGGCGGAGCTTTCCGAGCTTGAGCCCGGGGACATAATTTTCCTCACCAGGGGGGACACGGCCTATCACTCCCTGTTTGTCAGCGACATTTCCGGCCCGGTTGCACTTGTCAGCACCCATTCCTTTGACGCCTACCGCGTTCCCTTAAGTGCCTATTCCTCCGACGGTGCCGTTTTCATGCACATTTTGTATTTTCAGGCATAGCGTCCCCTTCTTTTGCCGCTTTCCCCCTCTCGACGGGTTTTCCCCTTTTTTTGAAGAAAGCTCTTGCATCCTCCGTTTTTTTATGGTATAGTAATTGAGGCTTCAAAATCTGGGTGTGGCGCAGTTTGGTAGCGTGCTTGAATGGGGTTCAAGAGGCCGGAGGTTCAAGTCCTCTCACCCAGACCAGGCCGGGACAAGGGATTCCTTGTCCCGGCTTATTTTTTGTCAGCAGCAAGTCAAAAGCAGCCTGCCCTTTTTTCAAAAAAAGGCAGGCTGCTTTTTCAAAGGGAAAAACAAAAAGGGCGCCGTCCCTCCTCCCCTCCCCCCGCGCAAGAGGGGGCTTTTTTCAAAAGGAGGCCCGCCCAGGGCACCCGGGCGGGCCTGCCGCGCTGCACACCGCACAGCAAAGGGCGGTTTTTCAAAAGGCGCGTCCCTTATTCAAAAAACGCCCCTGCGACCAGTTTCTCCTTATCCCGCTTATTTTAAGCGGCCATAATACATATCCCCAAAAATACCGGGCTGGCTGAGCAGTCCGTCAAAGCTGCCCCTCTGGCTGATTTGCCCATGGTCCATCACGATAATTTCATCGCAGTTTTTAAGAGAGGATTTTCCGCAGCCGCTCGGGCCGGCAATGCCGAGGAAAAAGCCTTTGGGAATCTCCAGGTTCAGATGGCGCAGCAAAAGTTCCCCCTCTTCGTAGCCAAAACAGACATCTTTGAGCTGCACCATGTTTGAAGCGTCCGGTGCGCCGGATGCTGCTTCCGGCAGCATCCGATAGGAAAAATCGGAGGGCAGGTCGAGCATGGCAAAAAAATCTCCCGCCAAAATAGTGCATTCGGACAGCTCGTCCAAAATCCGGTGCAGCTCTTCCAGGGGCTTGATGAGCTGGTTGAAGCACAAATAGGCCGTCAGCACGCTGCCAACCGTGATACGGCCGACAACCGCCAAAAGGCTTGACACCCCTATCATAAGCACGGTGAAAAAGGCCTCATTGATAAACTTCAGGCTGTCGTATTTGGCCATCTGAATGTGGTGCTTCATCTCCTTGGCGCGCAGAAATTCCGAGCGCCCGTCAAAGCGTGCCTTTTCCCGGTCCACACTGTCTGTGATGCGGATGACCTCAATGCCGTTCAGGAGTTCGACCACCGTTCCGTCCATGGAGGCCTTTGTCTCCAAAAGCTCAACCCGGATGCCCTTTTGGGTTTTGATCTGCCGCAGGACAATGGCCGTCCCGATGGGCACCACCAGCAGCATGGGGAGCGCCAGCACGAAGGGAAGCGTTGTGAAAATGACAACAACCGCCGCAAGGCTGTTGAAAATGGCAGGCGCAAAATCCATGAAAATGAGCTTTTCCAGCTTGACCGTTCCCTCCAGGCACCGGTTGAGCCTGCCGTGGATATTGCCTGTCATATTTGTCTTGAAATAAGACAGGGGCGCCCGCAGCAGCGATAAAATCGCCAGGCCGCGCGCCTTTTTTTCAGTTTTGGTCGCCGTATCTTCCACGATGATTCTGCGCCAGATTTTGATGAGCTCGTTGACCACGTTGACCGTCAGGATAAACAGCAGGAGGGGCAAAATCGCCGAAAAGCTGAGGCTGCTTTGGAGAAGGATATCGTCTGTCAGCCAGCCGATGGCCTTGGGCGTGAGCTGCGACAGCCCTGCCGCCAGCATCATAATCAAAATGATGATGACAAAATTCCTCTTTTGCTTCCAGTCCAGCAGAGCATATAACCGCTTGAGCACATCTTTGAGACTCTTTGGCTGCTGCATGAAACCACCCTTGCCTTTTCTTATTGTCTTTTCAATTATACTCCCTTTTTTCCCTGCCGCCAGAGGAATCTCTCTTTGAAAAAAGGGGCCCTCGGGGTTTCCCTGAAAGCCCTGCCAGACGTGCCGCTCATGCCGCCGGCCTTTGGCGCGCCCCACTTTGGGCTTGTACGCCGGGAGGCGCTGTGATAAAATAAAGGCAATTTCAAAGAAAGCAGGTGAACTCCCGTGAATTCACAAGTACTTGACGAAGTCGTGCGCCTGACCAAGGAGCTGATGGAGGCCCCAAACTGCAGCAGCGAGGCAAAGCAGGCCGCCCAGCAGTGGCTGGATTCGCTCGGAACCGACGCACAGAAGGAGCAGACCAAACTGTTTTTGGCCGAGCTTGAAGAGGATATCGTGACCATTGACGGGCTGATTGACTTTGCTCAGTCCGAGCATGGCATTTCCCTCTTTGGTGCCGAGGCGGCAAAGAACATGGAAGCCCATGCCAGAGAAATCAAAAAAGCGGGTGCAAAATACTGTGACTGCCCTGCCTGTGCCGCCGCAGAGAAAATCCTCGGCCATAGGGACGAGCTGCTGAAATAGCCTGTTCCCACCCGGGCGCTGCGCCAAAAAACTGCGCCCTCTTTCCGGGCCCCAAAGCGCACCTCCGTTGCGCACGCCCTGCGGCCCGGTCAAACTCAAACACCCAAAAGGAGAGAACACCATGCCGTACATTGCCATCAAAGCCCTCCCCCGGGATGAGGAAAAAAAGCGCTTGCTTGCAGAGAGAATCAACGAGGTCATGATGGAGGTGTGGGGCTGCCCGCAGAGAGCCATCACCATCTCCATTCAGGACATTGCCCCTGACGAGTGGGATGAAAAGGTGCAAAAGCCCGATATTGACGCTCATCCCGAAATCATGCTCATTGTCTCCGGGGAAAAGACCTACGAAAAATAGCCCTTGAGCGAGAGCCGCCGGCATCGGCCGCCCCCCTCTCCGGGGCAGGCAGGCCCATGCCGCCGATACGGCAGCAGGCCCTTTCGGTATCCCGATACCGAAAGGGCCTGCTCTTCTTTTAATGGGGCTTTTTTTGCAAAAGCGGAGGGGAAATTTGTCGCTTTTTCCCGCGCCCCGCACCCCCTCCCCCCGCGATGTCATACACTGGGCAAAGGAGGGGATTGTCATGGAATACAACGCCGTATTTGAGGGCGGCGGCGTGCGCGGGATTGCGCATGTCGGCGCCGCATGTGTCCTGGAGGAGGCGGGGTACCGCCTGGGCTTTTTTGCAGGCTCCTCCGCCGGCGCCATTGTGGCTTCGCTGCTGGCGGCGGGCTATCCGGCAAGAGAGCTGAAGTCCATTCTGATGAATTTGGATTTTACACAATTTCTACACGAGAGCGGCGCGGCCCGCTTTGGCCGTCTGGGCAAGGCGGCCAGCCTTTTTACCCGCTTTGGCCTTTACGACGCCGACTTTTTTGAGCGGTGGCTGTCAGAGCTTTTGGCAAAGCGCGGCGTGCGCAGCTTCGGCACGCTGGCGCTGCCGTCGCCGCGCCAGGACGGCGTGCGATGGCCGCTTCAGGTGACGGCCTGCGACGTCACCGACCAGAGGCTTTTGGTTTTGCCGGAAGACCTCGCCGACTTCGGCATCGACCCAGACCTCTTTCCGGTTGCGACGGCGGTGCGCATGAGCATGAGCATCCCCTTTTTCTTCCGACCCTTCCCCCTCAAGGACAAAAGGGGCAGGGTACATCTCATTGTCGACGGCTCTCTTCTGAGCTCCTACCCGGTATGGATTTTTTCCGAACGCTGCCTCTCCCCCGCCCTGCCCACCATCGGCTTTGACTTTGTGGGTGACAGGGCGCTTCCGGCCGTCTGCCGCAGAAAATCCTGGCCTGAATTTTTCTGCTACATGGCGATGGTGGTTGCCACCTCCATGAATGCCATCGACAAGCAGCAGGCCTCCGTCACGGGGCAGGCGCCCGTCGCCAGCATTCAGATTCCGGTCACGGTGCAGACCGACGAGGGGACGCGCCGCGTCAGCCCCATTGATTTTGAACTCTCTGACAGCGAAAAGCGCCAGCTCCTTGAAAACGGCGAGCAGGCGGCGCGGCGCTTTTTGTCCCAACGCCAGCCCCCGGCCGCCTTTTGCGCTTCTCCCTGCCCGGCCGCGCGCCCTCTTGCCCGCTCCCATCGGGGGGCATGACCCGCTTTCTTTGTGTCACACCCCCTGATATTCCTCGTCTTCCCATTCAAAGCTTGCCTGCCGGGAGACAAAGTCCAGCAGGGGGACTTTGTCCCTTGAGAACCGGTATCTCACGGTGCAGGCAACGCTCTCGCGGATGAGGCGCACCATCTCCCCCGACACCGGGGCGCTGAGCGCGTGGTCATTTTTCTCGAGAAGCTCCGCCGTCAGCTCCAGGCCGCCCTGTCTGACACACACCCTGCCCCCTCCCCGGCGCACCCTTGCTCCAAGGTATGTGGCAAGCCGGTATTGCTTTTGTCCCGTCAAAACCACGCCGATGGTTCCGGTAAAGGCGCCAAGCGGCGTGGGGATGCTCGCCGCCGCAAGCATGATGGAGCAGGAGGGCTCCCGGCTGATGCACTGCGTCCACACATACCGGCTGGGAAAGGAGCAGCCCCTGTCTCCTTCCAGATAGCCCGCCCCGTCGTCAAAGACATAGCGCCTGCCGTTGATGTTCAGCTCCCCCTGCACGCGGTGGCGCATGCTGACCACCTTGTGACGGCACTCCATGCCCGGCACGAGGCAAAAGGGGCCCATGATGTCATAGCCAAGGGGCGTGACGCCTTCAAAGCACACCCTGCCAAACGCGCGTACGCCGCCGCCTTCGGCATCCAGCACAAGCCCCTCGGGAGAAAATACGCTTTTGCCCACCGCCATCCGGTTTTGCGCGCGGCTGATCACTGCCTCCATGCCCTCATACCAAATCTGATGCGCCCCCTCGTCGGTGACAATCTGCAGCGAGGCGCTTCTTCTTCCCCTGCCGTCCACATGGACGGCGGGGATGAGCGCCACGCTCTCTTTTTCGTTTTGCTGCTTAAAGTACAGTCCTTCAAAATATGCCTGCATTCAGTCTCCCACCTTTTCTCATCCTATTCCATTCTCAAACAGCCTTTCCCAAAATTCATGGAATATTCCTCTTTTTTGAATAACTGTTCTCCACAATCCGACATATGATGAGGTGAGGGTTCGCCCTCAATTCACACCGAAAGGATGACTCTTTTTATGTGCCAATATCATGGCCGGGTTCTGAGCTGCGAGGAGATTTATGAGGTTTTGCGCTGTGCAAAATGCACGCGCCTGGCCGTTTGCGGGAGCGGTCACCCTTATATCGTACCCATGAACTACACCTGGGACTGCGTCAACGGCCGTCTGCACTTTTTCCTGACGAGTTGCGGCTGCGGCGAAAAGGTCAGATGCCTTCACAAAAACAACAAGGTCGCGCTGGAATTTGAGGTGGCCGGCGAAAACGGCTGCATGTGCACCGTGGTCGCCAAGGGCACCGTGGTCGACATGGGCCGTGTCGGCGGCGCCACCGACAACACCTGCGGCTGCGGCTGTAACGGCTGCAACGGCTGGAACAACGGCTGCGGCTGTAACGGAAACAACGGCTGCGGCTGCAACGGCTGTAACGGAAACAACGGCTGCGGCTGCAACAACGGCTGCAACAACGGCTGCAACTGCGTTTCTTGCTACTGCTGCCGCTATCCCAACGGCTGCGTGTGCTGCTACTGCCCCGGCAACGGTGTGGGCGGCGACAGCGACACCGGCAGACTGAGCATTGAGATCCGCACCGACAGCATCAGTGGCCGCGCTTTTTCCAACTGCTGCAACGGGTAAGTACAGACTCTTTTGCTGACACGCATCTCCTAAAAGAGAGGGGGGCATACCGCTTTGGTATGCCCCCCTCTCTTTTTTTGCGGCCTTGCCGTTTTGAAACATGTCGCGCAAGGGTTTTAGGAAATCTGCAGGCCTTTGGTCTCCTTTCCCAAAAAATCCTGACATGTTTGACAAAGTCTCCCCTTTGATTTCTCAAATTTTTTTCAAAAGACCCTGCCATCCTCGCAGCACAACTTTACTTTTTGAACCGCCTGTGATATAATGCTGTCATAAACAACAAAAGGAGGCTGCCCTATGAAACGCCTGTTCGCCTTTGTGCAGGAATACATTTCCACACTCTCCATTCTGGAGTTTGGTGCCCTCAAAGTATGTCTCATGTGTCTGGGCCTGATGCTGGGCACCTGTGTAAAAAGCAGACACCGCCGCCCCGTGCGCATTGCCGCCCTGTTTGGATTTGTCGCCACCCTGATCCCCCTGATGCTTCGCTTCTTTTCCACCATGTATGACTGGTTTGATTACACCCGCACAATCCCCACGGCAGAGGACGCCGAAATGACTTCTTTTTAATTTTTGCGTCATGCCGTCAAAAAAAGAAAAAAACGCCTTGACTTTTCCGTAAAAATGCGTATAATAAGGGAGTAGCCAAAAATGCGGATATGGCGGAATTGGCAGACGCGCTAGATTCAGGTTCTAGTCGGGGCAACTCGGTGGAGGTTCAAGTCCTCTTATCCGCACCAACGGAGCAAGCGAGCTTTCGCTTGCTCCGTTTTTTTCTAAACTTTCCTGCAAAGCCGGCAGGCTTTGCCCACCCCTCCCCTGCGCGGGCCTTGTGCCAGGCAGCCAGCTTTCTGTCCTCTTTCTTTTTGCGCTTCCGGGGCGCATTTTTTGCCCCTTTCCCATTTCCCCTGTCCTTGTGCTTTGCCCGCCGTGGCGGTATAATAAAACCATGTCCCGGGGGAGATTGCTTTTGCCGCACGCTCCGGGCGCCATGTGTACGAAAATGCCGGCCTCTCCTGCAGCACTCTGCCTGCCGGCCGTTCCCCAGCCTGCATGGCGCTCTCCCCCCACTTCACCCCGAAAGGAGAAACCTTCATGCATCTGCGCCTTGCACAGCCCGACGACCTGCCGGAGCTCAGCAGAATTTATGCCGCCAGTTGGAAACACGCCTACCGGGGCATGATGCCCCAGGCCTACCTCGATCGCCTGCCGGAGGATTTTTGGGTCCCCTCTTTTTCACAGCGTCTGGAACAGGGGATTTATACCATCACGGTGGCCGAACAGCAAAACACCCTGTGCGGCGGGGTTATTTACGGCCCCTCGCGAGAAGAGGCACTGGAAGACTGGGGGGAAATCTGTTCCATTTATGTGCTCCCCTCCCACATGGGCCAGGGCACGGGACACCTTTTGCTGGAATATGCGCTGCTGAAAATGCAGCGCATCGGCGTGGAAAACGTGTTCTTATGGGTATTGGAGCAAAATCAGCATGCCCGCCGCTTTTACGAACGCCACGGCTTCTCCTTTGAGGGAGAGCGCGGCCAGCTTGTCATTGAGGGCGTGCCCCTGACAGAGCTGCGCTACCTCCGGGCACTCCCTTTGGCCTGACCGGCCTTGGAGACCCCGGCGGCCCCTCCTGCCGCCGCACCTTTTTTTCAGGAAAGGAAGAATTGACATGGATGACATGACCTTACTGCGCATGGCGCATGACGCCATGAAAAATGCCTACGTCCCCTACTCCAATTTCCCCGTGGGCGCCGCCCTGCTGTGTGAAGACGGAAGCGTTTACACGGGCTGCAACGTGGAGGGCGCCTCTTACGGCAATGCCATTTGCGCCGAGAGAACGGCCTTGTGCAAAGCCGTCAGCGAGGGGAAGCGCAGGTTTGACACGCTGGCCGTCACCGCCAATACGGAGGATTTCTGCACCCCCTGCGGCATCTGCCGGCAGATGCTCTATGAGTTTTCGCCAGACCTTCGCGTTTTGTGCGGCTCCCGCGACGGAAGCCACACCGTTCACTCCTTAAAGGAGCTGCTGCCCTGTGCCTTTTCGGCAAAAGACCTCTAATTTTGAGAATTTCCCTGAACATCTCTTTTTAAAAAAACAAAAAGGCCCCTGAAATGCCCTGCCGCATTTCAGGGGCCTTTTTCACCCGAAAGAAAAAGCACCGGGAGGCCCTAAAGGGGCCTCCCGGTGCAAAGGAAAGCACTTGTTTTCCACACAAGCCTTTTGTCCGAAAAGCCGCTCAGCCAATCGGCTCAAAATCCTGTGCGCCATGCTTGCAGATGGGACAGACAAAATCCTCCGGCAGCGTTTCCCCCTCGTAGACATACCCGCACACCTTGCAGCGAAAGCCCTTTTTGCCGTTGGAGGGCGCAGGCTTTGGCTTGATGTGCTGCTGGTAATAGTCATAGGTCAGGGAGGGCACGTCCGAGAGAACACGCGCCTGCGACACCTCGGCTATAAAGAGGGTATGCGTGCCAAGGTCGATGGTCGAGAGCACACGTCCGCTCATCCATGCGTTTGTGAACTTCGGAATATAGAGCAGCCCGTTTTGCGAACGGTTTTCCTGCTCGCAGGTCTCAAACTTGTTGCAGCTTGCGCCGCTTTGGAAGCCGAAGTGCTCAAACACCCGCATGGGGGTCTCCTGCGTCAGAAGCGAGACGTTGAACAGCCCGGTTCTGACAATCATCCCATGGGTATAGTTGCTCTTGTTGACGGTGACAGAGATGCGGTTTGGCCTCGAGGTGAGCTGCGAGAGCGTGTTGATGATGCAGCCGTTGTCCTTGTCGCCCTCGCGGGCGGTCAGAACATACAGGCCGTATCCGATGCGGCTCATGGCGGCGCCGTCAATTTCCGCCGCAGGCTTTGCCTGCTTGTCATCCTTCCCTGAGGAAGGAGCCTCCATCATCGTTTCATCCCTTCAGAAATAACGCTTGAGCAGCCCCTCAAAGCCTCTGCCATGGCGGGCCTCGTCGCGCGCCATCTCATGTACGGTGTCATGAATGGCATCGTATCCCAGCTCCTTGGCACGCTTGGCCAGCATGTACTTGCCCTCGCAGGCGCCGGCCTCGGCCTCCACACGCATCTCCAGGTTCTTCTTGGTCGAAGGCGTGACAACCTCGCCCAGAAGCTCGGCAAACTTGGCGGCATGCTCCGCCTCCTCATAGGCGGCCTTCTCCCAGTACAGGCCAATCTCGGGATAGCCCTCTCTGTGCGCAACGCGCGCCATGGCCAGATACATGCCGACCTCGGTGCACTCGCCCATAAAGTTGGCCTTCAGACCGTCAATCACGTCCTGCTCGCAGTTCTTGGCAACGCCGACTTCATGCTCACAGGCAAAACTCGTTCCACCATCCACAACTTCCTTGAACTTGTCGCCGGGAACCTTGCACTGCGGACAGAACTCAGGCGGGGTATCTCCCTCGTGAACGTAACCGCAGACCGTGCAAACAAACTTTTTCATGTCTTTTTCCTCCTCATCAAAATTCAGGCTTTTCAGTGTTGTTTTATCTTCATTGGTGTTGCTATCTCATGTCAGGAGCGCATTCCCCGACGGCAGACGGGGCACAGCCCATAAAAGAGAATGGAATAATACTCCACCCGGGCATGGGTCTGCAGCTCCACTTCCCTCTCCCACTCGGCAAAATGCTCAAAATGCAGATCCTCTACAAGGCCGCAGCTCTCGCAAATAAAGTGTCCGTGCGGCGTGACGTCGGCATCAAACCGCTCCTCCCCGTCGACAACCGCAACGCTGATGACCTGTCCTTCTTCCTTGAACAGCGCCAGATTGCGGTAAACCGTGGCAAGACTGATGTCGGGATACTGCTTTTGTATCTGTTCAAAGACCCATTTGGCAGAGGGGTGGCAGACCGTACTCCTGAGCACCTGCAAAATCGCTTCCCTTTTTTTGCTGAATCTCTGCGCAGGCATAGGCCCCTCCCTTAACGTTAATGATTTTCGTTATCAATAATGTAGCACACTTTTCCCTCTTTGTAAAGGGCTTTTTCAAAAAAGCCCTTTGTCTTTTTCTTTTTGTGAAAGACGCCGAAAACAAGGGGGAATTTTTGCTTTTGCATTCATGCAAACACCATCTCTTCCGAAAGGGCGCGGGCAGGACAAAAAAACAAAAAAACTGCCGCAGGGGCAATCCCTGCGGCAGTTTTGGACTGAAACAGTGGGGAGCGGCAGCGTGTGCCGCAAGAGGCATCCTCAGACAAGCTCCACCTTGAAAAAGTTTTTCTTGCCCTTTTTCACGATGACAAACCCCTGCGCGAAATCGTCTTTGCCAAGGGTCTCCTCGATGGTCTCCACCTTTTTGTCGTTGACCAGGATGCCGCCCTGCTGCACGAGGCGTCTGGCCTCGGACTTGGAGGGGGCGATGCCGGTCTTGACCAGCAGGTCGAGAATGCCGATGCTGTCCTGCTCAAAATCGGCCTTGGAGAGCTGCTTGGTGGGCATGTCGCCATGGACGCCGGTGCTCTCAAAGACGCTCTTGGAGACTTCCAGGGCCTTTTGGGCCTCCTCTTCTCCGTGCACCGTCTTGGTCAGCTCAAAGGCCAGGCGCTCCTTGGCGCGATTGAGCTCCTTGCCCTCCAGAGGCTCATACTCGCTGACAATCTCCTCCAGGGGGATAAAGGTGAGCAGCTTCATGCAGCGGATAACGTCGGCATCCTCCACATTGCGCCAGTACTGGAAGAACTCGTAGGGCGAGGTCTTCTCGGGGTCAAGCCACACGGCGCCGGCCTGGGTCTTGCCCATCTTCTTGCCCTCGGAGGTGGTCAGCAGCGAGAAGGTCATGCCGTAGACCTCTTCGCCCTCTTTTCTGCGGACAAGTTCCTTGCCGCCCAGAATATTGCTCCACTGGTCGTCGCCGCCGCACTGCATGTTGCAGCCGTATTTGTCATGCAGCACCAAAAAGTCGTAGCTCTGCATGATCATATAGTTGAGCTCAAAGAAGGACAGGCCCTTCTCCAGACGGGTCTCATAGCACTTGGCGGCCAGCATCTGATTGACCGAGAAGTGGATGCCGACTTCGCGCAGAAATTCAATATAATTGAGATCAAGCAGCCAGTCGGCATTGTCGACCATGATGGCGCCGCCTTCGCCGAAGTCGAGGAATTTGCTCATCTGCTTGCGGAAGCACTCCGCATTGTGGTTGATGGTCTCGCGGGTCATGATTTTTCTCATGTCGTCACGCCCCGAAGGGTCGCCGACCATGGTGGTTCCCCCGCCAATCAAGACGATGGGGCGGTTGCCGGCCTTCTGCAGCCTTGCCATGGTAGAAAGCTGGAGATAGTGGCCAACATGAAGACTATCTGCCGTTGCGTCGTAGCCGATGTAATACACGGCCTCACCATTGTTGATTAGATCTCTGATTTTCTCTTCGTTGGTGACCTGTGCCACCAGCCCACGTGCGACCAGTTCTTCATAGACGCCCATTGTGTTTTCCTCCTTCTTTCTACATTTCGGAATCCTTTTATCATCAAACTGCACACAGCCTCCCTGCGCACAGAAGATGTCAAATTATTCTTTGCCAAGCAGCATCTGCGCGGCGTGCTCCAGCGCGGCCCGGCTCACGGTCTCGCCGCTCAGCAGCCTTGCCAGCTCCCTGACGCGCTCCTGCGTCCCAAGCTGCCTCACGGTGGTCAGCGTTCTCTCCCCCTGCACCGACTTTTCAATCAGCAGGTGCTTATCTGCAAGACAGGCAATCTGTGCCAGGTGGGTGATGCACAGCACCTGCCTGCCCTTGGAGAGCTCCTTGAGCTTACGGCCGATTTTTTCGGCCGAAGAACCCGACACACCTGCGTCAATCTCGTCGAATATCACGGTTTCAATGCCGTCCTTCGTGCCGAGAATGGCCTTGAGCGCCAGCATGATGCGCGACAGCTCGCCGCCCGAGACAATTTTGGAAAGCGGCCTTGGCTGCTCCCCCGGATTGGTCGAAATGAGAAACTCCACTTCGTCCGACCCGTTTTCATCAAAAACGCCGGGCTGCATGGGGACAATGGAAATTTCAAATACCGTCTTGTCCAAATTCAAATAGGCGAGCTCTGCTTCCACCGTGGATTCAATGTCCTTTGCCGCGGCCTTTCGCCGCTCCGAGAGCTCGCCTGCCAATAATTGTAGTTTATTATAAACGTTTTGCAGCTCTTGAGCAAGCTTTTTTTTCGTATCATCGAGAATTTCTATGGAAGACAGCTCACCGGCCGCTTTTTCGCGGTAAGCAAGCACTTCCTCTATCGTGTCCCCATACTTGCTCTTGAGCCTGTGCAGCAGGTCGCTGCGCTGCTCCACCTGCTCCATTTCCTGCGCGTCAAAGGAGAGGTTTTCTGCGGCGGCCCGCAGCTCGCCCGTCAAATCCTCGGCACGGTAATACAAATCGGCGGCGCTTTCCGACAGCGCCGCAAGCTGGGGCGTCAGGCTTTCGTGCGCCGAAAGCTCGTGCATGACCTGCCCGAGCAGCGTGAGCGCGCCCTGTCCCTCCCCCGGGGAGAGCGCCGCAAGAGCGCCCGCAAGGCTCTCGGACACCTTTTGCGCCGACTTCATGAGCAGGCGCTTTTGGGCAAGGGCCTCCTCCTCCCCCGGCTGCAGGGCAGCCTCGTCAATTTCCGACACCTGGAAGGAGAGCAGCTCGATGCGCCGCTCCTTTTCCCGCTCGTCCATGCGCATGCGGGAGAGCTTTTGCTTGAGCTCCACCGCCTGCCCATAGCACTCCCGATACTGCGTCAGCAGCGGCTGCACGCCCGCCAGCGCGTCGAGAAATTCCACATGGCGCTCGCTTTGCAGCAGATGCTGGCTGTCGTGCTGTCCGTGGATGTTGAGCAGCACGGCCCCCACCTCCCGCAAAAACGAGGCCAGCACCGGCTTGCCGTTGATTTTTGCCGTTGAGCGCCCTTCCACCGTCACGCTGCGCTCGAAAAGCACCCCCTCCTGCCAGGAGATGCCCTCCTGCTCCAGCACGGCGGCGGCCTTGCTGTGCTGCCCGATTTCAAACAGGGCGCTGACCGACGCCGACTTTGCCCCCGTGCGGATGAGCTCCCTGCTGGTGCGCTCTCCCAGCACGAGATTGATGGAGTCGATGATGATGGATTTTCCGGCGCCCGTCTCTCCCGTGAGCACTGTCATCCCCTCTTCAAAGTCAATCGAGGCCCTTTCAATCACGGCGATATTTTCAATATAAAGACTTTTGAGCATTGTCTATCACCACCCAAACCCAAAATGGGGGTTCGCCTTAGGAATTGATGATGTTCTTGAGCTCCTCCATGAAGACCAGAGAGTCCTCCGGCGTGCGCATGATGACAAGAAAGGTGTTGTCTCCTGAGATGGTGCCCACCACGCCCGGCATCTCCGAGACATCAATGGCCTCGGCCGCCGCATTGGCCATTCCCGAGTGGCAGTGCACCACCACCAAAAACTGCACCGAATCCATGCTGACAATGGTCTCCTTGATGATGGCCGAATATTTGGGAATCAGATGGCCGCGCGAGTTCTGCGCAATGCCGGAGGCGTATTTATAGGTGGAGTCCGACTGCACCTTCACCAGACGCAGCTCCTTGATGTCGCGGGAAACGGTGGCCTGTGTCACCTTAAAGCCGACACGGTTGAGCTCTTCCACCAGTTCCTCCTGCGTGGTAATGGGTTTTTCATTGATGATTTCGAGGATTTTTTCGTGTCGCTTGAGTTTCATTGGCTCTCCCCCTCCTGTAATTTGTCCCTGACGGTTTCGTAAAAGCTGTCGGGCTTCATGCGGACGACAAGCACCTGTGCCGAGTCCTTGCGGATGTGAACCACATCGCCCGGGGCAAGCAGGAAGCCGGCCGTCCCGTCGGCCAGAAGCAAGGCGTCGCGCCCCTCCTCCAGAATGGGCGTGACGGTAATATGCGCGCTGCTGCGGAAAATGGTGGGGCGGATGCCCAGCGTATGCGCTGCCACCGGCACCACCTCAATGCAGTTGCTGCGCGGGTCGATGATGGGGCCGCCGGCCGAAAGCGCATAGGCGGTGGAGCCGGTCGGTGTGGAGACGATGATGCCGTCTCCCCGGTAGCCGTGAATGAAGCTGCCGTCCGAATCGACGCGCACCTGCAGCAGGCGGGTTGAGGTGCCCCGGTGCACCGAGATGTCGTTGATGGCCGCGCCGACATAGGGCGTTTTGCGTCCGCGCCGCACCTTGGCCTGCAGCATCATGCGCCGCTCCAGCTTGAAGTCGCCGGTCATCAGGCGGCGCAGCTCGTGCAGCTCTCCGGGCTCCACTTCGGTGAGAAAGCCCACCGTCCCCTTGTTGACGCCCAGCACCGGGACGCCGTGGGGCGTGGCCAGGTGGGCCGTTTTCAAGAAGGTGCCGTCGCCGCCCACCGAAATGGCAAAATTGGCCTCCCGGAAGCACAGGCGCTGCTCGGCGCAAATCACCGAAAGCCCCCGGTAAAAGTCTGCCGCCTGCTCATCCACCCAAACACTCGCTCCCCACTCGAGAAGCAGGGAGGCAATCTCACGCGAGAGGGCCAGCCCCGCATCCTTGACGGGGCTCGTGTTGATGGTCACTTTCATATCGGGCTCCTTTACTTTGCCGCATCAAGCGCGGCGTGCGCCGACTGCACCAGCCCCGCAATATCGGGCTGCGGCCCTGCGGGGACACCTTTTTGCAGCCAGCAGAGAAATTCGATGTTGCCCTCGGGCCCCTTGATGGGGGAATAGGTCAGCCCTCTGACGCAAAGTCCCGCCTCCTGTGCAAGGGCGCAGACTTTTTCCAGCACCTCGCGGTGGACGGCAGGGTCTCTCACCACACCCTTTTTGCCCACCTTTTCCCTGCCTGCCTCAAACTGCGGCTTGACGAGGGCAACCATCTGACCGCCCTCGCGCAGCAGCGCCGCAAGCGGCGGCACAACCAGGGAAAGAGAGATAAAAGAGACGTCGATGGAGACAAAGTCGACCTGCTCGCTGATTTGCTGCGCGTCCAGATAGCGCACGTTGGTGCGCTCCATGCACACCACCCGCTCGTCGGTGCGCAGCGACCAGGCGAGCTGGCCGTAGCCCACGTCGACGGCATAGACCTTTTTGGCGCCGTTTTGCAGCATGCAGTCGGTAAAGCCGCCAGTCGAGGCCCCTGCGTCGATGCACAGGGCGCCCTGCAGGTCAATGCCAAACTCGAGCAGCGCCTTTTCCAGCTTGTAGCCGCCCCGGCTGACGTATTTTTTCTCGTAACCGCGAAGCTCCACCCGGGCGTCGGGAGACACCATGCGTCCCGGCTTGTCCTCGCGGTCCCCCTCCAAAATAACATGGCCGCCCATTATCACGGCCTTTGCCTTGTCTCTGCTTTCCACCAGGCCGCGCTGCACCAGCAGCGCGTCAAGGCGCACTTTTTCACTCATGCTCTTCTCCCTGCTGCAGCAGTTCCTGCGCCCGTGCCTCGATGCCCGCTGCATCCAGCCCGCACAGCGACAGCAGCTGCTGCGTTGTCCCGTGCGGCACAAAGCGCCCTTTTACCGCCGCGAGCTCCGCCCTCTCACAGGCGCCCCTCTGAAACAGCGAAAACAGGCACTGCTGCCCGATGCCGCCCGCCTCAATCCCCTCTTCCACAAACAGCACACGCCCGGAAATTTCGGGAATCAGCTCGTCATAGTCAATGGGACAGATGCGCTCAAGGCTGACAACGCGCACGCGCACGCCCCGCTCCCCAAGCGCCCGGGCAGCTTGCAGGCAGGCGGCCGTGATACGGCCGTAGGTCACGATGGAAAGCTGCGGCGCCTGCCCCTGCCCCCCGGCGTCTTCCTGGGAGCCGTCATACACCGTCATGTCGGGCAAACGCCTGCCCTCCGGCAAAATCGGCTGCTCTCCTCTGGGGTAGCGCACCGCCTGCGGCGTATCCGCCGAAAGCGCCCGCTCAAGACAGCGCTCCAGCCCCTCGTAGTCGGCCGGGGAATAGACCGTCATATTGGGAACCGAACTCAGAAAAGCCGCATCGAAAAGCCCCTGATGGGTGGCCCCGTCCTCCCCAACGATGCCGGCGCGGTCGACCGCCAGCACCACGGGCAGCCCCGGGAGTGCCACATCGTGCACAATCTGGTCGTAGGCCCTCTGCAAAAAAGTGGAGTAGACCGCCACCACCGGGCGGCAGCCCGTGGTCGCCAGCCCTGCGGCAAAAGTGACGGCATGCTGCTCGGCAATGCCCACGTCAAAAAAGCGGTCGGGATATGCCTTTGAAAAGTCCGAAAGGCCCACCCCGTCTGTCATGGCTGCGGTGATGGCTGCAATTTTATCGTCCTTTGCCGCAAGCTCAAGCATCTTTTTCCCAAAGACGCCGCAAAACGAAGGGGCGTGGGCGGGAATTTCTCCCGTTTTAGCGTCAAAGGGGGAAACCCCGTGGTAGAGGCTGGGGTTTTGCTGCGCATAGGGCACCCCCTTCCCCTTGACGGTCTTGACATGCACCAGCGCGGGACGTCCCAGCGAGCGGGCACGCCAAAACACGTCGGTCATGGTTTTGATGTCGTGCCCGTCGATGGGGCCGTAGTAGTCAAAACCAAAGCTCTCGAAGAGGTTGCTGGCCGTCAGGGCGTCCTTTGCCATGCGCTTCCCGGCACTGACCATCCGGTAGACCGGCTGGCCCACCACCGGAACCTCCTGCACAATGCGGCGGGTGTTGTCCTTGAGCTTAAAGTACAGGGGGTTGGAGGTCATGGCCGAGAGATAGTGTGCCAGCGAACCCACGTTTTTGGAGATGGAGATGTCGTTGTCGTTGAGCACCACGATGAGGCGTCCGGCCTGGGCGGCGTTGTTGAGCCCTTCAAAGGAAAGGCCGCCCGTCATGGCCCCGTCGCCCACCACGGCCACCGTATAGCCGGGGCTGCCGCTCAGCCGAAGGCCTGTGGCAATCCCCGTCGCGGCCGAAATGGCCGTGCTGCTGTGCCCTGAATGAAAGGCGTCGCAGGGGCTCTCCTGCGGACGCGGAAAACCCGACAGCCCGCCAAACTGCCGCAGCGTGTCAAAGGCCTTTTGCCTCCCTGTGAGCAGCTTGTGGGCGTAGCACTGATGCCCCACATCGAAAACCAGGCGGTCGATGGGCGGCTCAAAGCAGGCGTGCAGCGCCACCGTGAGCTCCACGGCGCCCAGGTTTGAGGCCAGATGCCCCCCGTTTCGGGAGACGGTCGACAAAATGCGCCCGCGCAGCTCGGAGCATAGCTCTTGCTGCTGCGCAAGCGTCAAACGCTTGACGTCAAGCGACGTGTGTATCGTTTCCAAAATGGAACCAGACATGTGATTTCCTTCCGTCTATAAGCCCGGCCATGGGCTGTGGGCCCATGAAGCGCGGGGTTTTCACAATATAATGACCAAAAAAGGCAGCCCGCAGGCTACCCTTTTTGCTTGCTTTGCTGTCATTATATCAGTCTTTCCATCCTGATGCAATGTCTTTTGCATAGTTTTAGTGAATATTTTTGTAATTATGCATGGCCAGGACCCGCTCCCACACAAAAGAGAACCCTGCCGCCAGGGGGCATCGCCCCCGTCGGCAGGGCTTTCTTTTTCCGTAGCACTCACTTTTTGCGCTCCAGCAGATATTCCGCCAGCGCCACCAGCACGTCGCTGTCGGGCAGGCGCTGCGCCGCCCCGACGGCGGCCTCGGTGTGCTGCCGGGCAAGCGCCTCACACTGCTCCAGCGAATACAGGGTGGCAAAGGTGGTCTTTTGATTTTTCTCGTCGCTTCCGATGGGCTTCCCCAAAAGCGCAAAATCCCCCGTCTTGTCCAGCATGTCGTCCACAATCTGAAAGGTCAGCCCCAGCTCCCTGGCATACTCGGTCACAATCTCGAGCCGCTCGCCGGATACGCCGGCCGCTGCAAACCCAATGCGGCAGGCGCCGGTCAGCAGCGCGCCGGTCTTCATGGCGTACATGCGCAGCATCTGCGCCTCATCAAGGCTCAGCCGCTTTTTTTCGCTCTCGACGTCGATGGACTGGCCGCCCAGCATGCCGAAAAGCCCGGCGGCGCGTCCCAGCTCCTGCACGGCCTTGCACAGCAGCGCAGGCTCCACCCTGGCCTGCAGCGCCGTTTCAAAGGCGGCCGTCAGCAGCCCGTCTCCCGCCAGCACGGCCATGGCCTCACCGAAGACCTTGTGGCTGGTCGGGCGGCCGCGCCGGTAGTCGTCGTTGTCCATGCAGGGCAGGTCGTCATGGATGAGGGAATAGGTGTGGATCATCTCAAGGGCCGCGGCAAGCGGCAGCACCTGCCCTGGCTCCCCGCCGCACAGCTTATGGCAGGAGACAAGCAAAAAAGGGCGGATGCGCTTTCCGCCTGCCAGCAGGCTGTAGCGCATGGCGTCGGCAACGGTCTGCTGCTCGAGGCCTTCGCCTGGAAGCAGCCCTTCCAGATAGGGCTCAAAAAGGGCCTGAAATGCCATCATCTCCTCCGCCAGCAGGGCGGCTCTCTGTTCCCTGTTCATACAAACCTCCTCACTTTGGCATGGGGGCGGGCGTCATGGTGCCATCCTGCCCGCGCACCAGCATGCTGACCTGCTGCTCGGCCTTCTCAAGCAGCGCGTTGCAGCGCGCCGTCAGGGCGACGCCCTCCTCAAAGAGCTTGAGCGACTGCTCGAGCGGCGTGTCGTTTGCTTCAAGCTTTCTCACAATCTCCTCCAGCCGCGCCAGCGCCTTTTCAAATTCCATGGGCTGCTCCGTCTGCTGCCCCTGCTCTTTCATGTCCTGCGTGTTCTCCGTCATACGGCATTCCTCCTTCTCTTTGCTTAAAGGGCCTCCTGCTTTGGCCCTGCCGCCGGCAAAGGCTCAGCACCGCTCCCCGGTCTTTGTGACACAGGCCTGCACCTCTCCTTTTGCAAAGCGCAGCGTGAGCTCATCGCCCACCGCGAGCGTGTCGGCCCGCCTGACGGGGCTTCCCCCGTGCAAAACGATGGAATATCCCCTCTCCAGCACGCCGAGCGGGCTGAGCGCCGACAGCTTTCCCGCCGTCAGGCTCAGGCGCTGGCGGCCGCGCTCCAGGCGCGTCTGCTGGGCCTGCAGCACCCTTTGGGACAGCCCGTCGAGCACCAGCCTTTTTTCGTCGAGCAGCTTTTCGGGCTGCCGCAGTGCCCAGTGCGCAGACAGCATCTCCAGCCTTGCCCGTCCGGCCGAGGTCTTGCGAAGCAGCAAATCCGCCATGCGGACATTGACGTTGGAGAGCCTTTGGCGCAGCGTGAGCGAATCGGGCACCGCCAGCTCGGCTGCGGCCGACGGGGTGGGTGCCCGCAGGTCGGCCACAAAGTCGGCAATGGTAAAGTCGGTCTCGTGGCCCACCGCCGAAATGACGGGAATGGCGCTTGCCGCAATGGCGCGCGCCACCGACTCGTCGTTAAAGGCCCACAAATCCTCGATGGAGCCGCCCCCTCTGCCCACAATCAGCACGTCTGCGGCATGCCGCTCGTTAAACCAGTTTATGGCCTCCACAATCATGGGAGGCGCATCGGGCCCCTGCACCAGCACGGGATAGAGCAGCACCTGTGCCGCCGGGAAGCGCCTGCCCAGCACATGGATGATGTCGCGCACCGCAGCGCCGGTGGAGGCGGTGACAACGCCGATGTGGAAGGGCGTTTTGGGCAGGGGCTTTTTGCGCTCGGTGGCAAACAGCCCCTCGGCGGCCAGCTTGGCTTTGAGCTGCTCATAGGCCAGATGCAGCGCCCCCAGCCCGTCGGGCTGCATGCCGGTGAGATAGAGCTGATACTGCCCGTCGCGCTCAAAGACGGCCACCCGGCCCTCCACAATGACCTTCATGCCGTTTTCGGGCCGGAAAAGCAGCTTTTTGGCGCTGGAGGCAAACATCACGGCGCGCACCGCGCTTTTTTCGTCCTTGAGCGTCATATAGAGGTGGCCGCTCTGGGTGTGGTATTTGAAGTTGGAGAGCTCGCCGCGCACCATGACGTGCGACAGCAGGGGCTCGTTGTCCAGCAGGGCCTTGACAATGGCATTGAGCTGGGAGACGGTGAGAACGTCGCCCTCCCGTCCCGGTTGCCGGTTCATGCTTGAAAATCCTCCCCTCTGAGTGCAAGCGCCCCGTAAAGCGCCGTGCCGCAGGCGTTGTCCGCCGCAAATTCATGGCTTGTGCTGCGCACGTCAAAGTGCCGGGCAAGCCTCTTGCAAATCAGCCTGTTGGAGCACACGCCCCCCGCAAGCACCAGGGT
>DVNV01000021.1 GCA_018714125.1 Candidatus Galloscillospira excrementipullorum
TTCTCTTTTGATTTTTACCAAGGCCTTCTTCTTAATAAAGAGGCCGTCGCTCGAAGACGTCTGTCCTGATTGTCCTCCCTTCAAAGGCACTAGGCCGCTCCTTTTATGGCAATTTTTCCTGTTTGATAAAAACTTTCTGCAAAGCCGTTGCATTCACACAAAAAGAATGCTACACTGGACAAAGTTTGACAAATGATAAAATTCCAAATGATTAAATCAGGAGGGAAACTGTCTCATGCAACAGAGTAAACCTAAATTTTTTTATGGATGGGTCGTTGTCCTGGGCTGTCTGTGCATTCAGGCAGCGGCTGTCGGCATTATCTCCAATACCCTTTCGGTTTTTATCGTCCCCTGCTGCGAAGACCTGGGGGTAGCTCGCGGTACCTTCACGCTTTACAACTCCTTTGCCATGCTGGGCGGCCTCTTCATGAGCCCCCTGTGGGGTGAGTTCTTCAAGAACCACCGCTTCAAGCCCTTTATGCTTATCGGCTGCTGCATCATCGGCGCCTGTATGTTCGGCTACTCCAGAGCCACCAGTGTTTACCACTTCTATGCCATTGCAACGGTCAAGGGCATCTTTTCCGGTATGCTGACCGGCGTGCCCATCGCGCGTATTCTCTCCAACTGGTTCATCGAAAAGCGCGGCACCGCCATGGGCATCGCCCTGGCAGGCTCCGGCCTTGCCGGCTCGATCATGACCCCCATCGTCTCTGCCACCGTTGAGGCCTCGGGCTGGCGTTCCGGCTTTGTGCAGCTGGCCGTCGTTTTCCTCATCATCACGGTTCCTGTTATCTTTTTCCTGATTCGTGAAACCCCCCAGGAAATGGGCCTCAATCCTCTCGGCTGGGAAAAGCAGGCCACTCAAAAGCATGAAACGGCACCTGTTGCCTCCATCTCCGGCATGACGCGCGCCCAGGCCCTCAAGTCCAAAACCTACTGGTGCTATGTGCTTGGCCTCTTCCTCTCCTCGGCCTGCGGAATGGGCGTGCAAAACAACATCATCGGCCATCTGACCGACAACGGCTTCGACGCCTCCTATGCCGCCAGCGTCTTCTCCATCACCATGCTGGTGCTGGTGCCCGGAAAAATCCTGGTGGGCCGTATGTATGACACCGTCGGCATGAAGCTGACCACCTCCGTGCTGGCACTGACCCTGTCGGGCTCCGCCGTCTTTCTGTGCTTTGCCACCAGATCCCCCCTGCCCATGATTTTTGCCGTGGTGTTCGGCTTCGCCAACGCCATTCAGACCATGCAGATGCCCTACATCACCGGCCGTATCTTCGGAGACAGGGAATACACCAGAGTGTACGGCGTGTGCCAGCCCTTTGTCAGCATGGGCAGCGCCATCGGCGTGCCGCTCTCTGCCGCCGTGTATGACATGTTCGGTTCCTACGTCCCCGGCTTTTTGGCCATCGCCGTGGGCGGCGTGCTCATCATGATGCTCATGCTGGGCGCCTTCACCTTCTCGCCCAGAGAGCTTGAAAAGTGCGACGCCATCAACGACAAGATCGACGCGGCCAAAACCGCAACCCCGGCAAATTGACAACGCCCCGCCTGCGCCGGGCGGTTTTCCCCCTCGGCAAGCGGCAGCAAAAAAGCCTGCAAGCCCCTTTGGGCCTGCAGGCCTTTTTTGTCGTTTTCCTCTTCCTCTTTTGTCAGTGCCAGACCCCTGCCGGCTATGAAAACCTCGGAACCCGCAGCACGGCGATGGTCACAAAAAGAGACCCCACCGAGATGGCGCCGCCCAGCAGGAACTGGGCCAGCGTGTGGCGCTTGAGGCGCAGGCTCGACCAGCAGACCACCGAAAAGGTCAGCAGCCCCCAGGGCAAAACGCCGCCCCCCAGGAAGTAGGTCATCCCCGCCACGGGGCCCGCCACGGCGCAGGCATGGCCGCTTGCCGCAACGTGAAGGAATTTGCTGCATACCGCAATCCCCACGCCCGAAATGACATACACAACATAGATGGTCAAAAGCATGTCGGTCGCGTGCGTAAAGCAGACGTAAATGATGCCAAACAGATAGCCCAGCACCGACATCAAAATCGCCAGGCTTCTCTGTCCCTCCCGCCCTCTGCCCCGGTACCTCGGGATGGCCGGCTGCAGGGGATAGGCCAGCACGGGAAACACCGATAAAAACAGCACCGCAAGCAGATAGGCGGCTCGGGAGCCAAATTCCAGTCCCCGCTTGAAATAGAGCGAGGAGACCAGCGTGAACGCCCCCACCGGGGGAATGGTGACGACCCGGATGACCTTGGCCAGCCGGTCTGCAAAGGTGGGGGATTTTGGCGTTGCAGGGGTTGTCGGAGTGGTGGAAGTCATGAATCTCTCCTTTCCAAAACGGGGCAGCCGTTCAAACCGGCAAAAAAATCTCCCGATTCTCCTGTGATTGTATTATCATAGCGGCAAACAAACCCTTTTGTCAAGCAACCAATTTGCGGGAGGCTTTTCCAAAAGGGACGTTGAATCAGGATTTTTTTCTGTCGAAATTTGTCACGTCTGCACCTGCCGGCATATTCTGGGGTGAGCCTTCGGGCTCGGAAAGGAGCTTTTCAATATGGGTGTAACCAACTCCAATAAAACCGCCAGCCTCACTCAAATCAACTGTGACGGCACCTTTGATGTGACGCTGGCCCTGACCGCCACACCCGATATCACCACAAACCCCACCGACATTGTTTTGGTTCTTGACCGCTCCGGCAGCATGGAAGGTAGCGCCCTGGCCAACCTCAAGCTGGGCGCAAAAAAATTTATCCAAATCATTGACCAGGCCACCGACGGCAGTGGGGACGGCCAAATCGGTTCAGGCAGCCGTATCGGTATCGTCAGCTTTGCCGGCACAGCCTCCCAGGACACTGCCCTCATCACCTCGGTGGCTGCCCTTGATGCTGCGGTGGATAACCTCTCTGCCGGAGGCCTCACCAATCACGCCGATGCCTTTTCGGTCGCAACATCGCTTCTGGGCACCCCTTCCTCCAATGCCAAGGTGATGGTGATGTTCACCGACGGGAATACCACTGCCGGCGGCAACCCAAGCCCCGCCGCGGCCGCAGCCCGGGCGCAGGGCATTGTCATCTACGTTATTGGCCTGATTGGTTCCGACGGAATCGATATTTCCGCCCTCAACAACTGGGCCACCGACCCCGACACCTCGCACGTCGCCGTCACGCCAGACGAGGCCGACCTTGAAACCCTCTTTGAAGACCTTGCCGCAAACATCAGCAAGCCGGGGGCAACCTCCATCCTCATTGACGAGACGGTGGAGCAGGATTTTCAAATCCTGAGCCTTTCGCAGCCCGTCAAGGGCTCAGCCATGCTGACCGGGGAACGCACTCTGACCTGGAGTATCCCGGAGCTTGGCGTCACTTCCTCCGAAGGGGCTTCCCTGACCTTTACCGTGAAGCATGTCGGCACCACCGGCGGCACAAAAAAAATCAATCAGTCGGTTTCCTATCATGACGACCAAAATAATGTCGTCACCTTTCCAGAGCCCTCGGTTGACGTCGACTGCACCCAAATCGTGGTGCCTGAGCCCTGCCCTCAGCCTGTTGAGCTGACGGCGGAAGGCTGCCGCGATACTCTCGTCGCGGACGCGGGAGAAATCAGTCTGCAGTCCCTGGGCCGCATTCTTGAGCTCAGCGTCACCATCCGCAATGTCTGCCCCCGCAAGCGCGTCGGGCTGGCCGTCTTGCTCAGTGAACAGGATGAATCCGGCATCGAGCATGCCCGAGGAACAAAAATTCTCACGGTTCCGGCCCATGATTCCTCCGGCTGCCGGGATGTGCTGGTCAAAGGCATCAGATTTGTTTTGCCCGAAGACCTCAATGTCTCCGGCTGCGGCTTTTGTAAAAACCGCAGCTTTAAGGCACGCTTTCTTGCCAATCTGATCGATTCGGATTTCGTCTGCCCCTTTTCCTCTTAAGTTCCGGTTGTCAGTTCACCCACTCACTTTTCCACATTTCTCACTCACACTCACTCATCCTTTCAAAAAGGGGGGCCAAAGCTTTGGCTCCCCATTTTACCTGCATGCCTATGCCAGGGACCGGCCGCCGGGGATAAAAGTCCCCGGCGGCCGGTCCCTGGCTCTTTGCTTCGTCCTTTGAATTTTCAAAAAAACCCATTCAGACGCTTGATGTTTTTAGAAGTCCTGCGGGCTTGGCGTGCCGGGCTCCTGTGCGCCGGCATCGCCGGCTTCAGGGGCTTGCTCCGGCTCTGAAGGGCTGCTGTTTTCCCCCTCCTGCGGCTCCCCTTCCTCCGGCGCAGCGTCGGGCTCCTTGTCCGCCCTTGTGATGGTGACAAGGCTGACCCCTTCGTCAAGCCTCATGACGCGCACACCCTGCGTGACGCGCGAGTAAATCGGCACTTCGGCCACGTCGATGCGGATGACCACGCCGTCGTTTGTCACCAGCATGAGGTCGTCGGCCTCGTCCACCATCTGCACGCCGGCCACAGGCCCCGTCTTGTCGGTGATGTTGTAGTTGAGAATGCCCTTGCCGCCGCGATTTTGCAGCTTGTATTCGCTGATTTCGGTGCGCTTTCCATAGCCCTGCTGCGTCACGGTGAGAAGCGTGGCCCCGTCGCGCACCACCTGCATGCCGATGACGCTGTCGCCCGGCTCGAGGTCGATGCCGCGCACGCCGTGCGCCGGACGGCCCATCACGCGCACGTCGCTCTCTCTGATGTGGATGGCCTTGCCGCCCACGGTGGCCAGCATGAGCGTGTCGTTCCCGCCTGTCAGGCGCACGTCGGCAAGCTCGTCTCCCTCCTCAAGCAAAATGGCAATCAGCCCGCCCTTGCGCGCCGTGTCGTATTCCGACAGCGCCGTGCGCTTGATGGTGCCCTTCCTGGTAATCATGGTCAGGTATTTTCCCTCTTCAAAATCGTCCAGATGCAGCACGGCGGTAATCTTCTCGCCCTGCTCCAGGGGCACCAGGTTGACCATGTTGGTGCCCTTGGCTGCGCGTCCCGTCTCGGGGATGTGGTAGCCCTTCATGCGGTAAACGCGGCCCTTGTCGGTGAAAAAGAGCAGATGGCTGTGGGTGCTGGCGATGAAGATGTCCTCCACGAAATCCTCCTCGCGCGTGGACATGGCGTTGACCCCTCTGCCGCCGCGCCTCTGTGCACGATAGGCAGACACCGGCTGCCGCTTGATATATCCCAGGTGGCTGCGCGTAATCACGCAGTCCTCCTGCTCGATGAGGTCTTCCAGGTCAATCTCGTCATTGTCAATCTCAATGGAGGTGCGGCGCTCGTCGCCGTATTTCTCCTTGATGGCAAGCGACTCGCGCTTGACAATGTCCTGCACCAGCGTCTCGTCAGCCAGCACCCGGCGAAACCAGGCGATGCGCTCGGTGAGCTCCTGGTATTCGGTTTCGATTTTCTCGCGCTCAAGCCCCTGGAGCCTGCGCAGCTGCATTTCGAGAATGGCCTGGGCCTGCACCGTCGAAAGTGCAAAGCGCTCCATCAGGCGGGTGCGCGCGTCGTCATAGCTCGAGCGGATGATGCGGATAATTTCGTCGATGTTGTCCACGGCGATGCGCAGGCCCTCGAGCAGGTGGGCCCTCTCCTCCGCCTTTTTGAGGTCAAAGCGGGTGCGCCGCACCACAATCTCCTCCTGAAAGAGGATATACTGATGCAAAATCTCTTTGAGGCCCAGCGTTTTGGGCTGTCCGTCGACCAGCGCCAGCATGTTGAAGGAGCAGGTGTCGGAGAGCTGGGTATAGTTGAGCAGCTGGTTGAGCACCACCTGGGGATTGGCGTCGCGCTTGAGGTCGATGCGGATGCGCATGCCGTTTCTGCCTGATTCGTCCTCCAGATAGGAGATGCCCTCGATGCGCTTGTCCTTGACGCACTCGGCAATCTGCTCGAGCAGGCGCGACTTGTTGACCTGGTAGGGAATCTCGGTCACAATGATGCGGGATCTCCCGTCTTTGTCCTCCTCGATTTCGGTGCGCGCCGTCACGCGGCAGCGCCCTCGCCCGGTGGCGTAGGCGGCGCGGATGCCGGCCACGCCCTTGATGATGCCCCCGGTGGGGAAATCCGGCCCCTTGACAAAGTTCATGAGCTCGTCAAGCGTGCAGTCGGGATGGTCAATCTGGTAGACCACGGCGTCGATAACCTCTCCAAGGTTGTGAGGCGGAATGTAGGTGGCCATGCCCACGGCGATGCCCGACGAGCCGTTGACCAGCAGGCAGGGGAAGCGCGCCGCCAAAACGGTGGGCTCCTTGAGGCGCTCGTCGAAGTTGGGCATGAAGTCAACGGTGTCCTTCTCGATGTCCGAAAGCATCTCGGCGGCGATGCGGCTCATCCTGGCCTCGGTGTAACGGTAGGCGGCGGGCGGGTCTCCGTCGATGGAGCCGAAGTTGCCGTGCCCGTCAATCAGGGGATAGCGCAGCGAAAAGTCCTGCGCCATGCGCACCAGCGCGTCATAGACCGAGGCGTCCCCGTGGGGGTGGAAGCGGCCCAGCACGGCGCCCACCGTGGTGGCCGCCTTGCGGAAGGGCTTTTCATAGACCAGCCCGTCCTGGTACATGGTATACAGGATGCGGCGATGCACCGGCTTGAGGCCGTCCCTCACGTCGGGCAGGGCACGCGATATGATGACCGACATGGCATATTCAATATAGCTTTTCTTCATCTCGGCGTTGATGTCCACCGGGAGAATGGTCTGGTGCTCGTAGTTGGCGGGCCTGCCCTCCTGATGCTGCTTCTTTTTGCTCATACTTGCTTCTCCATTCCGCCGCTTTGCGCCTTTTGTCCCCTCTCACGCCTTCGCACAAGCGGCTTGCACGAAAGCAACGGCCAAAGGCCTTCCGCTCCCGGGGCGGGGCGGCGCCTCTCCTGCTGAAAAATTGAAGGAGGGTTTTTGCCTGCCGCACGCCTCACGGGCTGCGCACAGGCCCCCTCTTTGACATTTTTCCCTGCTGCGCGCATCAAAATCCCGATGCGCCCCTTTTCCCTCTTGCAGGCCGCGCCCCTGCACGGCGCGCGCACTGCCCCGTTGCGTTACACGTCGAGATTGACGACCGTCTTTGCATACTCCTCGATAAACTGGCGGCGCGGCTCCACCTTGTCGCCCATCAGGGCGGTGAAGGTCTCGTCGGCCAGCGCGGCGTCGGCCATGTCCACACGGATGAGGATTCTCTTTTCGGGGTCCATGGTGGTCTCCCACAGCTCGTGGGCATCCATCTCGCCAAGGCCCTTGTTTCTCTGGATGTCGATTTTGGCGTCCTTATTCCCGCCGCGCATCTCCTCGCTGATGGCGTCGCGCTCCCTGTCGGAAAAGGCGTAGCGCACCTGCTGGCCGCGCACCAGCTTGTAGAGCGGCGGCTGGGCGATGAAAACATGCCCGTTTTCAATCAGGGGCCGCATGAAGCGGAAAAAGAAGGTCAGCATCAGCGTGCGGATGTGAAGGCCGTCGACGTCGGCATCGGCCATGATGATGACCTTCCCATAACGCAGGCGCGACAAATCAAAGTCCTTGCCGATGCCTGCGCCCAGCGCCGTGATGACCGGCATGAGCTTGTCGTTGCCGTAGACCCTGTCAATCCTGGCCTTCTCCACGTTGAGCATCTTGCCCCACAGGGGCAAAATGGCCTGATATTTGGGATCCCTGCCGCCCTTGGCGGAGCCGCCTGCCGAATCTCCCTCGACAATGTAGATTTCGGTCATCTCGGGGTTCTTCTCATAGCAGTCGGCCAGCTTGCCGGGCAGCGACATGCCGTCGAGCGCCGTCTTGCGGCGGGTGAGCTCCCTTGCCTTGCGCGCCGCCTCGCGGGCACGCGAGGCCGTGAGCGCCTTGTCGATGATGATGCGGGCCGTGGCGGGGTTTTCCTCCAAAAAGGCGGCAAATTTGTCGCTCATGAGCCCCTCCACAAGGGAGCGGATTTCGGCGTTGCCCAGCTTGGTCTTGGTCTGCCCCTCAAACTGCGGCTCGCGCAGCTTGACGCTGATGACCGCCGTCATACCCTCGCGCACGTCCTCGCCCGACAGGTTCTTGTCTGCCTCCTTGAGCAGGCCCTGGCGCCTGGCATAGTCGTTGAGCACGCGGGTGAGCGCCGTTTTGAAGCCCACCTCGTGCATGCCGCCCTCGGTGGTGTTGATGTTGTTGGCAAAGGAGTAAAGCACCTCGTCGTAGCGGTCGTTGTACTGTAGGGCAATCTCGGCAAAGGAGTCCCCCTTGCCGCCCGCAATGTAAATCACGCCGGGATGCAGGGGCTCCTTGTTTTGGTTGATGTGCTCCACAAAGGAGCGGATGCCGCCCTCATAGTGCAGCACGCGCTCCACCGGCTGCTCGCCCCTCTCGTCGCGCAGCGTAATCTTGAGCCCCGCATTGAGAAAGGCCTGCTCGCGCAGGCGCGCCAGCAGAATGTCAAAGCTGTAAACTACCTCGTCAAAAATCTCGGCGTCGGCCTTGAAGGTGATGGTGGTACCGGTCTCGCCCTCGTAGGGCTCAACTTCCATGGGGCCGTCGGGCACGCCCCGGTGAAAGCGCATGGTGTGCAGCTTCCCGTTTTGGCGCACCTGCGCAACCAGCCACTCGGACAGCGCATTGACCACCGACGAACCCACCCCGTGGAGGCCTCCCGAAAAGGCATAGCCCTCGCCGCCGAACTTTCCGCCGGCATGCAGCACCGTGAGCACCACTTCCAGCGTGGAAATGCCCATTTTGGGGTGGATGCCGGTGGGAATGCCGCGTCCGTTGTCTGCAACCTCGATGATGTCGCCCGGCAAAATGCGCACCTCAATGTGCGTGCAGTAGCCGGCCAGCGCCTCGTCGATGGCGTTGTCCACAATCTCATAGACCAGATGATGCAGCCCGCGCGACGAGGTTGAGCCAATATACATGCCCGGACGTTTGCGCACCGCCTCAAGCCCCTCGAGAACCTGAATCTGGCTCTCGTCATAGACAGACTCCACCCTGTGCGAAAGCTCGTCGGCCTGCTCCATCATGTGCCCGGCCTCCTCCTCCGCCACGGCAGCCTCGGCCGCAAGCGCCTCCATAAGCTCTTTGTTCTTGTTCTCCTGCAATCTCTGTTCCTCCTTACGTCGTGAAAAACGCCCCTGGAACAAACGCCCCTTGCAGCACAGGCCCCCTTTCCAGGAAGGCCCCGCCGCACAACAGGACTTTGGTGTATCGGGCGAAAATAGCTCATTTTTGTAATATTTCGCTATAATAATAACTAAAAGTTATAGATATCTCTTCTTTTCATCCATGACATACTCCCCTTCTTCCAGCCGTCGCTGGAGGGTGGAGGGGGCAATGGCGGAAATATAGATACGCTCGACGCCGCTCTCCCTGGTGAGGATAAAGCTCTTTGGCAGCTCGGAGGAGACGTTGGTAATCTGGCTTTGCCGCTCGGCCCTGCCGAGGTAATCGCGCGTGATTTCCCCTGTGGTGGTGGTTTCCAAATCAAAAATCCCAATCACGTCCTTGGCGCGCACCAAAACGTCTTTTCCCAGGTGAAGATACAAAAGAGCTCTCTCCTTTCGTAATTTTTTTTGGTCAGGCGGAAGGCGGCGGGTCCAGCCGGGTCACACGGCCGTCTGCCACCGAAAAGGCGGTCACTTTTTTGGAGGGCCTTGCCCTCCCGCAGTTTGTGATGAGCACCTGACGGGCCCCAAAGCTGCTTTTGACATACTGCTGCCGTGCGCGGTCGAGCTCACTCATGACGTCGTCCAGCAGCAGAATGGGGCTCTCCCCCACCGTCTGCTCCACCAGCTCGCACTCGCCCAGCTTGAGCGAGAGCACCACGCTGCGCTGCTGGCCCTGCGAGCCGAACAGCCTTGCGCTGCGCCCGTCTATCAAAAGCTCCATATCGTCCCTGTGGGGGCCGACCATGCACATGCCGCGCTCCATTTCAAGAGGCATTTCCCGCCTGAGCTGCTCCAAAAGGAGGCTGCGCAGCTCGGAAAGCGAGGTGATGAGCGCCTCGTCGGGCGCGCCGCAAAAGGCGCGGTATTCCACAAAGAGCGTCTCCTTGCCGTGGGAGAGGCGCGCATGGTGAGCTGCTGCGGCGGCAGACAGTTTTCTGACATAGCTGCCTCGCTGCAGCGTGATATAGCTTCCAAGGTCCGCCAGCCTTTCATTCCAAACTTCCAGCATGTCTGGCAGGCTTGAAGAAAAGCCGCTTTTTTTGAGCAGCATGTTTTTTTGCGCAATCACGCGCGAATAGCTCTCCAGCGCGCTCTGGTATTTGGGGCGGAGCTGGGAGATGGCCGTATCCAGAAAATGACGGCGCTGCTCCGGCCCCTCCTTGACCAGGTCCAGATGTCCCGGCTCAAAGAGCACGGTGCAAAACTGCGAGGCCAGCTCGCCGTTTTTGCGGATGGGCACGCCGTTCAAAAGAATACTCTTGCGGGCGTCAGCAGAGAGCTGCAGCTCCAGCGTCTGGTCCCGGCCAAAGGCGTGGTAGTGCAGCAAAACCCTTGCCGCCGTCTCGTCAAAGGCGATGTAGTCGCGCTCCCGTCCCTGACGAAAGCCCTTGGGGCAGGAGAGCAGAAAAACCGATTCCAGCAAATTGGTCTTTCCCTGGGCGTTTTTGCCGTAAAACACATTGACGCCGGGAGACAAAAACACGCTCTGACATCCCAGATTGCGAAAGTGCCGCAGCGACACCTCCCTGACAAACATCGCGCCTCTCCCCTTTGCCCGCCCTCTTCAGGGCGAAACTTTTTCTTCCGGCCCTTCCGGCCTGCGAAGGGGCGCCGCCTGGAGCTCAAAGAGCTTTCCTGCGGCAGTCACCCGGTCTCCCGGGTGCAGCTTCTTGCCCCGCACGGTGACAACCTCGGAATTGACGCGCACCCCGCCCGAGCAAATCATCTCCTTGGCCTCGCCCCCGGTGAGGCAGGCGCCGGCCAGCTTCAAAAAGGAATCGAGTTTGATGTATTCCGTATGGACGGGAACCTGCGTCACACGGACGCGTGCGGTGACTTTTTTCATGGGCAATAAACTCCTTTGCAAAAAACACGTCCGCCGCCCTTTGGAAAAAGTTTTCCACTTTTTCACAAATTCTAATCCACTCTCAGGCGAACCGGCAAAATGAGAAACAGAAACCTGTCGTCCTCCATGGGACGCAGCACCATGGGCGCAAGGCTTGTGGCAAGCTGCATGCGCACCTCGCTCTCGCCCGTGTTTTTGAAGGCGTCGAGCAAAAAGCGGTTGTTGAAGCCAATCTCCAGGGGAGGCTCGTTGTAGTCGAGCATGAGCTTGTCGCTCACGCTGCCGATGGGGGTCACGCAGGTCAGCTTCATCTCCCCGTTTTGGAAAAAGAGCCTCACGGGGGAACGCTGTTTTTCACTGATTAAGAGGGAGGCGCGGTCAAGGCAGTCCAAAAACTCCTTGACGTTGACCGTTAAGGTGAACATGGGAATCTTGGGGAGGGCGTTTTTGTAGTTGAGAAACTCCCCTTCGATGGTCCGCGTGACAATCACGATGTTTTCGCTTTCAAACACCACGCTGCGCTTCGAGGGCCAGATGGTGACTTCGGTGTCGCTGTCGGTCAAAATGCGCGAGAGCTCAAGCAGCGTCCTTCCCGGCACCACAAACTGCATGGGCTGCTCCACCGGAACTTGCAGCTTCTCCCTGCGGATGGCCAGACGATAGCCGTCCACCCCCACCACCTCGAGCTCGTCGTCCTCCAGATGGAAGAGGCACCCGGTGTGCACCGGCTTGCTGTCGCTCTGGGAGACCGAAAAAACAGTCTGCAAAATCATGGAGCGCAGCGTCTTCTGGTCCATGGAAAAGCAAAAGCTCTCCTTTTGGAAGTTGACGGGCGGATAATTCTCGGCCCCGATGCCGATGAGGTTGAACACCGAATATCCCGCCGTGATGGTGACTTCGTCGCCCTCCGTCTCCACAAAGACCTCCCCTTCGGGCAGCTTTTTCAAAATGTCGCTGAAGGTGGAGCAGGGCAGCACAAATTCGCCCGTGTCCTTTGTCTGCGCGGGAATGGAGCAGCGAATGCCGGTTTCCATGTCGTACCCCGTCAGCTGCAGGCAGCCGGGTGACAGGGAGAGCAGCAGCCCTTCCAGAACCGGAAGGGAGGAGCGTCCCAAAACAGCGCGGGAGGCGGTGGCTACCCCTTGCGCCAAAACGGCGCGGTCGCAGGTGAATTTCATGATTGAATGCCCTCCTTGACGTGGCGTTGGCTGAAAGCGAGTAAAAGCTCCCTTTGGCGAGGTCTTTTATTTGCTTTTGCAATGTTGTGCAATGGTCCTGAAAGGGGAAACCCCTTTCTTCAATGAAGGATATATCAAAACAGTAGCAGCAGTAGGGGGTGTGGAAGCTGTGGAAAAGGGGAATTTTCCCTTCCGGGAGGTGGGAAAAGGGGCCTTTTTGGGATGGGGACAGACTGTGAAAAAAACGGGGAAACTGCTTTTTGTCTGAAAGAGGGCCGGGGCATGGGTGGAAAAGCCCTTGTGGAAAACATTTCTTTTGTGGAAAACCTGCCCTGGCATTCTATATATTCCCGTGTTTTTTTTCGCCTTTTTTAAGAAAAAAGAGCCCAAAGGCAAAATACCGCCTTTTAATACTCCCCTGCCGCCTTGATGTTTGCCATGATTTCGTCCACATCGCTCTTGAGATGGGGATTGACCTTCATCTCATCTTCCACCTTGTGGATGGAGTGCATGACGGTGGTGTGGTCCCTGCCGCCGAAGACGTCCCCAATCTGGGTCAGCGATACGGCCGCCATTTCCCGGATGGCATACATGGCAATCTGCCTTGCCATGGCGATTTCGGCCGTGCGCTTTTTGCTGCACAAATCCTCTGCCGTCAGCCCGAAGTAGGAGCTGACTTCGCTGAGCACCCGGTCGATGAGCACCGGCACCGTCACATTGTCGCTGAGCACGTCGCGGATGGCGTTTTGCGCGGCGGCAATGTTGATTTCCACATGGTCGAGAATGAGCAGCGCCTTGAGCTTTTTAATGGCTCCTTCGAGCTGCCGGATGTTCTTTTTGAGGCGCTGCGCAATGTAGTCGGCCACCTCGGGAGAGAGGTCGACGCCAAGGTCCTTTGCCTTGCGGTTCAAAATGGCAATGCGGGTCTCAATGTCGGGCGGCTGGATGTCGGCAATCAGGCCCCACTCGAAACGGGTGCGCAGACGCTCCTCCAGCGTTTTGATTTCCTTGGGCGGCCGGTCGGAGGTCAGGACAATCTGCTTTTTTCCCTCGTAGAGCGTGTTGAAGGTGTGGAAAAATTCCTCCTGCGTCGACTCCTTGCCGCCGATAAACTGAATGTCGTCAATGAGCAGCATGTCAAGATAGCGGTACTTCTCGCGGAAAATCTTTCTGGCCGCAACGCCCTGGCTGATGGCCTCCACCATTTCGTTGGTAAACTCGTCGCCCTTGAGATACAGCACCTTCATCGAGGGGTTTTTCGCCCTCACGCTGTTGCGGATGGCGCACAAAAGGTGGGTCTTGCCAAGGCCTGAGCCGCCATAGATAAACAGGGGGTTGAAGGAATCCTCCGTGTGGTTGGCAACGGCGCGGCAGGCCGCCTCGGCCAGCTTGTTGGAGCCGCCGACAATAAAGTTTTCAAAGGTGTAGTCATCCTGGCTCAGCGAGTGGCTTGTGATGTCGTCCACATCCACAATGCGCTCGGCAATGCGCTTGCGCTGCTCCTGCTCCTCCTCGCTGTAGATAACTACCTCCAAAGAAAAGCCCACCAGTTCCGTAAGAAATGCGGTGAGCTTGTCTCCAAAACGGTTGATGATGATTTCCTTTTGAAAATCGCTCGGTACCTGCAGCTTGAAACACTTGGAGTTCATGGCCAGAGGTTGCGCACCGGCAAACCAGGTGTTTGCCGCCGTAGGGGTGTAGGCGTCGCTGATTTTCTGATAGACGGCATTCCACACGTCCTGCACTGAGTTCATAGTCGTCTCCCTCTATAACAATAGGTCAGTCTTTCCTTTATAGCCTATTATATCTCTATATATAAGTATAATATAAATTATAGCATAGAAGCATCCTGATTGCAACGAAAACACCGGAGCCGGCCTCTGCCCTCTTTCCTGAAAAAGGCCCAAAATATAAATATAAATCGTTTTAAAAAGACAAAAAAATACAAACAGTTTTTTTTAATCTCCCTTTTTTCCGGCCGGAAGAGAAAAAAAGCCCCCGCCTTCTGATAGTTCCCATAGGTACATTTTCTGAACCTTGTGAATTGTCAGGCACACAGGCGGACAGCTTCCGCTGTCCGCCTGTTGTGTTTTATGCCAGCAATCGCTTGATTTCTTCAATATCTGTATCCAGAATGATGATGTCATAGATACCGGAAAGCGCGCAGTCCAGGCCGTATTCTCCGTCGTGTGCCAGATCGACAATGTAGTTGTTTTTTTCTAAAACCTGCGCACAGCCTGCGCCATGTATTCTTCATCTTCCACCAGCAAAATCCGCATATTCCGCTGCCACCTTTCTGAAATCAATTCAGTATAGCGGTCAAACCTTTAAGAAACCTATAACCACTCAAATGTTGTAGAGAATCATAACCGCAGTCTACCAAGATCACATCCCTGTTACCGAACAGTACCACGGGGTGCAAATGCTGCTGCATTTTCTGAAAAGTATAACATAGGTTCAGCACCTGATATCGTTTATCCAATGACATCACTCCTTAACCGAGCTGGAGACTGATAGATGCGCATGGTTTCGCCGTCTTCACTTTTCGCCATGCATATAAATTCCCAATCGTATCGTTCATAAAACGAAGTATGATCCGTCAGCAGATACAGGGTATGGATATTCCATTTTACCATATCATCGCATACAAATTGAAGCAATCTACCGGCAATTCCTTGCTTCCGCCATGCTTCCTCCACAAATAATGCACACAGATTGGGGGAGATATCTTTCCTGTCATGAAAGTCATTTTCGATGACACCAACACCTCCGATGATTTCTGCCTGGTGGACGGCAAGATACCATTGGGGAATCGCGGTATTCCTCTCCAAACACGCAAGCATACTTTCTTCATACGCCGCTTGGGGAACACCCCATTTTGCATGGAACCATGCGGCAGCTTTTTTGATATATTCTCTGTGCTCTCTGAGCATTAAGATTTCCATAACAACACATTGCCTCCTTAGGACAAGGTTTTATACATCCATATATGCGGGCAGTATTCTTCCAGAAACTCCTGTCCTATTGCTGTATATCCTTGCTTTTCGTAAAACTCTTTTACACGAACCCGAGCGGCAAGAAACAGTTTATTTGCTTTTGATGCAATCACTTGCTTTTCGCATTCTTGGACAAGCATCAGACCCAGAGACTGACCACGGAAGGCTTTTCGGACTGCAACTCTTCCCAGAACATAAGAGTTTCTCTCCTGGTCCCAATAAAAGCGGCAGGTTCCAACCGGAACTTCTCCGTTGAACACCACAATATGCCGAGCCTGATGGTCGATCTCATCAAACTCCTCCACAAACCCCTGCTCCTCCATAAATACTTCCTTCCGGATCGATGCGGCCTCTGTCGGCAGTGCAGGATATACCTCCATGTGTAACATATCTGTTCCCCCTTATATAAAAATAAGCATTGAAACCTATTCCTTCCGCAATTGCGGCCCTGACAGAACTGGCTTCAATGCTTCCGATGTCTAACCCCGGGGAGTAAGACAAGCATACAATATTTTCTAAGATTCTACTATAGCTACCGCAAAAAATCAAGTGTTTATGGATGTCCTTTGGGGACAGTTCTATGCAGCGATCTTTACGATTTGTCTATTCCCATCAGCCCCAACAAATGATATAATCAAAAAATATTGAATGAAAGGAGCGTGTTTTTATGAAGAGCATGAACACAAGAGATGGATATTGGGAGAAAATGGGCGGTCATCGGGATACGGGTTGTATTTGTACTGTTTACCAAGTAAAATCATAAACAGAAACCATAATTCAATCTATCTTCGTCCTTTCGTCCGGTTTTACATGACGGATCAAAAGAAAGAAATATGTGCTGCCACATGACTTTGGGCAGGGACATGATCTGAACAAAATCTATATGTATAATAGTCACTTCACAAGTTGACGAACCGAAGATTGTCTGATAAGATATGGAACATTACAATGAAAGGAGAAGGTCTTCAACTTATGGATGACGGTGACAGTAACGCCCCCGCCAAGCCTCCCTCGTACAATTATGAACAGAATCGAATGAGACATGGCCTGTACTTTCGCGAATAATGTGACAGGTCGTGTCTTTTTGCGCTTTTTTCTGTAATTGTTATGATTTGAGGAGGTACTTACATTGGAAAATTCTATCTTATTTATGATTTTACTGCAGGTGCTTCTGATCCTGCTCAACGCAGTCTTTGCCTGTGCGGAGATTGCCGTAATTTCTATCAATGACGCCAAGCTGGCCCGAATGGCAGCGGAGGGAGACAAACGGGCCATACGACTGGCTCGTCTGACCAGCCAACCGGCCCGCTTTCTCGCCACCATCCAGGTGGCCATCACTCTGTCCGGATTCCTGGGCAGCGCCTTCGCGGCGGAGAACTTTTCGGACGGCCTGGTCAATTGGCTGGTAGGCTTGGGCGTAGGCGTTCCCGCTGCTACCCTGGATGCCATCGCCGTGGTTATTATCACTCTGATTTTGTCCTACTTTACTCTGATCTTTGGTGAGTTGGTTCCCAAGCGATTGGCTATGCGAAAGGCAGAGTCCCTGGCTCTGGGAATCTCCGGCCTGATCTCCGCCATTGCCAAGCTGTTTGCCCCCATCGTGTGGTTCCTGACCGTTTCCACCAATGCCGTCCTCCGCCTGCTTAGCATTGACCCCAACGCCGAGGAGGAGACCGTCAGCGAGGAGGAGATCCGCATGATGGTAGACGTTGGCACCCAGAAAGGCACCATTGACCATGAAGAAAAGCAATTTATCCAAAATGTTTTTGAGTTTGACGACTTGACCGCCGGGGAGATTGCCACCCATCGAACCGATCTGACCATTCTATGGTTGGAGGAGAGCATGGAGGAGTGGGCTGCTACCATCCACAACAGCCGCCACACCCGGTATCCTGTGTGCGGAGAATCCGCGGACGATGTGGTGGGTATCCTCAATGCAAAAGATTACTTCCGTTTGACCGACCGGAGCCGGGAGGCCGTGCTGGAACAGGCGGTGGAGACTCCCTATTTGGTACCGGACAGCGTCAAGGCAGATGTGCTGTTCCGCAACATGAAGGGCGGCGGCCATCCTTTGGCGGTGGTGCTGGACGAATACGGCGGTATGACGGGCATTGTCACCATCAACGATCTTGTGGAGCAGCTGGTGGGAGATCTGGGCGAGGAAGATGTATGCAGAAGCGCCCTTCCCTTGATTGAGGCTGTGGACTCCAGCACCTGGAAGATCCGTGGAGAGGCACCTCTGGAGGAGGTCGCCCAGGTTCTTGGTGTCACGCTGCCCTGCGATGACTTTGATACCTTTAACGGACTGGTCTTTGGGGCCGTGGCCACCATCCCCGAGGATGGGGCCACTATTGAAGTGGAAACCGCCGGCCTGGTGATCCGGGTCACTGAGATCCGAAACCATCAAGTGGTGATGGCGTTGGTTTGCCTGGCAAATCCGCAGGACACCGAAAAGCAGGAACATAATAGAGGTGAGCATGAGTAATCTGTCGTTAAAACCTGTTACCGGCAAAAATCGCAGAGCTGCTGAGAAGTTGGAGGTGTTTCCACACCAGACAGGTTTTATCGAAAGTGTTGCGGACTGTATGAAAGAGGCGGATCAGCTGGCGGCGTGGCATCCCATGTGCATCTATGACAACGACACCATGATCGGTTTTACCATGTACAGAATGATCCAGGAGCCCGCCTATACAAGACTTTGGTTCGACCGCTTGCTGATTGATAAGCAACATCAAGGTAAGGGCTATGCAAAGCCTGCGGTCCAGCTGATCCCACAGGAGATTCGCACCCACTATCCCAATACAGATATTTATCTCAGCGTGTACGCAGAAAACCATTCGGCAATCGCTTTATATCGCTCCTTTGGATTTGAATTTACAGGTGAACTGGATACCAAAGGGGAAGAAATCATGATATATCGAAGTGCCATCTGAGAAAGGAGTTGAATCCTATATAAGCAGTATGTTTCGAGCAAAGCGTGATATAAAAGATTCCGATCTGCCGAAATTCTGGCCTTGATCCGAACAAAGAACGCAACGGGATTTGAGCTTCTCTATGCACGGTATTACCGATTCCTGTTCAGCACTGCCTATCTGGTGCTCCGGCAGGAGAGTGACGCCATGGACGCAGTACAAAACGCAGCGCTGCGGCTCTATACCATGGACGAAAGTCTCTTTCCCTCTAATCACGAACTGGCCTGGCTCCATACGGTGGTCAAAAATGAAGCTCTGATGGCTCTGCGGAAAAAGAAGCCGGAGCATGATTCTGTGGATGAGCTTCCGGAGGTCCCTGTCCCAGAGCGGCAGCTCGAAATGCTGGAGGACATGGAGACGGTTCAGGCCATGCTGTCCTCCCTCGATCCCAAGCGGCAGAATGTGGTCACTCTGAAAGTCCTGGGTGGCCTGAGTCACAAGGAGATCGCCCAGCTGTTGTCCATGCCTGTGGGAACGGTCCAGTGGCTCTACAACACCTCCATCAAAAGCCTGCGGCGAACACTCACCGCTCTGGCCAGCGTGGCAGTCGTTTCTGCCAGTGGTCTTATATACCAGGCAACCCAGTATTTCTGTGACCCTGCCCAGGAGCCCGGCGGCGATTTTGGGATCAGCAGCATCCCGCCCGCAGAGCCGTCCCTGTCTCCCTGGTTTACGGTGTGGCTGGCCCTGCTGATCGTCTCCATTGTAGCCGGAATTCTTTTTTTCAGATTTTCCGACAAAATCCCAACAAAGCGAAATCCTCGCCGCATCTAAATAGATGAACAGGCAAACGCCAAAACATCAAGGAGGATTTCAAATGCGATTCAAACGATCCTGTTCATTGGGTGTGGCTGCGGCCATTGGTATGAGCGTCCTGGCGGGAGCTGCTGCCGCAAAGGAGATGACCACGGGACTTTCCTTTGACTTCAACCGGAACGACAGTGGATTTACCCCCATTTTTTCCGACTGCCCCAACGAGCACGGTGTGGAGGAGTTTTATGAGTTTCGCCCCGGCGAATATGAGTTCAATGAGATGGAGACCAAGGTCATTGCCCGGACCGATGAAGCAGGAACGGCGTACCTGATGATCGGCACCGGCTCCGGCTTCGAAGGGGTAACCTCTTACTATCTGGATGACATCTCCGTCAGATGGGCCGACACAAGCGAGGCTTCCGTCACCCGGGGAGACGCAGTCAAGATGCTATTTGACCATGCCCATCGGTGGGACGAGATCGTGGGGACTCCCACCTTCACGGATGTGGCTTGGGACGCTCCTTACGCTGAGGCAGTTGCCTGGGCCGGGCAGAACGGCTATCTGGGCGGCTACGGTAACGGTTTCTTTGGGCCAGAGGATGCCATGACTGTGGAACAGGCTATGGTGATGATCTATCGCCTGTTCGGAAGCCCTAAAGTGACCGATGCAGACATTCTGGACCGGTACCCGGACGGCGGCCAAGTCTCTCCCTGGGCGCGGGACGCCGTTGCATTTGCCATTTCCAACAAGCTGCTGGAGCCGGGTGATGCGATCCAGCCCCAGTCGCCCATTACCATGAAGGCCCTGCGCTATGCCGTCGGTCAGATTGGCATGGCCGACTAAACACCCAATCACGGTTTCAAACAAGTATTCTGCCTACGTCTTAAAGTACTACACAGCTATTCCTATAAAATCAGGCATCCCTCTCCGCTTCTTTCGGAAAGGGATGCCTGTCTGTCTCAAAGTGATTCAACTCGTATGCCAATTCCCATGCCAATTGGAATGCGCAAAGGAAACTGTCCATGGAGCGTTCCTCTGTGATTAGGTTCTGTGCGTCCATGATACGCAACACCGGCTTTCTCTCTGGCTTTTCCAATCTCTCAATAAGTTGTTGGTGGCAATCTTCAATTTCCTGCTCAGACTCGGTCATGGGCAGTGGCGTGTAAAATCTGTAGTAGAATTTTTTTCAGGGCGTTGTTCATATGCTCTACCTCCTTGTAGCAAGACACCATACCACAAGTCGGCGTGAAAAGCCACTGGAATATTTCTATTTCAATAAATGCCTTATCATTGGTTTTGCAGACCATACACCGCTGTCCGCAGGTAGAAAACTTACCACTTTTGCGAGAGCCAGTAGTTATCTGCTCAATAAGAAATTAGGGCCTGCGATGTTCCACAAGCCCTAATCTTTCCCATACACGGCGTTAAGCCCCATAGGTTCACATTGTGTACCTATGGGGCTTAACCCTTGAAGGCGGGGGCTTTTCAGAAAAAGGCACAATTTCACAGATGGTCCCGGAAGACAGCCACCACACGGCCTAAAATGACCAGCTCACGGGTGAAAATGGGGTCATAGGCATCATTTTCAGGCTGAAGGCGAAAACCGTCTGCTTCGCGGAAAAAACGCTTGACAGTGGCCTCTTCCTCCAGAAGGGCCACCACGATGTCGCCATTTTTGGCTTCGGGTGTGCGCTCGACCACGACGAGGTCGCCGTCCAAAATGGCGGCGTTTTGCATGCTGTCCCCCCGGACGCGCAGGGCAAAGAGCTCCCTGCCGCGCGCAAAGTCTGCATCGACGGGAAGTGTGCCTTCGCGCTGCTCCACGGCCAGAATGGGGGCGCCCGCCGTCACCCGGCCCACGACGGGGACGCGCACGGAGGGCCTTGCACGGTCGGGCAGGGAGATGGAGCGCTTTTGGCCGGGGTTGAACTCGATGCGGCCCTCTTCGGCCAGTTGGCGCAGGTGCCCGAAGGCGGAAGAGGGGGATTTGAGGCTGACCCCAAGGCAGATTTCGCGCACCGACGGCGCATAGCCGTGAAGGTCCAGATATTCACAGACAAAGTCATACACCCGCTGCCTGGTTTGTTCTCCTTTGCCCACCGTGCCACCTCCGAACAAGGTTTTTTTTTCAGTATAGCACAGAGGAAGGCAAAAAGAAAGAACAAATTTTTGAAAATCCTGTGTCGGGGGATTTTGCGGCGTGAAGGGAGGGGTCAGTGCTTGCCGGCGCCCGGACGCACGGCGCGGGGGTTGTAGTTTTTGCGCAGCGAGGAGTTTGCCGCAAGGGCCAGCGACGCCATGGCAAGGCAGATAAACCCGAGATAGATGGGCCAGACGATGTCATAGGAGCCCGACATGTCATACAGGGCGCCGGTGATGGAGGGGCCAAAGCTCGAAAAGATGCCCGAGAGCATGGAGGAGATGCTGTAGATGGCCGAAAACTCCCTGGCGCCAAAGTTTTCAATGACCAAAAAGGAGGCGGGGACGGTGCCGATGGAGTAGCCAAAGCCAAAACAGACGGCAAAGACAAAGGGCATGATGGCAGAGCCCCGGCACAGCATGATGGAGACCAGGGAGGCCACCATGCAAAGGCCGGACAGGATGGCGGCCCTTGCCGCGCCGACGCGGTCAAACACGGCGCCCAGCGCGATTTTGGCAAAAATCATGACCACCATGACAACGCTGGACACGGCGGAGGCCGTGGCGGCCGAATAGCCGGTGTCGGTGAGGCAGGAAATTACATGGGGGTTGGTGCCCATGGTGGTGGCGCCGAAAACGGCGATGCCAAAGGCGGTCATGTAAAACTCGGGGGATTTGAGCGCCTGCTTTTTGGAGATGCCCACAGGCTCAAGGGGCTTTGCGTCCGGCGAGGTGCCGGAGTGGTTGTCAAGCGGGGTGAGGCCCATGTCGGAGGGCTTTTCGCGCAGCAGCACAAACACCGAGACAAAGAGCACCGCAAAGCCGGTCACGGCCAGCAGGCGGTAGCCCCAGCGCCAGCCGACATTCTGCACCACGCTCGAGAGGATGGGCGTCATGATGGCGGCCGTCACGCCCGAGCCCGAATAGGCAAGCCCCATGGCAAGGCCCTTTTTGTCCACAAACCAGTTGCTGACCAGCGAGGCGATGGTCACGGTCAAGATGGGGGTCGACAGGAGGCCGTAAAGGACGGCCAGAGCGTAAAAGTGCCACAGCTTTGTGGCAAAGGAATAGCCCAAAACGCAAGAGCACACCACAAAAATGGAGACGCGCGAAAAGGGCAGCATGGGGTATTTCTGATAGAGGTTTCCGTAGACCACCTGCATGAACATGCCGACGAAAGAGGCAATGGAGGCATAGAGCGTGAAGGCGCCGCGCGTAAAGCCGAGGTCTTCACAGACGGGCTTGATGAAAATGCCGTTGCAGTTGACAAACAGGCCGATGCTGGTGCCCATCATGAGAGCGCAGCCGAGAACCACAATCCAGCCGTAAAAGAGCTTGGGACGCCCCGTTGCCGGGGGGGGAGAGCTTTTCTTGCATGGGGTTCAGCCTTTCTTTTTTTATTTTTGTTCGCAAAAAAAAGTATATCATGGCGGCAAACGGCAGCACAAGAGGGTTTGAGAACTATACGCAAAGATAAAACAGAAAGGCCGGGCGCCGGCCCGAAAGGGCAGGCAAAAAAGGGCAGCCTTCCCATCGGGAAAGCTGCCCTTTCAAGAAAAAGCAAGGCGGGAAAAAATATTTTTAATAGCGGCTGTAGCCCTTTTGACGGCTGATTTTGGCGGCTGCCGTCAGCGAGACCGTGGCGGCCACCGACACAACAATGTAGATGTTCCAGACATTCACATAGCTGCCAAAGAAGTCATACAGCGTGCCCGACAGCGAGGGGGCGTAGGAGTTGCCCAGGCTGGAAATCATGCTGGCAAGGCTGTAGATGGCGGCAAATTCACGGGTGCCGAAGTTTTGGCCGATGAGGTAGGAGTAGGGCACCGTGAGGGTCGAGTAGCCAAAGCCAAAGCACAGCGAGAAGACATAGGGCATGAAGGAGCCGACGCCGGCAAAGCGCAGGGCCACCACCGACGCCAGCATGCAGATGCCGGTGAGAACGGCCGACGGGACGGGGCCGATTTTGTCAAACACGGCGCCCAGCAGGATTTTGGCAAAAATCATGACCGTCATGACAAGGCTCATGGCGGTGGAGGCCGTGAGCTCGGAATAGCCGATGTCGGTCAGATAGGCAATCACATGGCCCGACATGCCCATGCCGGCCGTTCCCAGGCACAGCATGCCCAGAATCTGGAGGTAGAAGGCAGGGGTTTTGACGGCCTGCCTGCGGGTGATGCCGGTCTGCTGCAGCACGGGGATGTGCGGGGTGTTTTCGCCAGCCCCTTCCCCGGGCTTGACGCCGTAGGGCAAAAGGCCCTTTTCGGCCGGGGAAACGCGGATGAGCAGCACGGCCGGCACCAGCAGGCAGAGCGACACCAGGCTCATGGTGCGGTATCCCATGCGCCAGCCGAAGTCGGCCACGATGGTGGAGAGCACCGGCGTCATGACGGCGGCCGAAACGCCCGAGCCCGCAAAGGCCAGCCCGGTGGCCAGGCCGCGCTTTTCCACAAACCAGTTGTTGATGAGCGTGGTGATGGAGATGCCGGCCAGCGTCATGGAGCCGGTACCGTAGAAAGCGGCCAGCGCGTAGAAGTGCCACAGCTTGGTGGACAGCGAATAGCCGTAAAACGCGCCGCAGCAAATGACCATGCCAAGCGCAATGAATTTGCGGATGTGCTGCGGATACCGGCGGTAGAGCTCGCCGTAGGCCAGCATGGCGAACATGCCCACAAAGCCGCCGATGGTGGAATAGAGCGTAAAGGGCCCCCGGTCAAAGCCCAGCTCCTCGCACACCGGCTTGACGAAAATGCCAAGGCAGTTGACGAAAATGCCGGTGCCGGCCGCCACCAGCAGCGTACAGCAAAACACAATGACCCAGCCGTAAAAGAATTTCTTTTTGGTTTTCGTTTGTTGCATGGTTGTTTCTGCCTTTCCTTTTTAAAATGAGCCGCAAAAAATAGTATATCATAAAGGGCAGGCTTCAAACAAGCTCTTGTTTTTTGACTTTTTTGTGAAGAAAGAAAAAGAAAGCGGAGCCCGGCGCCGCAAGGCGCACGGACCCCGCCCGAAAGGGAAAAAGAATCAGCGATACTGGTAGCCCCTGTCCTGCGCCGTCTTGGAGGCCAGGAACAAAAAGGTAAGCGCCAGGCAGGCCAGCACGAAATAAATCGTCCAAACCGGGTAGTAGGAGCCAAGCCTGTCATACAGCATACCGGTGAGAGTGGCCGCAATTCCGCCGCCCAGGCTTCCCAGGGTGCAGATCAGCGAATAGATGGAGGAGAATTCGCGGGTGCCGAAGTTTTGGCCGATCAGATAGGAATAGGGCACGGTCAGCGTGGAGTAGCCAAAGCCAAAGCACACGGAGAAGACATAGGGCATAAAGGCGCCTGCGCCGGCAAAGCGGATGGACAGCGTGGAGGCAATCATGCAAAGGCCGGTCAGAATGGCAGAGCGCACACTGCCGATTTTGTCGAACACGGCGCCCAGCAGGATCTTTGCGCCGATCATGATGGTCATGACAAGGCTCATGGCGGTCGAGGCCGTGAGCGGAGAATAGCCGATGTCGGTAAAATAGGAGATGGCGTGGTTGGAGATGCCCATGCCGGCCAGGCTCAGACAGAAGATGCCGATGGACTGGAAATAAAACGAGCTGGTCTTGACGGCCTGCGCGCGGGTGAGGCCGGTCTGCTCAATCACGGGGATCGACCGCTTGTCCTCCTCCGAGGGATGGGGCGTTACGCCATAGGGCAAAAGGCCCTTGTCAGACGGTTCAAGACGGATGAGCAGCATGGCCGGGATCAAAATGATAAAGCTGACCAGGCTCATGGTGCGGTAGCCCATGCGCCAGCCGTAGTCGGTGACAACGGTGGTGAGCACCGGCGTCATGATGGCGGCCGAAACGCCCGAGCCGGCAAAGGCCAGGCCTGTGGCCAGCCCGCGCTTGTCGACAAACCAGTTGTTGACAAGGGTGGTCACCGAGATGCCGGCCAGCGTGGTGGCCACGCAGCCGTAAATGGCTGACAGCGTGTAAAAGTGCCACAGCTTGCTCGACAGGGAATAGCCGAAAAAGACCAGGCAGCCGGTCAGCCCGCCGATCGCGATATACAGTCGGATGCGCCGTGGTTTTTTGCGGTAGAGCTCGCCGAACACCAGCATGGCCAGCATGCTCAGGACGCTGGTGATGGTAGTGTAGAGCGTGAAGGTCCCTCTTTCAAAGCCCAGGTCTTCGCAGACCGGCTTGACAAAGATGCCGACGCAGTTGACAAAGATACCGGTGCCCACGGCCATGAGCAGCGTGCAGCACAGCACGATAATCCAGCCGTAGAAAAATTTTTTGGGCGCCTTTTTGGGGGTTGCGGTTTGCTGCATGAGAATCCTCCCTTTTTTAATTGCGAAGGGAGAAAACGCCGAGAGTCTCCCTCCGAAAAGATAAAGAACAATGCCATTTTAGCAGAAAGCGTCTTAAAAATAAATGGAAACTGCCTTAAATTTTTATTTTTAGGGAAATTGCCGAAAAGCGGGGGCCTTCCTCCCCCGGGATTTGACACGGGACAGACTGTTGCTCTCAAGGCTCTTTTTTGCGTTTGGAAGCCTGCCAAGCGCGGCTTTATGCAGGGCTGCAAGGGCCTCTGCCGGCGCCCGGACGGCAGGGGCCTTGCCGCGCGGGGGCCGATCGAAGCCGCCGCCGCAAAGGCCGGGGGCCCTAAAAAGCCCCCGGCCTTTGCAAAGGGTGTTGTCAGGCAATGCTGCCAATTTTGTTTTCGTACTGTTCGTATTCACGCGTCTCCATGATGCGGATGATGCGCTCCACCATCTCGTAGATGTCCTCATACGAGGTATAGAAGGCGATGGGCGCCAGGCGGATGACGTTGGGGAAGCGGAAGTCGGGCACGATGCCGTTGTGCTTGATGGCCTCGTTGATGCGGATGGCATCGTCGTGCTCCAGCGCCACATGGCCGCCGCGCTTGGCGTCGTCCCTGGGGTTGCCCACCGAAAAGCCGTATTTGGTCAGCTTCTCGTCAATCAGATACATCAGGTAGGCCGTGAGGTTGAGCGACTTCTCACGCACGGTCTGGATGTCGGTCTCCCCATACAGCTTCAGGCTGCCGAAGATGGGCGCCATCGACAAAATGGGCTGCGTTCCGGTCTGCCAGCCCGAGGCGCGCAGCTCGTGCTCAAACTCAAGGCGCAGCTCAAACTTGGTGTCGGCGCGGTTGCCGTGCCAGCCCGAGAGGCCCGGCTCGCAGGCAAAGTGCCTGCGGTTGATGTAAAGGCCCGCCACCGTGCCGGGGCCGCCGTTCATGTACTTGTAATTGCACCACACGGCAAAGTCGGGGTCGATTTTCTTGAAGTCGTGCGGCACCGAGCCGATGGAGTGGCACAGGTCAAAGCCAATCACAATGCCGCGCTCACGCGCAGCCTTGGCAATTTTTTCCATATCGACGAGCTGTGCGCTGCGGTAGAGCACGCTGGGCAGCAGCGCCAGGCAGACGTCGTCGGTAAAGGCGGCGATGACGTCGTCCTCGTTGATGAGCTTTCCGTCGCGGCTTTTGACGAACTTGAGGCACTGCTCGGGGTCGTAGCCGTGCAGGCGAATCTGGCTTTTGACGGCATAGTGGTCGGTGGGAAAGTTGAGATCGTCCATGACGATTTTGTTGCGCTCCGGCGTGGGATGATAGAAGGTGGCCACCGCCTGATGGATGTTCATGGTGGTGTTGGTGGACACCGTGACCTCATCGGCGTCGGCCCCGATGAGCTTTGCCAGGCCGGCACCCAGCGTATCCTGATAGTCGAAGTAGGCAGTGCCGTCGGCACAGGGAGCCGACCACAGGCCGATGCCTTCGTTTTTCCAGGTCTCCAGAGCTTCAAGGACGTATTGTTCGGCGTCCTTGCTGCACAGGCCAAGGGAATTGCCGTCCATGTAAATGAGGCCCTCTTTTACATAGAATCTCTCTTTGAAATGACGCATGGGATCGGCGCTGTCGAGGGAGCGGGCAAATTCGCGGGTGGGTTCAAAGTGTCTCATGGCAAAATCTCCTTTCGTGTATTGGGAAAAAGACTGTGCCGTACCGCAGGGGGCGCCTACGAAAGGCGGACCGATGCCCCGTGCCTGCCGCACAGGCCGTGCAGGGCAGGGCTCCAGCCGGCAAGGCCGGCAAAAAGGGAGCCTGCCCGGGGAAATCTATCTGTACTTGTAGCCCTCGCGCGCGCAGCGCGCCGCCGCAAAGGTCAGCGCCAGCGTGCAGACCACAGACAGAGCGAGATAGATGAGCCACACCGTGAGGTAGCCGCCGGTGGTGTCAAACACCATGCCGGAGAAGGGAGAGCCCAGGGCGCCGCCGATGCCGGAGGGCATGGTGCACAGGCTGTAGACGGCGGAAAACTCGCGGGTGCCGAAATTCTCCCCCACCAGATAGGCGATGGGAACCGACAGCGTGGCGTAGCCAAACCCGTAGACAAAGGCAAACAGCCACGGCATGAGGGGGGAGGAGCCGGCAAACAGCAGCAGCAGCACCGACAGCAGGAGCGACAGCCCCGTCAGCAGGCTGGTATACACCGGGCCAACGCGGTCAAACACGGCGCCCAGCACCACCTCGGCCAGCACCAGGGCCCACATCACCGCAGCCTGTACCGAGGAGGCGGTGGCGGAGGAGTAGCCGATGTCGGTGAGGTAGGCGATGATGTGGGGCGTCATGCCCATGCCGATAAAGCTGACCAGCGTCAGCCCCAGCGTAAAGGCCCAGTAGGCGGGGGTTTTGACGGTCTGCGCCCGGGTCAGCCCCGTGGGCTGCCAGGTTTTGAGGTCCTTTGTCGACTGCTCGGCGCCGAGCGGCAGGAGGCCGCGCTGCGCCGGGCTCTCGCGGATGAAAAACAGGATGGCCGTGAGATAGAGGAAAAGCCCGGTGCCGGCCATGAGGCGGTAGCCCATGCGCCAGCCGTAGAGCTCGACGACCCGGGTGGCAATGGGGGTCATGATGGCGGCCGAGACGCCGCAGCCCGCCCAGGCCAGTCCGGTGGCCAGCGCCTTGCGCGACAAAAACCAGTTGTTGATGACGGTGGCGATGCCAAGGCCGGCCGTGGTGGTGGAAAAGCAGCCGTAGAGCGCGCCAATCACATAAAAGTGCCACAGTTTTGTGGCAAAGGAATAGCCGAAGATGCAGGCGCTGAGAATCAGCGAACCCAGCAGCATGAGCTTTCGGGCGGGGTAGCGCCGGAAGAGCTCGCCCCACAGCATGATGGTGCAGATGGAGGCAATGCTGCTCATGGTGTTATACAGGGTGAAGGCGCCGCGCGAGACATTCAGGCTTTCGGTGACGGGCTTGATGAAGATGCCGGCGCAGTTGGTAATCAGGCCGGTTGAGGCCCCGATGACGATGGAGCATCCCAAAACCACCACCCAGCCGTAGTAGAACGGTTTTTTGGCCGTTGTTGTCTGCATGACGCAAAAGTCCCCCTGCCTTGGTGTGCTTGCTCTGCCGGAAGATGCCGGCAGGTACTTGTATTGTAGCATGGGGATATCCCAAAGGGAAGAGAAAAGCCGCAATTTTGTCGGATGATTCCAAGGGGGCAGGCAGGCCCGGCGCGCAAAGGGGGCCAAAGGGCCAAAAGAGGCCGCCCGTGCAGGAATTTTCCCGCACGGGCGGCCTTCTGGAATAAAAGCCTTCTTACTTGGAATGTTTCATGTGAAACAGAGAGGCGGCATGAACGCACACAGGCGCCTGGCACAGGGCGGCGCGGAGCCCTCCCCCGGCCGGCAGGTGTGCGAAGGGGCCTTCTCTTTTTCCCGGCAGATAGGGCGGCACAAGGGTGCGGCCCCCTTTTTTTCGCCGGGGTTGCCGCCTAGCGGATGACGTCGCAGCCCATATAGGGGCGCAGCGCCTCGGGAACGGTGACGCTGCCGTCTTCATTCTGGTAATTTTCCAGGATGGCGGCCACCGTGCGGCCGACGGCCACGCCCGAGCCGTTGAGCGTGTGCACGAACTGCGCCTTGTCCTTGGGGGTGTTCTTGAAGCGGATGTTGGCGCGGCGGGCCTGGAAGTCGGTCATGTTGGAGCAGGAGGAAATTTCGGCATAGCGGTTGTAGGAGGGCAGCCAGACCTCGATGTCGTAGGTCTTGGCCGAGCCAAAGCCCATGTCCCCCGTGCACAGCACCACCGTGCGGTGAGGCAGGCCGAGCTGCTGCAGCACATATTCGGCGTCTGCCGTCAGGCTCTCGAGCTGCTGGAAGGAGTCGTCGGGATGGGCAAATTTCACCAGCTCCACCTTGTTGAACTGGTGCTGGCGGATGAGGCCGCGCGTGTCGCGCCCGGCAGAGCCGGCCTCGGCGCGGAAGCAGGCCGAATAGGCGCAGTATTTGAAGGGCAGCGCCGAGCCGTCCACGATGGATTCGCGGTGGTAGTTGGTCACGGGCACCTCTGCCGTGGGAATCAGATAGTAGTCAAGCCCCTCGAGCTTGAACATGTCCTCGGCGAATTTGGGAAGCTGTCCCGTGCCGAACATGGAGTCCTTGTTGACCATGAAGGGCGGGAAGACCTCGGTGTAGCCGCGCGAGGTGTGGGTGTTGAGATAGAAGTTGATGACGGCGCGCTCCAGACGCGCGCCAAGGCCCCGGTAAAAGTGGAAGCGCGCGCCCGTCACCTTGGCGGCACTCTCGGGGTCGAGAATGCCCAGGTCGCGGCCGATGTCCCAGTGGGGCTTGGGCTCGAAGGAAAAGCTGCGCGGCTGCCCCCAACGGCGCACCTCGACGTTGTCGTCCGAGTTCGCGCCCACCGGCACCGAGGCGTCGGGCAGGTTGGGAATGCGGGCCAGCAGGTCGGTGATTTCGGCGTCCAGCACGGCCAGCTTGGCGTCGTCCTCCTTGATTTTGGCCGAGAGCTCGGCCATCTGCGCCATGAGCGCGTCAACCGGCTGCCCGGCCTTTTTCATGGCCGGAATCTGGCGGCTGGCCTCGTTTTGACGGGCCTTGAGCTGCTCGTTGTCAAAAATCAGGGCACGGCGCGCATCGTCGCGCTGCAAAACGGCGTCGATGTCGGCGTCATAGCTTGTGCCACGGTCGGCAAGACGGGTTTTGACGTAATCGGTTTGATTGCGAATGAGTTTGATATCGAGCATGGGGAGATTTCCTCCTTTTGTAAAATAGCGTTAAAAACCACAAAAATGCGCGCCCTCTAAGCGGGAAACTCAAAGCTCCACCGGCAGCCCAAGCTGCTCCAGCAGGGCGCACAGGTCCTGATTGTCATAGTATTCGATTTCGATGCGGCCCTTTTTGGCGCCGGGACGAAGCTGCACCCTGCGGCCCAGACGGCCCGAAAGCGCCTCCCCGAGCTGCCGGGCATAGAGGTCTTTTGCGGGCTCGGGCGCGGGGCTCTCCCCTTCCCTGCCCGCCTTGGCGGCGGCAGACGCCAGCCGTTCGAGCTGACGCACCGACAGTCCCTGTTCACAGGCCTGAAGCGCCAGAGGCAGCGAGACGCTTTCGTCAAGCCCCACCAGCGCGCGCCCGTGGCCCTCGCTCAGCGCGCCCTCCTGCACCATGTCCTGAATGGTCTTGGGCAGCGAGAGCAGCCGAAGCGTGTTGGCGACGGCCGAGCGCGAGCGGCCCACCCGGGCGGCCACCTCCTCCTGCGTGAGGGAAAATTCGTCCATCAGCCGGCGGTAGCCCCCCGCCTGCTCCATGGGGTTGAGGTCTTCCCTTTGCAAATTCTCAATGAGGGCCACCTCGAGCACCCCCTGATCCTCCAGCTCCTTGAGCTGAACCGGCAGCTCGGTCAGCCCGGCCAGCCGGGCCGCGCGCCAGCGCCGCTCCCCGGCCAGCAGCTGATACCGGCCGTTTCCCATATCACGCACCAGCAGGGGCTGCAGCACGCCGTAGCGGGAGATGGAGTCGGCAAGCTGCTGCAGCTTCTCCTCGTCAAACTCCCGGCGGGGCTGGTCCTTGTTGGGCTCAATGGCTGACAACGGCACCATGCGCAGCCTTCCGCCCTCGACCTCTATGGAGCTTGCGTCAAAAAGAGCGTCGAGGCCCATGCCAAGTCCGCGCCGTGGTTTTGTCATGCCAATCACCTCCCTGAAAACGTCGAACGTCTGGTAAAATACGAAACCGACGGCCCTGCGGCAGCCGCCGCCCGGCCGTCCTTGCCGGAAAAGCCCCGAATGCTCAGGGCTGCCTGCTCAAAAATTCCTGCGCAAAGGCCCGGTAGGCCTCCGCGCCGCGCGAATACTTGTCGTAAAGCCCGATGGGCAGCCCGTGGCTGGGCGCCTCGCTCAGCCTGACGTTGCGCGGAATCACGGTGGCATAGACCTTGTCTGCAAAAAAGCGCTTGATTTCCTGCGCCACCTCCACCGTCAGGTTGAGGCGCCCGTCATACATGGTGAGCAGCACCCCTTCGATGGAGAGCTCAGGATTGTAGAGCTTTTTAATCTGCCGGATGGAATTGGTGAGCTGGGACAGCCCTTCCAGCGCGAAAAATTCGCATTGGATGGGCACCAGCACGCTGTCTGCCGCGTTGAGCGCGTTGAGCGTGAGCAGCTCGAGAGAGGGCGGACAGTCGATGAAAAGGAAGTCAAACCGGTGGCGCAGGGGCAGCAGCTTGTCCTTGAGGCGGGTGACGCGGTCGGGCTGTGCCACCAGCTCGATGGCCGCGCCCGCCAGGTTGTTGTCGGTGGGCAGCAGCGCCAGATGGTCGACCGGAGTGCGCACCAGCGCCGACGCCGCCGTATCCCCGCCGCACAGCACGGTATAGATGGTGCGGGTGAGCTTCTTTTTGTTGATGCCAAGGCCCGACGTGGCGTTGCCCTGCGGGTCAAAGTCGCACAGCAGCACTTCCCTGCCCTGTGCGGCAAGCTCTGCAGCGAGATTGACGGCCGTGGTGGTCTTGCCCACGCCGCCCTTCTGGTTGGCGATTGCGATGATGCGGCCCATGCGGGGCGGACGCCTCCTTCCTTCCGACATGCAGACGGATATGGCCCCAAAAGGGCCCGGTATGTTTCCTATTATAACGCCGCCGCCCCCAAAATACAACAGCGAGGGAGAATGTTTCACATGAAACATTCTCCCTCGCAAAGGCCGGCCTTATCGTAAGGCCCCCTGCCGCCCGCCCCGCAGGC
>DVNV01000022.1 GCA_018714125.1 Candidatus Galloscillospira excrementipullorum
GCAAGGCCCGCGCCGCAGGGGGCTGCCCCTGCGCTGCAGGAGAGCCCCCTTTTGCGCCAAGGGCAGCCCTCTGCGCCGGCACGCGTGCGCTTTGGCGCATCCGTGTGCCGGCGCAGGGGCGGTTTTGTCTGCCGGGGAGCCGCATCCGCTCCCGCCCGAGCCTGCACACGCAGGGCGCCGGGAGGCTGCCATGCATTTCCTGCGGCATTGTTCATGAAAAAAAGCCCTTTCCGCGGTATGATAGAGGCGGCGGGCGCCGCGGCCCCCTTGTCCGCCCGCCAACCCTGAAAAAGGAGGCAGACCATGTCCACCCTCACTCTCCCCGTCTCCCACTTTCGGCTTCACGACATCGCCCACAGCGGCCAGGTCTTTCGCTGGCAGCCGATGGGGCCGGACGGCTATCTCCTGCTGTCGGGACGGCGGGCGGCGCTGGCGCGCCAGCCGCAGGACGGCCTGCTCCGTCTGACCTGTCCGCCGCGCGACAGGGCCTTCTGGACGCATTACCTGGCCCTGGACGACGACTACGACGCCCTCTGGCGCGTGCTCGAGCACTGGGCCGCCGCCGACGGGCCTGACGCCTATCTCACCCGGGCCCTGCGCGCGTCGCAGGGCATCCGGATTCTGCATCAGGAGCCCTTTGAAGCCACCGTCTCCTTTATTGTCTCGCAAAACAACAACATCCCGCGCATCCGGGGCATTTTGAACAGGCTGTGCCGCAGGCTGGGCTCCGCCCCCTGCGGGCTGCCTGCGCGCCTTTGCCCGCCCGAGCCGGCCTTCTCCTTCCCGGCGCCGCAGCGCCTGCGCCGCCGGGAGGCGCTGCAGGGCCTTGGGCTGGGCTATCGCGAGGGCTACGTCGCCGAGGCTGCGGCCGCCTTCTGCGGGGCACGCGCGCCCCTGCGCACCCTTTCGCTCATGAGCCGTGAGGAAGCCCGGCAGGCCCTCCTGTCGCTGCGGGGCGTCGGCCCCAAGGTGGCCGACTGTATCCTGCTCTTCGGGCTGGGGCACCTCGACGCCTTTCCCCGCGACGTCTGGATCAACCGCATCCTGCAAAGGGAGTTCCCGGAGGGCTTCCCCCTCTCCCGGTATGACGGTTTTGCAGGCCTTCTGCAGCAAATGCTCTTTTTTTACGAGCGCCGGCAGTGCGGCCTTGTGCCGGACGGGGAGGGCAAAACCCCCGGCACGGCAGAGGGCTAAGACCGCTCTTTTGAAAACGTCCGGCGCACGGCGTCGCCTGCCTGCCGGCGCAGGGCGCGGCCGCCCCCTCTGTCTTCCCCGGGAGAAAAGGCCCCTTGCGCACCGTATGCCCCTTCCGGGACAGCCCTCCTGCGGCCCTCTTTTTTTAGTCCCCCCCGCACCTGCTCCAAATCGTCTTGAAATAAGGCATCAATACTGCAGCCCAGCGCCTGGGCCAAAAGGGGCAGCTTGTCCGCACGGGGATTGGCGTCCCCCGTTTTCCCACTTGGTGATGGCCTGCTTAAGATACGTTGAGCTTCATCGCCAGCTCCTCCTGAGACATGCTCCTTTCTAGCCGAAGCCTTTTGATGCCGTTCATATTTCTCCTTCTCTTCTTTGTCTGTTGTATGTTGCATCAAATTGTTCTGGCATGCTTGGGGCACCCCCTGCCCGATACGGGACGCGCTCTCTCCCCTGCCGACGGGCCGGTGCTGCTGTATTTATTGAAAATGTTTTTTTATTTTTCCTTAAAATATTCTTATTTTCGAGGCGTTCGCCCTTTTTCGCTCTAATTTACCAATATTCTGTCATATATTTTAATCTTGTCTATAGTTTTCACGCATACCCTGCTTTTTTCTGTTATTTCATTTTATCGAAATTGATATGAATTTTTACAATAATTCTATTTTGTTGTCAGTTTATCGCATTGTTCAAGACGTGTTTTGTAGAATTTTGTCGAATTTGAGATAAGGAGTTTTTACAACTTTAGCTTGTTTTCTGAAAATAAAACGTTAGCTTGTGTTGCTGAAGACAGGCAGACCGCTCTTTTTTTCAGACCTCCTGATAATAGGAAAATCCCTTATTTCCCTTTTCCGGCCTTGTATTGTTCTTGTTCAGTTTAATCGAAAAAAAACACAAAAAGAGCGCCCAAAATCAAAGGGGCGCTCTTTTTGTGTCCCGCAAAGAGAGAATTTTTGCGGCCTTCTGCCGTGCGGCGTTTGTCTGCCGCTCCTTTCAGAACAGGGCCGGCGCTTTGGCTTGCGCACCCCGGCCGGGGCACTTGCGGCCCCTGCTGCCCCTGTCCTTCTTTTCTTTTCCCAGCACCTTCCGGCGGCCTTCCGTTACCGAGTACAGGCAAAGCGGCGGCAATGCCCCTTTCGTGCGGGGCTTCCCGCCCGGGGCAACTGCCGGAAAGGCCTCAAAACTCTCCACCACAATCCACTCAAAATCGCCCCGCTTTGCGGCGCGCAGCAGCTCCCTTGCCACACTGCCCTTTGGGCTGAGCCCTGCCTCCCCCACATGAAAATAGCGGGCCACAACCTCAATGTCATGGCTGCGGCAATGCTCTTCCAGCAGCTCCAGCTGTCTGGCGAGCTCCTCTTCCATTTCTACACTGCCCGGCATCCACTGCGCGTGGCAAAAAAGCGCGGCTTTGACACTGCCCATCGCAATCCCCCCTTCCCCATATCTTATCCCAAGGGGTTGCCCGAATATGACATCTGCCCTCACCCCCGCCCCGCCTTCCTGCTCTTCCGGGGCCCTTGAAAAACGGGGCTTTAAGCCTTAAAAACACCGCCCTCAAAGGGACGCTGCGGGGTGCCTTTTTTGGGGGCGCAAATCCCGGCCTGTCAGGGGCGTTTTTTTTCCAAAGGGCAGTGGGTGCCCCCGCCAAAAGGCCGCAGCCTTGCCCCCCGCAAGGGGCGAAGGGCAAGGCGCAGGGGGCTTTTTTCTGCCGGGCAAGGGCGCGCCCCAAATCACCCGCTTCCCGGCGCGCAAAAAAAGGGGAAAAGGCCTTGCCCCCTTTTTTCTCCGGGCACAAAAAAAGGAGGCGCCCCATCGGGGCGCCTCCTCAGGCTTTGCACAAGGATTTTACTTTGCAATGTTCTCGCAGAAGTTCATGAAGATCTGCGCGATTTCCGCACGGGTGGCGGTGCCGGTCGCATCCACGGTGCCGTTGTCACGGCCGTTGATGAGCTTGGCACCCACGCACCAGGCCAGAGCGTCGGTCGCCCACTCCGAGACGTTGTCGCCGTCGGTGAAGGCGGTCAGGTCGCCCTTGGCGGAAACATCATATCCCTTGAACTGCGCATAGCGATACAGGATGGCCGCCATCTGCTCACGGGTGATGTTGTTGTCGGGCCCGAAGGTTCCGTCGCCATAGCCGGTGACAATGTTGTTGGCGGCAGCCCAGTTGACCGCATCGGCAAACCAGGCGTCGGCAGGCACGTCGTCAAAGACGGCGGCAGCGTCGGCATCGGCGCCTTCCAGATTGAACAGAACCTGTGCAATCGTGCCACGGGTCAGCAGGCCGTTGGGATTGAACTCGGTGGCGCTGACGCCGTTCATGAGCTCGTTGTCATAGACGTACTTGACAGCCTCGTAGAACCACTGGTCAACGCTGACATCCTCAAAGGGCAGCTCGCTGACGGTGCCCTCTTCGGCAAAGACAGCCTTCACGGTGACGGCGGAGCCGGGCATCGTAAAGGTGTACTTTCCGTCCTCACCCTTGGTGGTGCTCACCTTGTCGCCGTCCTTGTCGGTGACGGTCAGGCTCTCAAGGACATAGCCCTCGTCAGGCGTGACGGTCACGGTCACGGTGTCGCCCTTCTCGGCATTCTTGGGGCTGACGGCCACGCTGCCGTTGTCGGCAGTGCTCACGGTCACGGCATACTCGGTCACGGCAGAGCCGCCGCCGCCGGAGGGAGCGCCGCCGCCGCTGTTTCTCCTGTTCCACTGGGCGGTCAGAGTGACATCGGTCTCACCCATGAGATACTCGGCGCCGGCCTTGAAGGTCTCGGCATCCTCGCCAGCAGTCTCATTCTTCCAGCCGGCAAAGTTGTAGCCGGTCTTGGTGGGCTTGTCGTCAGGCAGCATCACGGTGTCGCCGGCAGCGCCGTAGAAGGCGGCAGGAGCTTCGCCACTGTCCGTGGTGAAGGAAACTTTGGCCAGGGTGATGTCGGTGGTGCCAACGACCTTAGACTCGTCGTTTTTCACCTCCAGGGTGTAGGTGCCGGAGGCAATGGGCTTCTTCGTGTGAGAGCCGCCGTCCTGCTCAAAGGTGAAGTAGATCACGCCGCCCTTGGTGGCATTCGGATGCTCTTCGGTGTAAATCGTGGCGCCGTCCTTGTCGGTGACGGTCAGGGTATAGGTATCGGTGGTGCCGGTGCCGGTGAAGAGCACAAACATGGTGTTGTCGTCGCTGTCGGTAATGGGGGCAGGGGCGTTTTCGGCTCCCACGAGATCCGCAAGCTCAGCGAAAAGCTTGTTGATGGTCTCATTGGCGTCGGCCGCGTTGGCCTTGAAGCCCACGGCATAGATGTAGGGAACGGTGTTCATGTCGGCCTCAACCGTGCCCAGCAGCACGCTGGTGCCCGCTTCATCAAGATGCAGCATGTTATTGGTGCCGGTCACAGACAGCGTCGAGGTCTTGTCGACCACCAGGGTGGAGCCCTTTTGCATGTTGGCAGCCGCAGTGCCGTCGTCAAACTTGGTGCCGCTGTCTTTCACTTCCAGGGTAGAGCCTTCCAGCAGCTCCACCTTGCCGCCTTCATCGGTGATGTTGAGGCCATACTTGGTGGCGCTCGCCGTAATCTTGGAGGCGGTGGCCGTGAGCTTATGGACGCTCAGGGCATGGCCAACCCACTCACTGACCTGGTCAACACCCGCCTTAATATCGACAGTGGCATGGTCAAACACAAACTCTCCGCCGTTGGAGAAGTTGCCGTCGATGCCGGAGGCATTGAGCACGCCGTTCTTCACGGTGACTTTGGCGGTGGAGGGGGCGGGGACTCCCGCGGGGACTCCCATGATGAAGCCCTTGTTGATGTTCTGAATCCAGAGCTCGCCGCCGTTGATCACGAAGACTTCGGAGCCAACATCGCCATCCTTCCCATAGAGGGTGAAGGCGGTACCGTCGGAGCCATAGGTCTCATTCGGCACGCCGTTGACAACCATCTTCACGCCGTCCAGCGTGAGCGAACCGGTGTTCTGGATGGTGAAAACGGAGGTGTTCTTATCGTCCAAATCCTCCACGGTGACATCGATCGTGCCGGTGCCCTTGATCTCCACTTCGCCCGCGATGGTCAGGCTCAGGCTCTCCACAGTCGCCTCGTCGACAAGCAGGTTCACGGTGCCGCCGGAGGTTGCAACGGCCTCAAGAGCATCCTCAACGGTCGCATATGTGGTGGTCGTGCCGCCGGTGGTGACCGAAGCCTCATAGGCATTGTCGGCCACTTCGTAGTCGCTGAA
>DVNV01000023.1 GCA_018714125.1 Candidatus Galloscillospira excrementipullorum
CGGCGCCAACACACAGGCAGTGGCTGCGCTGCGGCGCAGCCACTGCAGATATTCCTCCTTAGCTCAGTTGGTAGAGCATGCGGCTGTTAACCGCAGGGTCGTTGGTTCGAGTCCAACAGGGGGAGCCAAAAGAGACTGCCAATCGGCGGTCTTTTTTTATGCAAAAACCCACTTTAAGGCAGCTTTTTGTTCCGTCACCTTTTACACCTCACGCCAAAGCAGGCCAAAAGTGTCAGAAAGGATGGCTGAGGCTTCTTGCAGCCACAGCGCGGCGCTTTTTTATTGCAGGGCGGCATCTCAAAGAGGATATCCAAAGGGGGCCGATAGAGATTTTCGATCCCCCCTCCTTTTCGAACAGTGCGCCCTCAGGCCCAGGAGAAGCCCTGATTTTACACAAAAAAACAGAAAAAGCTCTTCTTGTTATCAACCCTGTGTGTCATAGAAAAGGGGGCAAAGAAAGAGATACCCCAAAGCGATATTGGCTGACAGAAAGTGCAAAATTTTATTGCCGAAAGGGGCTAAATGGATAGGGGATGCCGTGTCACAATCCCGGTCTGGAACTTTTTGATATTTTCTGCGCCTATATGGCGTAAAACTGTGAATTGACAAGGAGGCAAATGATGACAGGAATTTTTGCATTGCTGTTCACAGCAATGTTTCTCGTTGTAAAGTATTGCAAGAAAACAGCAAAAGTCGTATTATCCGTCATGCTTGTTTTAGCGACGGTATATTGTGCCGTCCTTGCCATTGATATAAACAGAGTGGAAAGTTTTAGAGAGCCCATATTTTACATTGGCTACTATGAAGAAACAGGGTTAATCGAGTATAAGGGGTTGGGGTATAGAACGGTTGTAAGATATGGCTATACCGCAGAGGATGAGCAGAAAATAAATAGTATAGAAATGTATATGTTTGATAGATGTATTGCGGGTGCTATCGAATAAATTGCCCTGCCTGTATTTTGATGGGACCACGGGGAAGCTCGGCCCTGCCTCCCTTTGATTTTCGGATCTCCTTTTGTAAAGATGAAAAAGCAACTGGCTATAAAAGAATTTTTCAAGTGTACAAAAAAGCTCCCCTTTTTCCGTTAGGGGAGCTTTTTTAACTGAGAGGCTTGATGCCGGGGTTTTCCGGCGTTACTGCCAGCGCAGCTCACATTGACCGGAGGCGTGCCGAAATTCCCAGCGCAGATAATATCTGCAGTTTTGCCCGTCCAGTTCAATTGTCTGAGAGGGGGATTGTTTGCTGAGCCTGAAGAGAGGCTGCTTTTGCCGGTTCAGCAGCAGCACCTCAACCTCTCCTTTTGTCAGTTTGGCATTCAGGGAAAACGCATATTTTCTGCTTTCCTCAAAAGGGCCCATGTGCCTGATCCATCCGGTGCAGGCACCCAGCAAGACCTTATCCCTGGTTTTCTCCGGCAGGAACACAAATAACACCGCTCGGATACATTTCCTGGTTGCAAGCGTTTTCCAACGGGATAAAAACTTCCGAAAAGGCATAGCTATTTCCTCCGCATGTCAAATTCCGGCCTGCCGCGCAGAAAATCCCCCAAAGGGCAGTGCCTTGCTGCGCCACTCCCCATCATAAACCACAGGCAGCACCTTCTCAAGAGGGGCAAAAGCAGTGCCCGCCCTGCGGCAGGGCTTTCCGGTTTTGGTCCCGTGCAGGACAAGGGCCGGCAGCCAAAACAGCCCTTTCGGTGCAAGGGCGCGGCCGTGTCGGCCTGGAGGTGAAGGGATTACAGGAAGGGGGCATTGCCGGGCAGGGCTTGAAAAGTCAATTGTGGGGGAAAGGGCGGGGGGAGAAGGAACGCATCCTTCTCCCCCCGCCGGGAAAATCCGTTTGCAGAGCATGCCGTCCCTTGGCCCCTTTTTCCCGTTAGGCGCCTTTCAAAGAAGGGGGCTTGCGGGCGCTTTGAGGGCACGGCAGGCGATGGCTTAAACCTCCATGAGCATGGGCAAAATGATGGGGCTGCGCTTGGTCTTTTTATAGACGGCCGAAGAGACGGCGTCCTTCAGCTCGTTTTTCATGGAGCTCCAGTCGGTCGTGTTGTTGTCGCAGCAGCGCACCAGGGCCTCTTTTGCGGCGGCACGCAGATGGTCCATGAGCTCGTCGGCCTCCTTGACATAGACAAAGCCTCTGGTGAGCAGCTCGGGGCCGGCCAACAGGCGGTGAGTTCCCTTTTCGAGCGTGGCGGTGACAACAATCAGGCCGTTTTCGGCCAGGTTTTTCCGGTCGCGCAGCACCACGTTGCCCACGTCGCCGATGCCGCTGCCGTCAATCAAAATCTGCCCCGACGGCACGCTTCCGCCGAAGCGCCAGCCCTTTTCGCTAAGCTCGATGACCTTTCCAATCTCGCTGAGCACGATGTTTTCGGGCTCTACGCCCATGGCCTGTGCCGTCTTGGCGTGGGCAATCATGTGGCGCATTTCGCCGTGCATGGGCAGGAAATAGCGGGGATGGGTGAGGCCGATGACCAGCTTTTGCTCCTCCTGCGAGCAGTGACCCGACACATGAATGTCGGCCTGCTTGTTGGTGATGACCTCGGCGCCGCGCCGCATGAGCTCGTTGATGACATTGCTGACCATTTCCTCGTTGCCGGGCACGGGCGAGGCCGAGATGATGACCAGGTCGTTGTCGCCGATGGCCACATTTTTGTGGTCGGCGAAGGCCATGCGATAGAGGGCGGAGAGCGGCTCGCCCTGACTGCCGGTGGTGACGATGACAAGCTGCTCGGGCGGGAAGTGGCGCACTTTTTGAATGTCGACCATCACATTGGGCGGCACGTCGATAACGCCCAGCTCAATGGCGGCATTGACGTTGTTGACCATGGAACGGCCCGACACGGCCACCTTGCGGCCGTTCTTTTCGGCCGCGTCGATAATCTGCTTGACGCGGTGGATGTTGCTGGCAAAGGTGGTGACGATGATGCGTTTGTCGGTAGAGGCGATGATGCGGTCAAGCGCAGCGCCCACCGTGCGCTCGGACTTGGTGTAGCCGGGGCGCTCGGCGTTGGTGGAGTCGGAAATGAGGGCCAAAACACCCTCCTTGCCGATTTCTCCAAGGCGCGCCAGATCCATCATCTCGCCGTCGATGGGGGTGGGATCGATTTTGAAGTCGCCGGTGTGGACAATATTGCCAAGCGGCGTGCGGATGCACAGGGCGCAGGCGTCGGGAATGGAGTGGTTGCTGCGGATAATCTCCACCGAGAAGCAGCCGGCCTCCACCACGTCGCCGTAGCGCACCTCATGCAGCTTTGTGCTGCGCAGCAGGCGGTGCTCCTGCAGCTTGCTGCGGATGAGGCCGCAGGTCAGGCGGGTGCCGTAGATGGGCACGTTGAGCTGGCGAAGCACATAGGGCAGCGCGCCGGTGTGGTCTTCATGGCCGTGGGTGATGAAAATGCCGCGCACCTTGTCCGCATTTTTGACAAGATAGCTCACGTCGGGGATTACCGCGTCCACGCCCGGCATGGTTTCGTCGGGAAAGGCCAGCCCGCAGTCGACGACCACGATGTCGGCCCCATATTCAATGACGGTCATGTTTTTGCCGATTTCATGCAGCCCGCCCAGAGAGATGATGCGAACCGCCGCGCCGGCCTTTCGCTTAGGGGAGCTCTGCCTGCCGAGGGCGGCGGGAGAGGTCAGGGCGCTGGGGGCAGGGGTGATGGGCAGCTTTTGGGGCTGCGCGGACTTTGTCTTTGAGGGCTGCTTTTTCTTTTTGCCGCCGGCCGGGGCAGCCTCGGCCGCCTTGTCCGATGCGGCGGCACTGCCGGCAGAAGAAATGCCGGCCCGCCGGGAAAAAAGAGAGGGCATGACCTGCCCCGGATAGGGAGAGGTGCGCTTTTTCTTGGGCGGCTGCGTGGGGGCCGGAGCCTCCGGCGCAGCGCCGGCAGTGTTCTGAGAGGAGCTCTGCGGCACCTGAGACGCCTGCGCGGCCGGCTTCTTGCGGCGGCGCTTTTGCTTTGCCTTCTTCTCGGCCTCCCTTTCGTCTGCCGACGGATTGAGTTGCGATTCAAGTTGTGTTTTCAAATAAATACCTCCGTTATAGGGGAAGGGGCCTTTTGAAAAAGCCGCCTCCCATAATCCGGCGCTTGCGCATTTGCGCAAGACTAAGAAAGCCCATACAGCAGTCGGTAAATCTGACTGTAGAGCATGACGCGCCGGGTGTGTGTTCTGGTTTCAGGGTAGGGCACATGGGAAAGAGTGTGCCCGTCTTTGCTGTAGCGCGTGTCGGCAAGCCAGTCCCGCACGCGGGCGGGGCCGGCGTTGTAAGCGGCAAGCGCCGTAGGCAGGTCGGAAAACTCCGACAAAAGCAGCGCCAGGTTGGCGCAGCCATAGTACAAGTTGGTGTCGACATCGCTCAAATCGCCCTCCTCGTGGCCGAGCTTAAAGCACAGCCAGTGATAGGTGTCGGGCGTGAGCTGCATCAGGCCGACGGCTCCGGCATGGGAGACGGCGTCCTTGTCAAAGTGGCTCTCGGCCAAAATCAGGCCGGCCACCAGGGAGGAGGGCAGCGAAAAGCGCGCAGCCTCCCGCTCCACGGCGTCGCGATAGGGCAGCACAAACAGCCGGCGCAGGGCAAAAAAGCCGCAGCCTGCGCACAGCAGCAGCACCAAAAGCAGGGCGAGGAAGCGCCGAAGCCGGCGGCGGGTACGCTGCCTCACTGGCACAGCCCGAGCTGGCGGGCAATGACGTCAACCTGCTGCTCGAGTGTGCCGGCGTCGCCGTTGTTGACAATCACATAGTCGGCATGGGACACGAAAAAATCCTCTTCCTTTTGGGCGTCCAGCCTGCGGCGCGCCTCGGCCTCCGAGAGCCCGTCTCGCGCCATGATGCGCGACAGCATGACCTCGTAAGGCGCAGTGACGGCAATGACGGCGGCGCCCTTTTGCCCGCTTTCAATGAGCGCAATGGCGTCAATCAGCAGGCCCTTTGCGCCCGCAGCGCGCTCCCTTTGCTCGATTTGCGCAATGGCTTCCCCCACATAGCGGTGGGTAATGGCCGAAAGGGCCTCGAGCTGGGCGGCGTCCGAAAAGACGATGGCAGACAGGCTGCGCCTGTCCACGGAGCCGTCGGGCAGCAAAACAGAGGGGCCAAAGTGCGCCGCAATTTCGGCGGCACAGGGGGTTCCGGGCTCGTAAATGCTGTGAGCCACCTTGTCGGCGTCCACATGGACAACGCCGTATTTTTCAAACAACTGCGCCACCGTGCTCTTGCCGGCGCCGCTTTTGCCTGTGATTCCGAATCGAAGCATGGAAATTCCTCCAGCGCGGCAAAAGGTGCCGCGGCCAATCCGTGCAAAGCACGGAAGTGATAAGACAGGATGAAAAAAGGCCGTCTACAGATGTACGACGTGGTGCCCTGCGGCCTTGAGCAGCCGGTTGCGCACAGCAAGAGAGATGCCCTGCTCGCCGGGCAGAGCACCGTAAATTGCGCGCACGCCGGCGGCGTCGAAGCTGCGCAGTGCGTCAAAGAGAGCGTGCGCATGGGCGGCATCGTCGGCCTGCGGGCCGAGGCTCTCCACATGGGCAGCGTCGGGAAACAGGCCGCGCTGCTCGTCAAAGCACAAAATCCCCGCGCCAGGCTCCTTTGAGTGCGCAACAAGCCAGGCCGTGACGTCGGCAGGGGTTCCCTGCGCCAGCGTAAGCGGCGCTGCGGGAGCATAGTGCCGGTATTTCATTCCGGGGGCCATGGGGCGCTGCCCCTCGGCAAGCCGGTGGGAAACGGCGTCGTCCACGCGCACCTCCCCCAGAACGCTGCGCAGCATTTCCAGGCTGATGCCGCCCGGACGCAGCAAAACGGGGATGTCTCCCGCCAGAGAAACAACGGTGGACTCCAGCCCCACGCCGCATTCGCCCCCGTCAATCATGAGGTCGACCCGCCCGTCCAAATCCTCAAGGACGTGGGCAAGCCGGGTGGGGCTTGGACGTCCCGAGCGGTTGGCCGAGGGGGCGGCCACCGGGACGGCGGCCTCGCGCAGCAGCGCGGCGGCAACGGGGTGCGACGGAATGCGGACGGCAACCGTGTCAAGCCCGCCCGACACCACGTCGGGCACCTGCGGCTGCTTTTTCAAAATAACGGTCAGGGGCCCGGGGGAAAAGGCGGAAAAAAGAGAAAGCGCCTGCTTTGGAATGTCGCGGCACAGCATGTCAAGCCGGGACAAGTCGGGCAGATGGACAATGAGCGGGTTGTCGGAAGGGCGGCCCTTGGCGGTATAAATGGCGCGTGCCGCCGTTTCGTCAAGCGCGTTTGCGCCCAGGCCGTACACCGTTTCGGTGGGGAAGACAACAAGGCCCCCCTCGCGCAGAATACGCCCCGCAGGGGCGAGCTCCTCCTGCGCAAAGTCGTCAGGATTGACACGTAAAACCGGTGTGATACCCATATCATGCCTCGTGAATCAAAATTATTCCCGATGCCCCTGAAATTCTCGGGCGTTTTTTGGCAAAAGGACTGTGCGCAGGGATTCCCACGGCAGGAGGCTGCCGCCTAGGGAGCCTCTTTCTGTGTGTGAGGTACGCTTTCGCGCGGCCGGGCCTCTTTCGCCGCGCCGCCGGCGGCTGCCGGTCTTTGGAAAGCGGGGCCTGCTTTCCAAAGACCGGCAGCCCTTGCGCATGCAGGGCATGCGCACCACACGGCGAACGCCGTGAGCCGGCGGCGCGGCGAAGAGGTGCCCTGCTGCAGGCAGGGCATGGCGGGGGAACGCACCCTGATGCCCCTCGGAAAGCCAAAACAGAGGGTGCGGTGTGTTGTGCGGCAACCGGCGGCTCAGCCGGCCTGGCCGGCCTTGAGCTTTTCGGTCTGGTCGGCGGTGATGAGTGCATCAATCATCTCGTCGAGATCGCCGTTGAGAAAGGACTCGAGCTTGTAAAGCGTCAGCCCGATGCGGTGGTCGGAAACCCGGCCCTGCGGATAGTTGTAGGTGCGGATGCGCTCGCTGCGGTCTCCGGTGCCCACCTGAAGGCGGCGCTCGTCGGCGCGTGCGGCGTCCTTTTCGGCCTGCATGTGCTCATAGATGCGCGAGCGCAGGATTTTCATGGCCTTTTCCTTGTTTTTGTGCTGGCTGCGCTCGTCCTGACATTCCACCACAATGCCGGTAGGCAGGTGGGTAATGCGGATGGCGGACTCGGTCTTGTTGACGTGCTGCCCGCCGGCGCCGCCAGAACGGAAGGTGTCAATCTGAAGGTCTGCGGGGTTGATATCAACCTCCACCTCTTCGGCCTCGGGCAGCACGGCCACGGTGACGGTGGAGGTATGGATTCGGCCCTGGGACTCGGTGTCCGGCACGCGCTGCACGCGGTGCACGCCCGACTCAAATTTGAGCCTGCTGTAGACGCCGTCGCCCTCGATGAGGAAGCTGATTTCCTTGATGCCTCCCAGCTCGGTCTCATTTAGGGAGAGAACCTCGATTTTGTAGCGCCGGGACTCGGCATACATGGAGTACATGCGATAGAGGGTGGCCGCAAAGAGGGCAGCCTCATCGCCGCCGGCGCCGCCGCGAATTTCCACGATGACCGACTTGTCGTCGTCGGGGTCTTTGGGGATGAGCAAAATTTTCAGCTCTTCCAAGCAGCGCTCACAGTCTGCCTTGCCCTGACGCAGCTCCTCTTCGGCAAGCTCCTTGAAGTCGGGGTCAAGCGGGGTGGACAGCAGCTCCTTTGCCTCGTCGACACAGGCCTGCGCCGCCTTGTATTCGCGATACTTTTCAATGATGGGGGAGAGCGATTTGAACTCCCGCATCAGGGCCTTATACTGGGCCTGGTCCTCCACCACGGCGGGGTCCATCAAACGTTCGTTGATCTGTCCAAGCCGCGCCTCGGCGGCTGCCAGCTGTTCTATCATTCTTTTGGCTCCTGTTGTTGAGATTGACCGGGAGCGCAGAGCTTCCCGGCCTGCACGGCCTTTTCGAAGGCCGCACGGGTCATCCAGATTTCACGGCCGCACCCCAGGCAGCGCAGACGAAGGTCGGCTCCGGTGCGAAGTAGCTCAAAACGGCGCGCGCCGCAGGGATGGGGTTTTTTCATCTCGAAGCAGTCGCCCACATGAAGCTCCACAACAGTCGCCCCCGAAAAATCAATGTGACGCGTCGCGAGGCGCCTTTGGCGCCCCATCCAAGCAATTATAGCAGCAAAGCCGGGGGAGTGCAAGAGAAACTTGAGGGCTGCTCAAGGCGGCATTCAAAGTGTGCCGATGGAGAGGCAGGCCTTCTTCCGGCAGGGCGGGTTTCCCCGGCAGGAGGCAGGTTTGCCCTCGAGGGGGCCGTTATCCCAGCAGGCTCATCTCGGGAATGGGGGCATCCGCATCGCTTTGCTTTCCACTGAAATAGGCGTCAAGCATGGCTCTTGCCACGGGGGCAATGCCGTTTCCACTGCCGGCGTGCTCCACCACCACGGCGATGGCGATTTCGGGGTCCTCATAGGGCGCAAAGCAGACGAACACGCCGTTTGCCGTTCCGGAGGAGACCGAGGCCGTGCCGGTTTTTCCCGCCACGGCAATGGGATAATTGCCAAAGACGCTCGAGGCCGTGCCCACTTCCGACACGGCGCGCATTCCGGCAAGCACGGCGGTCAGATGGTCGGGCTCAATGTTGAGCTGCTCGACCACAACGGGTTCGGTGCGCTCGATTTTGGAGGTGTCGTGATAGCTGCTCACCCCCTCGATGAGAGAGGGCTGGTAGCGTGTGCCGCCGTTTGCCAGGGTGGCGATATAGTTGCAGAGCTGGATGGGCGTGAAAAGATGGTCGCTTTGTCCGATGGCGGCCTGGATGGTGTCGCCGTCGTACCATCTTGCGGCGTTGGCTTCGCGTTCCTCGGGGCCGGCGACCACGCCCGAAGGCTCACCGCCCAGCTCCACGCCGGTTTTCTGCCCCAGCCCGAAGGCATAGCTCCACCGCACCAGCGCGTCAATGCCCATCAGGCGGCCGACCTCATAGAAGTAGTAGTTGCAGGAATTTTGCAGTGCCTCGACAACGGTCTGAGGGCCGTGCGTGGTGCCGTAATCGGTATAGACCCAGCAGCGCGGCGTGTAGGGGGCGTAGTAGGTGTAAATTCCCTTGTCGACAATGACGGTGTCAACATCCACCACGCCCTCTTCAAGCCCTGCGACGGCCGAGACCATTTTGTAGGTGGAGCCGGGGGCGTAGACGCCCGACACGGCACGGTTGAACAGGGGTTTGTCGGGGTCTGCCAAAAGGTCGCTGTAGTCGGCCAGAAAGGTGGAGAGGTCATAGGTGGGGTAGGAGGCCATGGCCAGGATTTTCCCGGTGTTGACCTCAATGGCCACGGCGGCGCCCACATTGGCGTCGGCACCGCGGCGGTCGGCGCGGGAGGCACCGGCGGTGGCAATGGAGGTGATGGTGCTCTCCAGCGCGGTTTCAGCCGCCTGCTGCACGGCGCTGTCAATCGAGAGGATGACATTTCTCCCCGCCTGGGCCTCCTTGGAGGAGATGACCTCCACGGTTTTGCCGTAGAGCGTCTGCTCCACACGCTTTTCGCCCGCCACGCCGCGCAGCACCGACTCCATGCTTTTTTCGATGCCGTCGAGCCCCACGGTGTCCGAGAGCTGATAGCCCTGCTCGAGGTACTGCTCGGCGTCGGCCTTGTAGATGGGCCCGGTGCGCCCCAGGACGTGGCTTGCGAGGGTGGTGGTGTATTCGCGCACCGGCACCACTTCAACCTCCACGCCCTGAAAGAACTCCTGGCGCTCCTTGATGGCGGTGACGGTGGCAACGTCGACCGATTCGGCCATGGTAAAGCGGGTGAGGGAGGAAAAATCGCTCAGATCCATCTCATAGCGCACGCCCGCCAGAATGCGCTGTTCTGCAGGAGAGTATGCCTCAAGAGCATAGTCTTCAATCAGGCGCTGCATGATTTGCTGGGCGGTGGCGTCTTCGGGAAGCTCTTTTTCCTTGAGCAGGCGCGCCAAACGGGTGGCCTGTGTAGTGGAGTCCGGCGTGTCTTCAAGAATCGAGACCGGAGCCGCCGAAAGCGGCAGCGAGTCCACAAAGGCAAGCTGTTCATCCTGCAGGATGTCAAGCAGGGCGAGCAGGATTTCGTTGGTGCGCTCCTCGGGCAGCAGGTAGCCGTCGAGCTGGACGGAAAAGGCCATGCGGTTGACTACCAGAGCCCGTCCGTAGCGGTCGTAAATGCCGCCGCGCGGCGCCGCCACGGTGACGGTGCGGTAGACCCGCCGTTCACTCTGCTCGCGGTAGCTCTCCCCGTTGACAATCTGCAGATTGGCCAGTCTTCCGGCAAAGAGCAGGGCAAAAAAAACCGCAAGAGCCCCCAGCAGGACGTAGCGGCTTTTGTGTTGTTCGTAAAGTTTTGCGTCGCGACGATTCATGGGCTACTCCGTTGTGCGCGGGCCGCCGAAGCTCAGGTTCATGCGGCGGGCGACATAGTACAGGGGCGGAAGATAAAACAGGGAGACCAGCGCGGTCGTGGTATAGACTTCGGCCACCCGGAAAAATCCGGAGAGCTGAGCCGTAATCAGCAGGCGCAGCAGAAGGTCTCCGACGATGAGGGCGGCATACGAGGCAAGATAGAGCACAAGGGCGCAGGAAAAGCCAGGCAGCATAAAGGTTTTGCACACAAAGCCCGACAGCGCGCCCACCAGCAGCAGCGACAGGGCCGCCGCGCCGGAGTTTGTGCTGACGGTGGCGTCGAGCGCAAGCCCCAGGAACAGGCCGAACAGGCCGCCTGTCACCTCCCCTTCAAAGACGGCCACGCACACCACGGCGGCCACCGTCATGACGGGCGTGACCTGCAGGATACGCCAGCCTGACAGCAGCGTGGTCTGCAGCAAAAAAACGGCAAGCCCCAGCGCGCCGTATGCGCCAATCAGATTGAGGCGGCTTTTTTCAATGAGAATCATGAGGCCTCCTCCTGCGGCGAATCCTGCCGCTCGTCGTCGGACTGCCCGGGGGTGGGCTCGCCCTCTTCAAAGGCCTTGATGACCATGCAGTAGCGGATGTTGGTGAAGTCAACGGCGGGGCTGACCACGGCATAGGAAGAGATGTTGTGCTGCTCGGGCAGCACCTCCCTGACGGTGCCGATGACGATGCCTGAGGGGAAAACCCCTCCAAGGCCCGAGGTCTCCACCGTATCCCCTGCGGCGGCGGAAGATTCGCTGGGCAGGTAGTTGATGCGGCACAGCCCCTGCTCGCGCAGCTCGGAGTCGCTCTCCAGCAGCCCCAGGTCGCGCGTGCGCGAGACAACGGCGCCGATGGGGGTCAGCTCGTCGAGAATGGAGGTGACTTTGGAATAGGTCAGCCCCACCTCGGTGACGATGCCGGCCAGGCCGTCGGGCGTGATGACGGCGTCGTAGCGCTTGATGCCGTCCACGCTGCCCTTGTCGACCGTGAAGGTGTAAAAGAGGTTGTCGGGGTCGCGGGCAATAACTTGGGCAAATTCATATTCGAAGTCGCGCTGCGTTTCAATCACGCCGGCAAATTCGCGCAGGCTCTCGTTTTCCTGCTTGTAGCGGTCAAAGTCGCGCAGTTTCTGCTCGAGCTCGAGCACCTGCTCCTTGAGCTGCGCGTTTTCCTCCTGCAGCTCGTCGTAGCGCGTGAAATAGGCCAGCTTGTCGGAGACAAAGTAGGCGATGCTGCTGACCCCCTTTTGAAGCGGGGTGAGCACCACGCCGAAGGCGCCGGAAAGAGGGCCGGTCGTGCCGCGCTCGCCTGCGGCGTAAATCGAAACCAGCAGGCAGACGGCAATGGCGGCCACGGCGAGAAAAAAGCGGCGGCTGCGCTGAGTCAAGGCAAAGGGCCCTCCTTTCTTTGGGCAGGGGAAAGGCGCCGGACACCCGTCCCGAAAAAGAAACGGGGTGCCGGCGCGAAATTTGAGAGAGGGCCGCAGGCCGCTTGGGGCGGCAGGGCCCGGGGGAAACTACAGGAGCCAGATGTCAAAATGCTGCCGGAGCAGCTCCGAGAGGCGGCACAGGGGCAGCCCCATCACGGCGAAATAGTCGCCGTCGATGGCGCGCACCATGGTGGCGGCACGCCCTTGGATGCCATAGCCGCCCGCCTTGTCAAAGGGCTCGCCCGAGGCGATGTAGCGGTCGATTTCTTCGGGCTCAAGTGCACGGAAGGTCACGCGCGAGGAGACCACGTCGCTGAAGACCTCGCCCCGGCAGCACAGGGCAATGCCGGTGTGCACGGTGTGGGTTTTGTCCGACAGCGCCGTGAGCATCTCCCTTGCCTGCGCCTCGTCTTTTGGCTTGCCCATCATCACGCCGTCGAGCTCGACCACGGTGTCGGCGCCAATCACGATGGAAAGCGGGTATTGCTGCGCCACGGCCTGTGCCTTGACCACCGAGAGCACGGCGGCCTGTGCGCGCGGCACGCTCATCTGATAGCAGCTTTCGTCGATGTCCGCAGGGACAACTTCCAGTTCGCAGGGCAGCTCCAGCCCGCGCAGCAGCGCCTCACGGCGCGGAGACTTGCTGGCAAGTACGATTCTTGTTTTCAAAACCATTTCCTCCAAGCGTAAAATGAAAGGGCAAGGCCCAAAATGATGGCGATGCTCAGGTGAAACGAGAGGCCGAAGGTCAGCTTGACCACGGCCAAATCAACGGTAAAGGGGGTGGGGGAGCCGATGCCGAAGCTGCTGCCGTAGGACAGCCAGGACAGGCCCTTGACGCCCTTTGTCAGCTCCGAGACAAAGGAGCCCAGGATGACGCCCGAGAGCAGCAGCAGGATGCCGGTCAGCCCCTGGGACTTTCCTTTAGACGCCATGGGAATCCCCTCCTTGCAGGCTCCCGGTTCCGGTTGAGCCAAAGCCGCCCGCGCCGCGCAGGGTGGGCTCAAGGGAGTCCACCGGGGTGGGCAGGGCATGACAGACCGGGAGCAGGGCAAGCTGGGCGATGCGCTCCCCCCCACGGATGGTGACGACGCCGTCTCCCAGGTTGAGCATGGCGACGCACAGCTCCCCACGGTAGTCGCTGTCGATAACGCCAACGCCGTTGGCAAGGCACAGCCCCTGTTTTGCGGCAAGGCCGCTTCGGGCAAAAATCAGGCCGACATAGCCCTCGGGGACGGCCACCGCCAGACCGGTGGGCACCATGGCGCGCCGGCCCGGCTCAAGCGAAAGGCAGACGCCGGGCGCCGCACACAAATCCATGGCGGCCGCGCCGGGCGTGGCGTATTGGGGCAGCGATGCCCCCGAGGCCAAAGGCAGGCAGGGCAAAACACAGTCCATCAAAGTCCTCCTCCATATGATAAACAAAACAATGATACGGCAAGGGATACGCAAAAAAGGGAAAATGCGGCAGAAGGCAGAGGCGGCCGGCAGATTTTACAGCACCCCTCTGGTGTAGAGCCCTCTTGTGAAGTCGGCCGGCTTTGCCTCTCCCTCCCCGAGGTAGGCGCTGAGCACCTGCGCGCAGCGGGCGGAATCCTCGGTGGTAAAGAGCAGCGACACGAAGTGGACGGGCAGCGAGCCAAACTCCTCCCGGTCGGCCAGATAGAGTGTTTTGGCGTTGCACAGCACGGTGCGGCAGCTGTCGCCGTCGCGCAGCAGGGGCATGGCCTCTCCCCTGCGGTCGATGAGGGAGCGGGGGAGGCGGCAGCGTCCGGTGCAGCCGAGCTCGTTTGCCGCAGGGCAGTTTTCGCTCAGCATGAGGGGCAGCCGCCCGTAGGCCAGAAGGCCCACCGGCAGGCATTTGTGCAAATCCCGGATTTGGGGGAAGGAGAGCTCGCAGCTTGCCGTAACGGCGTCCAGCCCCAGCTCCTTCATGGCGGCCACGGCCTGAGAATTGTAGACGTTCAGGCCGATGTCGCCCACCGGGGCAAGGCCGGCCTCCAGGCAGAGCGTCAGATGGCCCAGATTGTAAATGAGAGCCTTTTTTGCGCCGGCCTGACGGGCTGCCGCAAGGCGGGCCGACACCCGGGCAAACTCCTTGTCGCGCGCGCCCTTGGGCAGGACGGCGCCCAGAGTGACGCCCGCATCGCGCAGGGCGGCAATTTCCCTTTGGCGGGTTTCAAATTCGTGAAGCGGAACAAAGCAGCAGTCGGCGCGTGCGGCATTGTCCGGCACCTGGCCGACGCTTGAAAAAATGCAGTAGAGCTCCCTGCCCAAAACCGGCACGGCTTCAGGCAGTGCGGGCAGCTCCCCCGTCCAGGGGATTTCAAACGACGGTGCGGGAAGCTGCTCCAAGGCGCTGCGGCGCAGCGCATTGAGCGCCGACACGGGCAGCATGAGCGAGGGGCCGATGTCGCAGGAGATGTTTGTTGCCGTAAAGCCGGTGCCTCCCGTTTTGGAGAGGGCGCGCAGGGCGTCCTCCTGCGTGAGGGGCCGTGTGCGCGCCGCTTCGGGCACGGGGCCCTCCACCGTGACCGAAACGCCCTCGCAGAGGGCGGTCAGACTGGCGGGGCGGCCCTCTTGCACCACCAGCGAAAAGTCGACCGGGCGGGCGGCAGGCGAGGCCGACGGGGCCCACCTGTCCACACAGGCCCTCTCGAAGGCGAGGGCCGATTCGTATTTTTCGGGCACGCGCTCGTCGCGCATGCCGAACATGTCGCGGCCGGTGCGGCCCTCGTAGTACCCGTCGGTAAAGCCGGCGCGCGAAAAAAGGGTGCCCACCCGCTCCACCTCGCGGCGGGTGGGTGCGCGGCCCTCGTCGAGCAGCGTGCGGTAGAGCCGGGTGACGCCCGACACATACTCAGGACGCTTCATGCGGCCCTCAATCTTGACGCAGCCGATGCCCATGCGCCACATGTCCTGCAGCCTTGCGGCAAGGCAGGAGTCTTTCAGGGAGAGCATGTGCCGCGCAGCGCCGCCGCCCTCCAGCGAGTAGGGCAGACGGCAGGGCCCCGCGCATTTTCCACGGTTTGCGCTGCGCCGTCCCAGCACGGCAGAGAGGTAGCACTGGCCCGAAACGCTGTAGCACAGGGCGCCGTGACAGAAGGCCTCGACTTCAAGAGGAGCCTTTTGGCACAGCGCGCGCAGCTCCTCGCCCGACAGCTCGCGCCCCGCCACGGCGCGGGTGCAGCCGAGACGCCGCATGCACTCCATGGCGGGCAGCGAGTTGGCGGCGGCCTGCGTGGAGGCAATCACGGGGAGCTTGGGCGCAAGGCTTTGGAGCATGCGCATGAGCCCTGTATCCTGCACGATGACGGCGTCCACACCCAGGGCGCACAGCTCCCTGAGGTAGGCGGTCACGGCCGGCAGCTCCAGGTCGCTGACAAGCGTGTTGACCGTGACGTAGCTGCGCACGCCGTTTTGCCGGCAGAAGGAGACGGCGCGCGCCATGTCCTCCCCTTCGAAATTCTGGGCGAAGTGACGGGCGTTGAAGCCGCCGCCGCCGAAATAGACGGCGTCGGCCCCCGAGGCCACGGCGGCATACAGTGCCTGCGGGGAGCCGGCCGGAGACAAAATTTCCATGGCCGGCGTCAGCCCCGCGCCCGGCGCAGCTCGTCGAGCTCGGCGCGCAGCTTGTTCATATCTTCAAGATAGCTGCGCAGCTGGCCGCGCAGGTTGTCGGCCGTCTCTTCGGCGCGCCGTTTGCCGTCGGCAAACTGGATGGCGGCGTAAATGGCAGCCATGGTGACCGAGGCGCGCGGGTTCTTGTCAAGCAGCTCGCGCATGGCGGTGTCCACCATGGAGGCCACCTGTTCCACCTCCGTGCGGCCGGCGTCGGTCATCACGCTGTAGGGCGTGTCCAAAATTTTGATGGTGTAGCGTTCGTTCATCGTGTTGTTCCTCCCCCGGGGGCTTCCCCCTATGGTCTGGCACCCAAGGTGCCGTCAAATCTGTTTGTCGGAAAAGCGCGGACGCGCCCCGCCCGGGCGCCGGCTTACAGCGCGTGCAGCACGGGGCGGCGCTGTTCGTAGGTGGCGTAGCGCGTAAAGCCGGCCTCTTTGAGCACCTGCTGCGTCTCCAGCAGAAAAGAGCCGACGTTTTGTTCGTTGTGGCCGTCGCTGCCGATGGTCACAAGCTGCCCGCCGAGTTCCCGGAAACGCCGCAGCAGGGGCAGCGAGGGCACCGGCTCCCCCAGCGAGCGAAAGCCCGAGGTGTTGGCCTCAAGCGCCTTGTCCCGCCGCGCAATTTCGCGCAGCACCTCGTCCACCACGTCGAGGCAGTGGTCAAAGCTCAGCCGGCGCTGCGCATGAATCATGGCGTAGCGAAGCGGCAGGGAAAGGTGGCCAAAGGAGTCGAAATCGGCCTCGCGGGCAAGCTCTAGGCATTCCGCCATATAGGCGGTCAGATAGTCGTCAAGATTTTCCTGCGTGTAGTCGAAAAAGTAGGCGTCAAAGCCCTTGATGGTGTGCAGCGAGCAGATGACAAAGTCGAGCGGCAGGGCGTCGCGCCCGCGCACGGCATGCTCGGGGTCCTGCGTCCAGTTGCCGATTTCAAGGCCCAGCCGCAGGCCAATCAGGTGGCCCGCCTCCCTCTGCGCCGCCTCAAAGCGCTCAAGGTAGCGTGCGGCGTCGAAGGGCTTTTTGCGAAGCTGCCAGTCCAGACAGGGCGAGCCGCACTCCCAGTGCTCGGTCACACACATCTCCTGCACCCCCTTTTGGACGGCTGCCTGCGCCAAATCCACAAGGTCGGTGCGCGAGTCGGGAGAGATGTCGCTGTGACAGTGAAAGTCGGACAAATACGCCATGGAAAAGGCCTCCTTCAAATTTTACACGGTTGCAGCGCATCGGAGAAACGGGACACAAAAGGGAAGACCTTTTTGCCGCCCGGTGCGCAAAACTCCCAAAGAGGGCCAAGCCTTTGGCCTAAGAGGCAAAGCTGGTCTTACTGTAGTCGTTGCGGCTGACGACGGCGCTGGTCTGCGGCGGGTCAACCAGATAGGAGGCCACCGGCGTGACCGTGTACCATTCCAGCAGGGGCAGGAAGGGGAGCTGCTCGGCCAGCAGGGCCTGCACTTCGTACAGTGCCTGGCGGCGCAGCGCCTCCTGCGGCTGCTCAATGGCGCCGTAGAGCTGGTCGCTGACGGTGGTATTCTGATAGCGCATGACGTTGAGCTGCCCGCCGATGGCGATGCGGTGCAAAATGGCCTCGGGGTAGGGCCCCTGATAGCCGCCGTAGAGCGTCATCTCGTAGTCGCCCGAGGAGACCACGGTCTCCTGCCACTCCTCAAAGTCGACCTGGATGACGGTGAGCTCAATGCCCACCTCGGCGAGCTGCCTTTTGATGATGGCGGCAAGCTCGGGATAGGGCTCGACGTCGCACACCGTGAGCGTCAGGCGGACATACCGGCCCGAGTCGTTTTTCTGGTAGAGCGACTGCAGGTATTCGTCGGCATGGCGGGCGCTGTATTCGGGGGTGACGGCACTGTCAAGCACGGCGTCGCCGAAGATGGGCGACAAGAAGGTGGTCGACACGGCGCCGATGCCCTGCAGCCCCTCGGACAGCAGCTCCTCCTTGTCGATGGCCGAGGCCACGGCAAAGCGCAGCGTGGGGTTGTTTTGGAAGATTCCCTCGCCCACGTTGAAGGCCAGCTGGATGCGGGTGGCGTCATCCACCGACAGCAGGGTGATGGCCGGGTTGCCGGCATATTCCGTGAGAGACGAGAGCGGCTGGCCGACGGTCAGCGCCTCAAGCTCCCCGTTTTCAAAGGCGGCGCGGGCCAGGCTGGCATTTTCGTAGTATTGAAACACAAGCGAGCTGAGCGCCGGCTTGCCGCCGTAGTAGCTGTCGTTTCTCTCCAGCACGATGCGGCCGGCCTCCTCGTTGCGCTCGACAAAGCGGAAGGGCCCCGTGCCGACGGGATTGGTCACGGCCTCGGCCGTCAGCCAGTCCTTGCCGTCGTAGAGGTGCTTTGGCAGGATGGAGGCCCCCTCCTCGGCCAGCGTGTAGACAAACAGGGGGCTGGGGCGCTCAAAGGAGATATGTACGGCGCCCTGCTCGTCGCTCCAGACGTCCTTGACGGCCGAAAACTGCTCATAGAGCACGCCGCTCTGGCTGCGGATGGCAGACAGCGTCCACACCACGTCGTCGGCCGTAAAGGGCTGCCCGTCGTGCCAGGTGACGCCCTGCCGCAGCGTGAGCGTCAGCTCGGTGGCGGCATCGTTAAAGCTCCATTCGGCGGCAAGGTCGGGCAGCAGCTCGCCCGTCGAGGTCAGGCGAACAAGGCGAGAAAAGAGGTTTTCGCTGATGGCCTCGGCGTTTTCATCCATGGCGTCGGGGTTGAAGGTGTAGGGCAGGCTGAGCAGGGGAAGGCGCAGCACGCCCTCCCGGATGGCAGCCTGGGCGTTTTCGCCGGCCGGCGGAGTGGAATCGTCCCCGCAGGAAATCAGGGAAAGCGCCATCAGCAGGGCCAGGATGAGGGCCAGGGCAGAGGCGTACGGACGGGATATGTTTCGGGACATGCAAATCCTCCTGTTTGGGGCATACGGGCACAAAAAGGCCCGAGGTGATAAGTGAATGTTAACCACTATAGTTTACACCAAAATGCGGGGCGTGTAAATGTCCATCCATTGATTCCCGGGAGAAAGTTTAGTATAATTTTCTTAAAGAACGGCGGGGAAAGAGGGAAGGACAACCGTGGGAACTTTTATGGATATTTTTTTGTGTGTGTCGGCCGTCTTTTTGATGGCGGTGTCGGCGGCAATCCTGTTTGGCGTCACGGCGCAAAAGCGGGCGGCGGAGCGGCTGCAAAACGAGCTTGCCGCGCTGCGCAGCGAGCTGCTGTCGGGGGCGTCAAGCGGCACGGCGGAGGTCTTTTCGGCGCTGACGCAGGCGCAGCAGCAGGCCTGGGAGCGCCAGGACCAGCACCTGCGCGACTTTGCCGGACAGAGCACGGCGGGACAGGCGGCGCTGCAGCAGGCGCTCACGGCGCAGCTTCGCACCATGGAAGAGCATCTCAAGGCCTTTTCCCTGCAAAACGAGCAGCAGCTTCAGGGCATCCGCACCACCGTCTCCACCCAGCTTGCCGCGCTGCGGGAGGACAACACGGCCCAGCTTGAGAAGATGCGCGCCACGGTGGACGAGAAGCTGCAAAAGACGCTGGAAGAGCGTCTGGGGCGCTCGTTTGCCACCGTCTCCAGCCAGCTCGAGCAGGTCTACAAGGGCCTTGGCGAGATGCAGACGCTGGCGGTGGGCGTGGGCGACCTCAAGCGCGTGCTGACCAACGTCAAAACGCGCGGCATCTGGGGTGAGGTTCAGCTCGGCGCCATTTTGGAGCAGCTTCTCACGCCCGAGCAGTATGCCTGCAATGTGGTGACCAAGCCGGGCGGGCGCGAGCCGGTGGAATTTGCCATCCGCCTGCCGGGGGAGGGAAGCCCGGTGTGGCTGCCCATTGACGCAAAATTTCCCCTTGACGCTTACGGCGAGCTGGTGACGGCGGCCGAAAGCGGCGACCGGAAGGCGGTGGAGACCGCGTCGGCGGCCCTGCTGCGCCGGCTGGACAGCTTTGCAAAGGACATCCGCGACAAATACGTCAGCCCGCCCGACACCACCGACTTTGCCATCCTGTTTTTGCCCACCGAGGCGCTGTATGCCGAGGTTGTGCGGCTGGGCGCCGTGGAGACGCTGCAGAGGAAATACCGCGTTTCCATTGCGGGGCCCACCACCATGGGGGCGCTGCTCAACAGCCTTCAGATGGGTTTTCGCACGCTGGCCATCGAGCGCCGCTCGGCGGAGGTCTGGACGCTGCTGGGCGCCGTACGCACCGAGTTCGACAAGTTCGGGGAGGTGCTGGCCAAGGCGCGGCAGCGCCTCTCCCAGGCCGACAGCGAGCTCGAGCGGCTGGTGGGGACGCGCACCAACGTCATCGCACGCAAGCTGCGCAGCGTGGAGCAGCTGCCCGAGCAGCAGGCGCGAGAGCTGCTTGACGATGCGGTGTCCTCCATAGACCTGCCTGGGCAGTCCTGAGGCCGGGCCTGCACGGACGGGAGGCGTGCGCCGTCAAAAGCCGCAGGGGGAAGCCTCGTTGAGAGAAAAAACCTCATAAAGGAGTGGAACATATGGACAAGAACACAACGGCGGCCGGCGCGCTGCGCATGCAGCGCCTGGCAAAGGCGCTGGAGGGCAACAACTTCAACGTTGTCTGTCTTGACAGCAAGGAGCAGGTCATTCCCGCTCCGGAAAAGCTCATTCGCAAGGGGGAGACCGTTTCGGTGGGCGGCTCCATGACGCTGTTTGAGTGCGGTGTCATCGACTGGCTGCGCGGCTGCGGCTGCCAGTTTCACGACCGCTACGCCCCGGGGCTGACGCCCGAGCAGACGGCCGACATTTTCCGGGGAGCCTTCACCGACGACGTCTACCTCACCTCGACCAACGCGGTGACCGAGGCGGGCGAGCTGGTCAACATGGACGGAAACGGCAACCGTGTGGCGGCCATGCTCTTTGGGCCAAAGCGCGTGATTGTCATTGCGGGCATGAACAAGCTGGTGGCAGACGTCCCGGCGGCCTTCGCCCGCATCCGCGAGGTGGCCGCCCCCGCCAACGCACTGCGCCTTGGGCTGTCGACGCCCTGCGCCGCCACCGGGCGCTGCATGAACTGTGATTCGCTCGGGAAAATCTGCCGCAAGGCCACCATCATGGGCTCGCAGGGCGACAAGCAGCGCGTGACCGTCATTTTGGTCAACGAGGCCCTGGGCTACTGAGAACGCCTCTCCTGCCGGAAAAGCCGGGCAGGGGGAAGAGGAGATACTGCCCGCCCGCCGGGGAACCCAGCGGGCGGGCGCGCCCCCAAAAAGCGCAGCTTTTTGGGGGCGCGGTCTTTACGGCGGCTGCCGCTTTCTGCAAGGGGCCAAAACCGGGCCCGCAGCGCCGGGGGAAGGCCGGAGCACCCGGAAGGCGGATGGCACCTGATGGGCAAAGCGTGCATGGGGAAAAGAAAGGGCAACGGGCGGCGGGATGCCGCAAAAAACCTGTCAAAAAAGCCCCGGGGTGCGGCGGACGCCGCACCCCGGGGCTTTTTTTCGGGTCTCTTAAAAAGGGGCACTTTTTTAAGCGATGTTATTTTTCGGCAGCTCTCTTGGCCAGCGCCTCATACCGCTCTTTGGCCTGACGCGCCGCGTCGGCAAAGAGGACCTTGGCACGATCGGGGAAGGAGAGCTCCAGCGAGGTGTAGCGCACCTCGTTTTGCAGGAAGTCGCCGTAGGCAACCGAAGGAGCGGGAGAATCGAGCAGGAAGGGGTTTTCTCCGCGCTGCTTGCGGCGGGGATCATAGCGGAAATTGAACCAGTAGCCTGCGGCCACGGCGGCCTTGGACTCGGCCTGCGCCGCTCCCATGCCGGCCTTGATGCCGTGGTTGATGCAGGGGGCATAGGCCACGATGAGGGAGGGGCCCTTGTAGCTGCCGGCCTCGGCAATGGCGCGCACGGCACCGGCGTAGTCGGCACCCAGGCAGATGGAGGCCACATACACGTTGCCGTAGCTCATGGCGATGCCGGGCAGGTCCTTCTTGCCGGTGGTCTTTCCGGCTGCGGCAAACTGCGCCACAGAGCCGGTGGGCGTCGCCTTGGAGGACTGGCCGCCGGTGTTGGAATAGACCTCGGTGTCGAAGACCAGCACGTTGACGTCGTCGCCCGAGGCGAGGACGTGGTCAAGGCCGCCAAAGCCGATGTCGTAGGCCCAGCCGTCGCCGCCGAAGATCCAGACAACCTGGCGGGGCAGCAGGTCCGCGTTGGCCAGAATGGAGGGCTTGAGGGGAGAAGGACAGTCAACGGCGTCTTCCATGGCCTTGACCACCGCGGCGCCCGCCTCACGCGAGAGCTCGGGATCGTCCTTGACTTCCAGCCAGCGCGCGCAGGCTTCTGCCTGGGCAACCCACAGGGCGTTGCCGCGCTTTTTGCCCTCTTCCAGAGACTCGGCAAACTTGGTGCAGTCGTCAATGAGCTTCTGACGGCGCTGGTTCACGGCAAGCGCCATGCCGTAGCCGTATTCGGCGTTGTCCTCAAACAGGGAGTTGGCCCAGGCGGGACCTCTGCCCTGCTTGTTCTTGGCATAGGGCACCGAGGGAGCGGAGCCGCCCCAGATGGAGGAGCAGCCGGTGGCATTGGCCACAAACATACGGTCGCCGTAGAGCTGCGTGACCAGCTTGGCATAGGGGGTCTCGCCGCAGCCGGCGCAGGCGCCCGAGAATTCGAGAAGCGGGGTCTTGAACTGCGAGCCCTTGACGGTGTCGGCGGCAAAGGGCAGGGTCTTTTCCTCCACCTTGCTCACGGCGTAGTCAAAGCCCTCCTGGTCGTCCATGCGCTCGGCAAGCGGCGCCATGACAAGCGCCTTCTCCTTGGCGGGGCAGACGGTGACGCAGCTGCCGCAGCCGGTGCAGTCAAGCGGAGAGATGGTGACGGCAAAGCGCAGATCCTTGCAGTCCTTTCCGGTCATGGGGACGCTCTTCAGGCTGGCGGGTGCGGCGTCGGCCTCCTGCTGCGTCATGGCGACGGGGCGGATGGCGGCGTGCGGGCAGACCAGCGAGCACAGGTTGCACTGGATGCACTGGTCGGGCTTCCACATGGGCACGTCGACGGCGATGCCGCGCTTTTCGAAAGCGGAGGTGCCAAGCGGGAAGGTGCCGTCGGCTCTGTCGGCAAAGGCAGACACCGGCAGGCTGTCGCCGTTTTGGGCGTTCATGGGCACCATGACCTCGCGCACAAACTTGTGCAGCTCGTCCTGGCCCTCGATGACGGCGGGCGCCGCATCGTCCGAAGCGTCCTTCCAGGACTCGGGCACCGGCACTTCCACAACGCCCGAAAGGCCTCTGTCAATGGCGGCGTGGTTGCGCGCCACAACGGCCTCGCCCTTGGAGCCGTAGGTCTTGGTGGCGGCGTCCTTCATCTTGGCAACGGCCTCTTCCAGGGGGATGATGCCGGTCAGCTTGAAGAAGGCTGCCTGGAGAATGGTGTTGATACGGCCGCCCATGCCGACTTCGCGGGCGATGTCGACACCGTCGATGATGTAAAGGCGGCAGTGCTTTTGTGCCAGGTCGCGCTTGACCGAGGCGGGCAGCTCGTTTTCAATGGTCTCGGGGGTGGCGGAGGTGTTGAGCAGGAAGGTGCCGCCCTCCTTGAGGTCGCCCGTCATGTTGTACTTGGTGAGGTAGGAGGCGTTGTGGCAGGCCACGAAGTCGGCCTTGTCGATAAAGTAGGTCGACTTGATGGGCTGCTTGCCAAAACGAAGGTGCGACACCGTGACGCCGCCCGACTTCTTGGAGTCGTAGGCGAAATAGGCCTGGACGTTGAGGTCGGTGCCGTCGCCGATGATTTTGATGGTGTTCTTGTTGGCGCCCACGGTGCCGTCGGAGCCCAGTCCCCAGAACTTGCAGGAGACGGTGCCGGCAGGCGAGGTGTCGGGCGCGGGCAGACGGGTCAGGGAGTGGCCGGTGACGTCGTCCTCAATGCCCACCGTGAAGCGGTTTTTGGGAGCCTTCTGAGAGAGGTTCTCAAACACGGCGAAGATGCAGGAGGGGGGAACGTCCTTGGAGCCGAGGCCGTAGCGGCCGCCCACCACGACGTCCACGCTGCGGCCGGACTGGGCCAGCGCCGTGACGACGTCGAGATACAGGGGCTCACCCAGCGAGCCGGGCTCCTTGCAGCGGTCGAGCACGGCAATGCGCTTGACGCTGGCGGGCAGGGCATCGACAAAGCGGTCGATGGCGAAGGGACGGTAGAGGCGGACCTTGAGCAGGCCGACCTTCTCGCCCTTTTGCATCAGGTAGTCCACCACTTCCTCGGTGGCGTCGCACACCGAGCCCATGGCCACGATGACGCGCTCGGCCTCGGGGTGCCCGTAGTAGTTGAACAGGCGGTAGTCCGAGCCGGTCAGCTCGTTGACGCGGCGCATGGCGTCTTCCACGACGGCGGGGAGCTTCTCGTAGTAGGGATTGGCGGCCTCCTTGGCCTGGAAGAAGATGTCGGGGTTTTGGGCAGAGCCGCGCAGCACCGGATGCTCGGGGTTGAGCGAGCGGGCACGGTAGTCGGCCACCGCCTGACGGTTGAGCATGCTGTCGAGCTGCTCGTCGCTCCACACGGCCACCTTCTGGATTTCGTGGGAGGTGCGGAAGCCGTCAAAGAAGTGCAGGAAGGGCACGCGGCCCTCAATGGCCGAAAGGTGGGCCACTGCGCCAAGGTCCATGACCTCCTGCGGGTTGGTGGAAGCCAGCAGCGCAAAGCCGGTCTGACGGCAGGCCATGACGTCCTGATGGTCGCCGAAAATGGAGAGGGCGTGACCCGCCAGCGCGCGCGCCGAGCAGTGAATCACGGCGGGCAGCAGCTCGCCGGCCATCTTGTAGAGGTTGGGCACCATCAGCAGCAGGCCCTGCGAGGCGGTGAAGGTCGTGGTCAGGGCGCCTGCCGTCAGCGAGCCGTGGACCGCGCCGGCGGCGCCACCCTCCGACTGCATCTCGGCCACCTTGACCTGCTGGCCAAAGAGATTCTTGCGGCCCGAAGCCGACCAGTCATCCACCAGCTCGGCCATGACCGAAGAGGGGGTGATGGGGAAGATGGCCGCCACTTCCGTAAAGGCGTAGGCCACATGGGCGGCCGCCGTGTTGCCATCCATGGATTTCATGGCGCGTGGGGCGTTAAGGGGGGGCATGTCTCATTCCTCCTAGGTGTTGAAGTTACAGAAAGTTGGTAAAATACGCAAAAAAATCAGGGTATTTTTGTGAAAAAGCCCTAAATTAGTTTCAGGATACCATAAAAGCCGCCGCAATGCAATAAAAAAACCGCCCAAAAAGGGCGGATTTGAGACGCGGACATTTGTATGCTATTCAGAAACGGCCTCTGAAAATACCGTCAAAATCAAAGAATTTGTGCCAAAAGATACCCTAAAGAGAGAAGAAGGGCGCCGCCGAGAAGGGCGGCCGGAATGAGCCATTTGACGCGCTTTCGATGCTTTTTGGGTGTTTTGCCGGCGCTGGCGGCAATCAGCCTGTGGGCCTCGGCCGCCAGGTCGGCGTCTGCCGCACGCACGGAGGGGTCGACGATAAAAATGGCCTCTTCAAAGTAATCGCTGCCCGTGTCGCGCACGACAATCACCTGCTTGTTGAGTCCCCGTATCATGCTGCAGCCCCTCCCTGCCGACGAAAATTTTTGCAAAAAACACTGCAAGGGTATTGTGGTTCGATAACGGGGCTTTATACGCCGCAGGTTCAGGAAGATGTTTCGAAAAAAGGCAAATTTCCCATGGCATTGCCATTGGCTTTGGGGTGTGATATGATATCAAATATGACAAGGAAAGACATGAAAGCGTTGCTTTTTTCAATGGGACGGGCGCCCGTTTTGCTGGCGCCCATGGCAGGCGTCACCGACCTGGTGTTTCGCCGCATTTGCCGCAGCTTCGGGGCGGACGGTGCCGTCAGCGAGATGGTCAGCGCCAAGGCGCTGTGCTTTGGCGACAGGAAAAGCCGCAAACTGTGCGAAATTGACGATTTGGAGCGGCCGACCGGCATTCAGCTCTTCGGGCATGAGCCTCACACACTGGCGCAGGCGGCGCAAATCGTCTGCGCTTTTTCGCCCGACTGGATTGACCTGAACATGGGCTGTCCGGTGCACAAGGTGGTTTCCAGTGGGGACGGGAGCGCGCTGATGCGCGACCCGGAGCTCATTTTCCGCATTGTGCAGGCCGTGACGCAGGCGGTGGAGCTGCCGGTCACGGTCAAGCTGCGCGCGGGCATCGGCGGCGTGGAAAACGCGGCCGAATGCGCGCAGGCGGCGCAGCAGGGCGGGGCGTCGGCCGTTGCGGTGCACGGGCGCATGCGCGAGCAGTTTTATGCGCCGTCGGCGGACTGGGGTGTCATTGCGCGCGTCAAGCGGGCCGTGAGCATCCCCGTGTTTGCCAACGGGGACATCGACAGCCCCTCGGCGGCGCTGGCGGCCCTGGAGCAGACAGGGGCCGACGGGCTGATGGTGGGCCGGGCGGCGCTGGGCAACCCCTTTTTGTTTGAGCAGATAAGGGCTGCTCTGCTTGGCATGCCCGCCGTGCCGCCGCCACCGCCCGGGCGGCGCCTGGAGACGGCGCGGCAGCACATCCATGAGCTGGCCGGGCTCAAGGGGGAGCGCATCGGCATGCTGGAGGCACGCAGCCACATGGGGTGGTACCTCAAGGGCATGCGCGGGGCATCGTCCCTTCGGGAAAAATGCAATCGGCTTTCGACGATACAGGAGCTCGATATGCTGGTAGACGAGGCCATATCGATGCAGAAAGGATAAGACCATGCAGGACATGAGAAGCGACGCCGAAATCGTACAGGCTGTACTCGGCGGCGACGTCAACGCCTTCGAGGCTTTGGTGCTGCGCTATCAGAAAAAGGTCTATAATACCGTGCTGCGTCTGACGGGGGACAGTGTTCAGGCAGAGGATCTCTCGCAGGAGGTTTTTCTCAAGATTTTTCGCGGGCTGTCGTCCTTTCGGGGCGAGAGCAGCTTCTCCACATACATTTACAGGGTTGCGGCCAATACGGCCATTGACGCGCTGCGGCGCCGGGAGGCGCCCACCGTGAGCCTGTCGGCCGAAAACGAGGAGGGGGAGGAGTTTGAGCTCGCCCTGCCCGACCCCGGCCCTCTGCCGGTGGAGCTTCTGGAGAGCAGGGAGCGCAGGCAGGCCATCCGGGCGGCGATTGACGCGCTGCCCGAGCACCACCGCACCGTGATTTTACTCCGGGAGCTCGACGGCATGTCCTATCAGGACATCGCCAAGGTCATGGGGCTGACCGAGGGCACGGTGAAAAGCCGCATCAACAGAGCAAGGGCCCGGCTTCGGCAGCTTTTGCTGGAGGGGAACTTTTTTGAGGAACGCGCGACCAAAGAAAAAGACAATGGGGCGCGAAAGGAGGTGCGGCAGGCATGACCTGCGAGGACGTTAAACGGGGCATGGAACTCCCCCTCGATTGGCACACGCCTGACAAACTTCGGGAGATGTGGCAGCACATGAGTGGCTGCAGAACATGCAACGAGCGCTATGGATGGCAGTTTCAGCTCTGGTGGCTGATGCGGGACGCCATGGAAGAGCCTCCGCCCGGACTGGCCGACCGCATTATGCTTGAGGTGAGGGCACAAAAGCAGCCCGTTGTGCGCAGACTGCCCTGGTGGAAGCGCCGCAGGACGCTGGCTGCGTTCGCGGCGGCGCTTGCCGTTGTCGTGCTCTCGCCGGCGGCGCTGCGGGCAATCCGGTCGGGGCTGCCGATGCAGGCAATGCAGTCGGAGACGGCAGAGGAGGGCCAGATGCAAAGCAACGGCGGGTCCCCGGCGCCCAACGCCGCTTCGCAGACGGGGACCATTTCAAGCGCATTCCTCATGCCAAGTCAGGCAGACGCCCAGAATCAGGACAGGAGCTATGGGGATATGCAGCCTGAAGGAGGACAGGGCGTTACCCTGTCCTCTCCGCAGGAGCCGGAATCGGGGCAGGAGAGTGAAAATGTCGCCATTCCCGGGAATGGCGACAGCGACAGGACTTCTCCTGTCGCTGAAAATGACCTGTTTGCCGGGCAGGGGGCCTGGAGGACCTATGCCTCCGCCAAGCATACGCTGACAGAGTGGCAGTCGCTGCTTCCCACGGAATATATCAAAGACCCCTCACAGGTGACGGTGGTGGTGTATGTCGCAGTGCCGCCCGGGGAGTATCTTGAGCATGTGCAGGGGGATGCGGTCGACTGCTATGTGGTCGAGGCTGCCGCAGGCTATGCGCTGTATCTGGTGCACAACTGAGCCGGCCCGAGGGGAGGCCCCTTACAACCGTTATAAAAGAAATCGCGCTGCAAAAAAAGGGCAGAACACTCTTTCGGTGTTCTGCCCTTTTTGCCGTCTGAGGGGAGTCAAAAAAGGGGGAAAAGTTGCCGCAGCCCGGCCGGCAGGGAGTATTCCCCCTTTTTGAAGGGGCGCCCTTTCCGGGGCGCGGCAGGCCGGAAAGGAGCCGGGGAAGGGGTGTCTTCTTATTGAGACTGAAGAATCTGCTGCGCGCTGGTTCCGTCGGGACGGTTGAATCGGCCCAGCGAAAAGAGCTGGCCGGCATCCCCTGTGAGGTAGTTGACCTGCTCCAGGCAGGTCAGCGCAGCCTGAAAGCCCATGTCCTTCAGCACGGGAAGCGCCTCCGCGCTGACGCTGCCAAAGGGGTAGACAAAGGCCGTGGGCGTGACGCCGCACCAGTATTCGCACAGCGACTGCATGCGCCCGACGTCGCCGCGAAGACGCTGCTCATAGTCGCCGACCGCTTCCCCCGAGACCTTCATGGAGCCTTTTTTCTCCCCCTCGTAGGTGTGCAGGTCGTAGGAGTGGTTTTGAAGCTCCACCAGGCCGCTTTGCACCATCTCGTCAAGCTGTGTCCAGGTGCAGTAGGAGTAGTTGATGTGGTGGTCTTCGGAGGCGGTGTATTCGTCGGCGTAGCGCCCGACCACGCCGAGCACCGCCTTGCAGTTTCGCTGCTGCAAAATGGGGAAGGCGTACTCGTAAAAGCTCTCGTATGCGTCGTCGAAGGTGATCATGACCGGCTTTTCGGGCAGGCTGCCCGTGCCGTTGACCCAGCCGATGAGCTGCGCCACGGTAACGGTCTCATAGCCCTGTGACAGCAGCCAGTCGAGGTCTGCGGCAAAGTCGTCGGGGGAGATGACGTATTTTCCGTGGCGCGCGCTCTCCCGAAGCAGATGGTGGTACATCAGGATGGGCAGCTCCACCGACAGGGAGCCCTGGGCAGGGCGGGCGGCCGGCGCGCCCCGCAGCAGCGACACAGCCAAAAGCCCTGCCAGCAGGATGGCCCCTCTTTTTTTGCGTTGTTCCTGCATGTCCTGCGGCAGCTCCTTTCTGCACAAACGGCTCAAATGCCCTGTGGGGAGGGCAGGGCCTTTTTTGATGTATATGGGGAGGGCCGGTCCCCTTATTCCTCCCGCGCAGCGCCGGCCTGAATTTCAAAAACCCTTCGCCCGAAATTCCCCGCCCCGCCCCCTTGCAGACATCATTTGCACAAAAAAGGCTGATACCTTGAAGGCAGAACAGTTCCGGCAGAATTTTCCGCGCGGCGGAAAAGGGCTGCCGTATGGGAGGTGCGAAAGCCGTGAAGGAACAGCAGGAAATGATGCTGCCCGACGGGGCGCCCGAGACCGGCCGAAAGGGACCTGAGGCCGGCGGACAGCAGCAAGAAACACTGCCTGGGCAGAAAAATGCCGGCGAAAAGCAGCAGGAGAGAAACCAAGACGCCGGGGCGGCGCCTGCGGCAGGGCAGGGGCAGCAGGAGTCTGGCCTGCCGCCGAAAAAGAACGGCAAGGGGGGGCGTGCGGTGCGCAGGAAGCTGCTCTATGCGGCAGCCGTGGTCGTGCTGCTCGTCCTGGTGGGTGTCAAGCTGGGCTTTGGCCGGGGTACGGAGCAGACAGGGGAGACCACGCTGACCGCCGTGCAGGCACAGCGCGGAGACATTGCGGTGTCGGTGTCGGGCTCGGGCACGGTGCAGCCCATCGAGCAGTATGACGTCTCCTCCCTGGTGTCGGGAGACATCCTCGAAGACTATGTGACGCTGGGCGCCCAGGTGGAGGCCGGGGACCTGCTGTATGTCATCGACTCCTCCTCGGCGGAAAACAGTATCAAGAAGGCCCGGATTCAGCTGGAGCAGCAGCAGCTTTCCTACCAGCAGGAGCAGGAATCCATTGCGGCGCTGACCGTGCGCGCCCCCATCGGCGGCGTCATTTCCAACCTGTATGTGCAGGAGGGGGACAGCGTGAACAATGGCGCCCTGCTGGCTGACATTGTCGACACGTCGCGCATGGAGGTCACGCTGCCCTTCCACAGCGCCGACGTCCCCGGCATCGGCGTGGGGCAGCAGGCCACGGTATACCTTGAGGAGAGCGGAGACCAGCTGGCGGGCATTGTCACGGCGAAGACAAGCGGCTCCACCGTCACCGAGCTTGGCAACATGGTGGGATATGTGACCATCGAGTTTGACAACCCCGGCGTGCTGAGCGAGGGCGTGAGCGTCACGGCGGTGGCGGGAAGCGTTGCCTGCGCCCAGGCGGGGCAGGCCTCCTATGCCGACTCGGTCGAAGTTACGGCAGGCGCCTCGGGCACCGTGACTGGGCTCTCCCTGCGGCAGGGCGACGCGGTGGAGCAGGGGGAGCTGCTCTTCACGCTGGAAAACTCCTCGCTGCTGGTGAGCAGCCAGTCGTCGGCCCTGTCGCTGGAAAACGCCGAAATCTCGCTGGCCGACAGCTATGACGCTCTCAACGACTACAACATCACCGCCCCCATCAGAGGGACCGTCATTCAAAAGGACTACAAGGCCGGCGACACGCTCGACAGCAACAAAACTTCGCTTGCCGTCGTGGCCGACATGAGCAGCCTGACCTTCACCATGCAGATTGACGAGCTCGACGTACAGGAGCTCTCGGAGGGGCAGCGCGTGGTTGTCACGGCCGATGCCGTTGAGGGCAAGAGCTTTGACGGCGTGATCACCTCCATCGGCATCATCGGCACTTCGTCTTCGGGCGTCACGACCTATCCCGTCGAGGTGGTCATTGAGGAATATGAGGGCCTGCTGCCCGGCATGAACGTCACGGCCGAAATCATCACCGAAGAGGTGACAGACACCGTGCGCATCCCGGTGGCGGCCCTCAGCCGGGGCGACCTGGTGCTGGTGACGCAGGAATATGCACAGCAAATCGGGGCGCAGCAGGCGCAAGAGGAGGGCGCGGCAGCCTCGGCCCAGCCGGGCGAGATTGTGACGCTTGGCACCGAGCCGCAAGGATATGTCTGGCTCAAGGTGGAGAGCGGCCTGACCGACGGGGAATATGTGGAAATCACAGCCGGGCTGGAAGAAGGCGCGCAGGTCTATGTCAGCACCAGTGCCCAGAGCGGCTCGGAGAGCACGCAAAGCGGCATGGGCATGGGCGGCATGGGCATGGGGGCCGGGATGCCTGCCGGGATGCCGTCAGGCGACATGTCCGGCGGACGCCCTCAGGGCGGCCCGGGCGGCTTCTAAAGGAGGTGAATCCCATGCAGGAGAGGCAGCATCCCCTCATTGAATTTTCCCACATTTCAAAAATTTACGAGATGGGCGATTCCCAGATTCGCGCGGTCAACGACGTCTCGTTTCAAATTCAGAAGGGTGAATTTGTGGCCATTGTGGGGCAGTCGGGCTCGGGCAAGTCGACCTGTATGAACATCATCGGCGCGCTTGACGTCCCCACGCTGGGGGAATATTTCCTCAACGGACAGGAAATCTCGGGCTTTGACGACGACGAGCTGGCCGACATCCGGGGCAAAATGCTGGGCTTTGTCTTTCAGCAGTACAACCTCATTGCAAAGCTCGACGTCTACGAAAACGTGGAGCTGCCGCTCATCTACACCTCGGTGCCCG
>DVNV01000024.1 GCA_018714125.1 Candidatus Galloscillospira excrementipullorum
GAGGTCGTTTTCCTCGCCCGCGCAGCCCCTGCCGTGCGGGTGCCGCCTCAAAGGGGGCGGTCTCAACGGATGTCAATGACGTGCACGGGACAGTCGTCGCGTGCCTGCTGAGCCTTTGCGGTCTGCTGCTCGGGGATGGGAGTATCCGAGGCTTCGGCCTTGTCGTTTTGGTTGAAATGGAAGATGTCCGGGCAGGTGCCGACGCAAAGTCCGCAGCCGATGCAGCCCGCTTGGTCAACGACGGCTTTCATAGAAATAGGCCTCCTTTTGGTGTTGTGATGGTTATTGTGCCCAAAATTTTTGATGAAATACCTAAAAATATCAGCAATGACAAGAGAAAAAGCCTCTTTCGTTTTGAGACGATGGGCGATATAATAAAGATAAACTAAAAAAATGAGTAAGGCCGGGGGAATCCCGGCAAAACACCCTTTCGAATGATGGAGGTCAGTTATGAATTATCGTTACTCCAGCCTGATGGACTATGTCAAGCCCTCTCCCGTCGCCGAGATGCTGCACTTCAGCGCAGACCCCACGCTCATCTCTTTTGCAGGCGGCATGCCGGATGCAACTATCTTCCCCGTGGAGGAGTTGCGAGCAGCCTTTGACCGGGCACTGGCAGAAAAAGGAGCACAGGCGCTGCAGTATTCCACGCCGGAGGGACTGCCTTCTCTTCGCGAGAAAGTCTGTGAGCGCATGGCGCGCGCCGGCGTGAAATGCTCCCTGGACAATGTGCTGCTCACGCAGGGCGGCACGCAGGGAATCGACCTGGTTGCGGCCCTGTTCCTCGACAGGGGTGACACCATCCTGTGTGAAAACCCCACCTATATGGGCGCCATGGGTCCCTTTGACGTGCGCGACGTCAACTATGTGAGCATTGACATCGACGACGAGGGCATGAACATTGAGCTGCTGGAAAAGGCGCTCAAGGAGCATCCCGAGGCCAAGATGATTTATGTGATTCCCGATTTCCAAAACCCCACCGGCGTGTCGATGTCGGTGGAGCGCCGCCGCCGCATTGTGGAGCTTGCCAACCAGTATGACGTGCTGGTGCTTGAGGACAATCCCTACCGCGAGCTTCGCTTTGACAATCAGGAGATGCCCTCCATCAAGAGCTTTGACACGCAAGGGCGCGTAATCCTGCTGGGCACCTTCTCCAAAACGCTGTGCCCCGGCCTGCGTCTTGGCTGGGCGGTGGCAGAAAAGGAGATTGTCTCCCGCCTGACCACGCTGCGCACCGCGGCCGACATGCAGTGCAGCTCCATTGCCATGTACGCTGTGGACGCCTATCTTGAGGCAGCCGATTTTGACGGCCACATCCGGGAAATCCGCAGGGTCTATAAGGAAAAGAAGGACTGCATGATTGATGCCATGCAGCGCCACTTCCCCAAGGGGATTACCCACACCAATCCCGAAGGCGGCCTCTTCCTGTGGCTCACCTTCCCGGAGAAGGTGGATGCCGGGCGCATGCTGCGCGAGCTTGTCATTCCCAGGGCCAAAACGGTCTACATGCCGGGCGAGGCCTTCTACTGCCATGCACCGCACAAAAATACCTGCCGCATGAATTTCTCCGGCCGCTCCATGGAGGAGATTGAAAAGGGCATCGCCGCACTGGGCGAGGTGTTCTGCCAGGTGTTTTAAGGGGCCTGTGTTTTTGGGAAGGCGGCTCCCCTGCAAGGCCGATTTCTCTTTTGCACAAAGGCACACAGAAAACAGACAAAAAGGGTGGCGTCCCTTCGGCTGAAGGGACGCCGCTCCTTTTTTGCCGTATTTGGAGAAAAAGGGCGTTTGCCTGCCTGCCGCAAAAGCTCCTTTTTGCGGGGAAAGGCTGCAGATGGAGGGCAGAAACTTCAGCCTTGTGAGGGGTGGCCGGAGAGTGTGACGCCGGGCATGGAGCAAAAAAATGCGGGGGGCATTTTGCGGCACGGGCGGCAGGTTTTCCGGTTTTCAGGATATGGCGCTGCAGGGTGCTTGCAGGGAAAGCCTGCCGGGAAATGCACGACAGGCCTTGACATCGGCGCAAATTTGAGATAGGATTGTGATGTAAAAAAATTGCGGCACAATTGAATTTGCATCCAGGGGTGCCCTCGCGCAGTGCCAGGGCTGAGAGAAACCCTTTGAACTTGACATGGGTCATTCCATCGTAAGAAGTGAGCATCGGGTCAGACGGAGGAGCTTTTCTCAAGGGATTTTTGAGAAAAGCTCTTTTTTGCAGGCCGCAAATCCCAAGGCGAAAGGAGGGGAAGGCACGCAATGAAAGGTCGGATTGCGCTTCCGGCGGCATTGATGGCGTCGCTGGTGGCACTGTGGGAGCTGGGCGTTCGCCTGAGCGATACGCCGCTTTATGTGCTGCCGGCGCCCAGCCGTGTGCTGGCTGCGCTGTTTGAGGAACGTGAGGCGCTGCTTTCGCACAGTGTTGTCACGGTGGGAGAGACACTGATCGGCCTGCTCATCGCGGCGGCGGCGGGCATTTTGCTGGCCGTGTTGATGGACGCCTGCCGTCCCTTTAAGACGGCCATTTACCCTCTGCTGGTGGTCAGCCAGACGGTGCCGGTCATCGTGCTGGCCCCCATCTTCATCATCTATCTGGGCTTTGGGCTGGCGCCCAAGGTGCTCACGGTGGTGCTCATGTGCTTTTTCCCCATCGTGGTCAGCTTTGCCGACGGAATGGAGCAGGTCGACCAAAACCAGATCAACCTCATCCGGGCCTTTGGGGCAAGCCGTCTGCAGGAATATACCTTTGTCAAGCTTCCGGCGGCGGCGCCCACCCTGTTTTCGGGGCTCAAGGTGGCCGCGACCTACAGCATTTCGGGCGCCGTGGTCGGAGAGTGGCTGGCCAGCGACAAGGGGCTGGGATACTACATGCTTCGCGTGAAAAACGGATATATGCTCGACAAGGTTTTTGCCTGTGTGCTGGTGGTGATTGCACTGTCGCTGCTCATGAACGGGCTGGTCAAGCTGCTCGCTTACTGGAGCATGCCCCATGAGCGCAGACGCAGAAAGCACACCTGACCTGCAGCACACGGGAAAACACAAAAAAATACCCCCATAAAAAACACCTGACGAAAAGGAGAACGACACATGAAACACGGCAAAAAACTGCTTGCGCTGCTCATGGCGCTGACGCTTGTCATGCTGCCTCTTGCGGGCTGCGCCGACGAGGGAGAAGATGTCCAGGAAGACGGCCAGCAAAACGGCCAGGAAGACGGTCAGCAGGAGGGGACCGACCAGCTGCGTGACGTCACCGTCATTTTGGACTACACCGTCAACACCAACCACACCGGCATGTATGTGGCCCAGAAGCTGGGCTATTACGAGGAGCAGGGGCTCAACGTCAGCATCATTGAGCCGGCGGACGGCGTGACGCCTACGCTCATCGCCACCGGAAAGGGCGACTTCGGCGTGAGCTATCAGGAGGACGTGACCTACGGCCGCGCCTCGGAAGACCCCCTGCCCGTCAAGGCCATTGCGGCGCTTATCCAGCACAACACCTCCGGCTTTGCCTCGGCGGCCGACAAGAACATCACCAGCGTCAAGGACTTTGAGGGAAAAGTGTATGCCGGCTGGGGCTCGCCTTCCGAGGAGGCTATCATCCGTGCCGTTATGGAAGAGGCCGGGGCCGATTTCTCCAAGCTGACCATGGTGACGTCGGATTCGGCGACCTATCACGGGCTCAACGACGACCAGTATGACCTCATCTGGATGTTTGAGGCGTGGGACGGCGTTGCGGCAGCGCGCGACGGCGTGGAGCTCAACTACATTGAGCTGCGCGACCTCGACGAGCGCCTGGACTACTACACCCCCATCCTCATCGCCAGCGAGACCATGATCGAGCAGGAGCCTGAAACCGTGCGCGCCTTCCTGGCCGCAACCGAGAAGGGCTACCGCTATGCCATTGAGAACCCCGAGGAGGCGGCGGGCATTCTGCATGAGACCGCTTCCACCTATGATTTGGAGATGCTGGTGCAGTCGCAGGAGCTGCTGGCCACCAAGTATATGGAGGACAGCGAGACCTGGGGCACCATGAAGGAAGAGGTCTGGACGAATTATACCGACTTCATGCTCGACTCCGGCCTGATTACGGTTGATGTGCCGGCAAACGAGTGCTTTACCAACGAGTTTTTGCCGCAGTAACGCCGCAGAAAACGGGATCGGCCGGGGCAAGGCGCGGCGTGAGCACA
>DVNV01000025.1 GCA_018714125.1 Candidatus Galloscillospira excrementipullorum
CTGCTTGAGGCGTCTGGCTTTTCCATGCTTCCGGGGCGCGGCGTGTGCGCCGAGGTCTTGGGCAAAAGGGTTCTTGCGGGCAGCAGGGAGCTGCTGCAGGAGGAGGGGGTCGAGGTGCCCCTCTCGCAGCCGGTTGAGGATTTGCTGCACCGGGGCTGCACGCTGACCCATGTGGCTGCCGACGGAAAATACCTCGGCTGCGTTGCGCTGTCGGACACGCTCAGGGAAGAGAGCGCCGGGATGATAAAAGAGCTCAAGGAGCTTGAGATAGACCCCGTGCTGCTGACAGGAGACAATCAGAATGCGGCGGACAGCATCGCTCAAAGGCTGGGGATTTCCATGGTGCACGCCCGGTGCCTGCCGGAAGACAAGATGCGCTGTATCGACGAGTACCAGCAAAGCGGCCGCCCCGTCTGCATGATGGGCGACGGCGTCAACGACGCGCCCGCCCTCAGGAGGGCGATGGTCGGCATCGCCATGGGCGGTGTGGGCAGCGACATCGCCGTGGATGCGGCAGACATCGCCCTGGTGGACGACGAAGTCCGCGAGCTGCCGCACCTGGTGGCGCTGTCACGGCGCATGATGGGCACCATCCGCCTCAACCTCACTTTTTCGATGGGACTCAATTTTCTGGCCATTGCCCTGGCCATCACGGGGGTGTTAAACCCCGTTTTCGGCGCCCTGGTACACAATGCGGGCTCGGTGGCGGTCATCCTCAATTCCGCGCTGCTGCTGAGCTGGAAAAAGAGAAGCTGACCCTCCAAAAAAGAATGCAGAAGGCGCAAAAAAAGAAAGACGGGAGGGGGATTTTTCCCTTTTCCGCCTTTCTTTTTTTGCGCCCTTTCCAAAAAGAGGGGCAAAGAGGCAAGAGGCTTTACTTGACGCGGCAAAAAAAGTATAATGGCGGTGGACAACAACGCGGGGGGTGCGGCGCCGTGATTTTATCGGACAAAACCATTCGAAGGCTGCTTGAGCAGGGGACGCTGCGCATGCAGCCCTTGTCGCCCGGCCAAATCCAGCCGGCCAGCGTGGATGTGAGGCTGGGGGACACCTTTGGCATTGTGGAGGATTTGGCAAGTGGCGTGATTTCGATGGAAAGGGAAATTTGCTACAAGACCATCCGCGCCCAAAGCTACCTGCTGCTGCCAGGCCAGTTTGTTCTGGCGACCACGCTGGAGTACGTCTCGCTGCCGGACGACCTGACCGCCTTTGTGGAGGGGCGCAGCTCCTTGGGCCGAATGGGGCTGTTTATTCAGAATGCAGGCTGGGTCGACCCCGGCTTTGAAGGGGAAATCACGCTGGAGCTATTCAACGCCAACCGGTGCGCCATCGAGCTGCGGGCCGGGCAGAGGGTGGGGCAGCTGGTGTTTGCCCGGATGGACGCTGCGGCGCAGTTTCCCTATCGGGGCAAATATCAGGGGCAGCGCGGGGCAACCGGCTCGCGGGCCTTTCTCGATTTTGAAATGCCGCAGCCCGAAAAAGGCCGATAAGCAAAACACCTTGCCGTTTACCGGGCCTTGCAGCAAAGGAGGGAGAGCGTGTTGTATAAACTGCTGATTGTGGAGGACGACGAGACCATCGCCGGCGCCGTGGCAAAGCACCTGGAGGGGTGGGGGTATCACTGTGTCTGTGCGACGGATTTTGCCCATGTTACCCGGGAATTTGCCGCCCACAATCCCCAGCTTGTGCTGCTGGACATCTCCCTGCCCTTTTACAACGGGTTTTACTGGTGCGCCGAAATTCGCAAGCTCTCCTCGGTGCCCATTTTGTTTTTGTCTTCTGCCGGCGACAACATGAGCCTTGTCATGGCCATCAACATGGGGGGCGACGATTTTCTGGCAAAGCCCTTTGACTTTGACGTTTTGGTGGCAAAGGTGCAGGCGCTGCTGCGCCGGACCTACGACTTCTCTGCCGGGGCCTCGCTGGTGGAGCACCGGGGTGTGATTTTGAATCTTTCGGATGCCAGCGTCACCTGTCACGGGGAAAAGCTGGAGCTGAGCAAAAACGAATACCGTATTTTGCAGGTGCTCTTTGAAAGGCGCGGCAGGGTGGTCGCCAGGGAAACGCTCATGCAGCGCCTCTGGGAGACCGATTTGTTTGTCGACGAGAACACGCTGACCGTCAACATTGCCAGGCTGCGCAGAAAGCTGGAGGCAAAGGGCGTGCGGGATCTCATCGTCACCAAAAAAGGATTGGGGTATATGGTGGAATAGCATGAACAGGATGGGGGCGTATGTTTGGGCACGCCGGGGCGTGCTGGCGGCTTTTTTGGGCTGCGTCTTGATTTTTTGGCTGGTCTTTTCGCTGTATGAGCTGCCAGGAGAGGCCGTTTTGTATGCGGCACTGCTGAGCGCCGTCTGGCTGGCGGCGCTCAGCCTTTGGGACGCCTTTTGCTTTTTGCGGCGTCTGGGCAGCCTGCGGCGGCAAAGGGAGAGCGCCGAGCCTGACGTGCAGGACATCCCCTGCGGGGGCACGGCCGTGGAGCGGGCCTATCGGGAGCTGCTCGAGACGCTGCTTTCCCGGTGCCGCGCGCTGGAGCAGGCCGGCCGCCGGGAGCGCAGGGAGGCGCTCGACTACTACACCATGTGGCTGCACCAAATCAAAACCCCCATTGCGGCCATGAATCTCGTTTTGCAGCAGGAGGAGCTGCCGCAAAAGGCGGAGCTGCAGTCGCAGCTCTTCCAGATTGAGAGATATGTGGAGATGGTGCTGGTCTATCTGCGTATGGGCAGCGAGAGCACCGATTATGTCATTAAGCAGTGCGACTTGGGGGAGGTTGTGCGCCAGGCGCTGCACAAATATGCCCCGATGTTTATCCGGAAAAAGATTTCGCTGCAGTTTTCTGCCCCCTCCCTGTGCGTGCTGACCGACGAAAAATGGCTTGGCTTTTGTGTGGAGCAAATTCTGTCAAACGCGGTGAAATATACCCCGCAGGGGGGCAGTGTCAGCATTTTTGAGCAGGGGAACAGCCTCGTTGTGCAAGACAATGGCATCGGCATTTCCCCTTGGGACCTGCCCCGCATTTTCGAAAAGGGGTTTACGGGGGAGAACGGACGCCTTGACAAGCGTGCCTCCGGCATCGGTCTCTATCTGACAAAGCAGGTGCTCCAAAGGCTGGGGCACGGCATTGACATCGACTCCCGGCAGGGATTTGGCACGCGGGTGAGCCTGCACTTTTATACCGACACCCCGGTGCTTGAATGAACGGGCCGTCCGACCTTACGCTTTTGTAAGGTTGGGCGCCTTTTTGTAAGCAAAAGCAATGGCTGGACGCCTGCAAAAAGGGTATGCTGAAAGCACCAGGAAAAAGGAGGAGACAAACGATGTCTTTGCTTGAGGTGCACGGCTTAAAAAAAGTTTACACCTCCCGCTTTGGCGGGCAATCGGTGCAGGCCCTGTCCAACGTAAATTTTTCGGTGGAGCAGGGGGAATATGTGGCCATTATGGGCGAGCCCGGCTCCGGAAAGACCACGCTGCTCAACATTCTGGCGGCGCTCGACCGCCCCACCGAGGGGGAGGTGCTGCTGGAGGGGCGCAGCATGTCTGAAATCAGGGAGAGCGAGCTTGCGGCCTACCGGCGTGAAAACCTGGGCTTTGTGTTTCAGGACTTCAATTTGCTCGACACCTTTTCCATTCGCGACAACATTTTTTTGCCGCTTGTTTTGTCGGGCAAGCGCTATGAACAGATGAATGAAAAGCTGGCTCCCATTGCCCGCAAGCTGGGCATTGAGGACATTCTCTCCAAATACCCCTATGAGGTGTCGGGCGGGCAAAAGCAGCGTGCCGCCGTGGCGCGCGCCCTGATTACACAGCCCAAAATCGTGCTGGCCGACGAGCCCACGGGAGCGCTGGACTCCCGGGCCTCCGACGATTTGCTCTCGCTCTTTGACGAAATCAACCGCACCGGGCAGACCATTCTCATGGTGACCCACTCGGTCAAGGCGGCCAGCCACGCCTTTCGGGCCCTTTTTATGAAGGACGGCGAGATTTTCCATCAGCTCTATCGTGCGGATGCGGGGGTGCAGGAGCAGTATCGCCGCATCTCTGACACGCTGACGCTGCTCAGCAGGGGGGAGAGAGCATGAATCGCCTTCTCTATCCCAAGCTGGCCTGGCAGAGCCTTCGCCAGAATTTCAGGTTCTGGCTGCCTTACCTGCTGAGCATCATCGGCTGTTCCGGCGCCTTTTATATCCTGCTTGCCATGGCGGCAGCGCCTGACCTGCCAGACAGGACCCGCTATGCCTATCTGTCGGTCTTCACCGGCATCGGCGCCTTTGTGGTGGCTCTGTTTTCCTTTATTTTTCTGTTTTATACCAACAGCTTTCTGATGAAGCGCCGCACAAAGGAGCTGGGGCTTTACAATGTGCTGGGCCTCGGAAAGCGCCACATTGCCAGGATTTTGGGCTTTGAAATGCTCTACACCGCGCTGATGGGAATTGGCGGCGGCCTTGTCTTTGGCATGCTTTTTCAAAAGCTGGTGACGCTGCTGCTCTTTCACGCCATGAAGTTTGAAGTCTACTACGGGTTTTACGTCTCCGGCTTCGGCATGGCTGCCACAGCCGAGGTCTTCGGCGCCATTCTCACGCTGTGCCTGCTGTGGAACCTGGTTTGCATCCGCAGGCAGAACCCCGTGGAGATGCTGCGCTTTGAAAACGCGGGGGAGAAAGAGCCCAGGGCGCGCTTTGTTTTTACCCTGCTCGGCATTGTCTGCCTGGGAGCGGGATACTTCATCGCCATCGTCACCGACGACGCCATGCAGGCGCTGACGCTTTACTCTGTGGCCGTAATTTTGGTCATTGTCGGGACCTACTGCCTCTTCACCTCGGTCAGCATCGCCCTGCTGAAGATGCTTCGCAAAAACAAGAACTACTACTATCAGACAAAGCACTTTATCGGGATTTCGGGAATGCTTTACCGCATGAAGAGAAACGCCGTGGGCCTTGCCAACATCTGCATCCTGTCGACCATGGTGCTGGTCATGGTGTCCGGCACAACGGCGCTTTTCCTTGGCACCGAGGACTCCATTTTGGAGCGCTATCCCACAGACATTGCGGCGGCCGTCTACTACTACCCGGAGCAGCAGCCCCCCTTTGACCCGCAGGCCATGTACAGGCAGACGCTTCAAAGGGTGCAGGAGCACGGGGTGCAGGTGGAGCAGGAGTACACGGTGACCACGCTGAGCTTTGCCGCAGGGCGCAAGGGGGAGCTCTTTACCACGAAAAAAGACAAAGAGCTCCCTGTGGTGTCCTTTACCTTTTTGACGGCACAGGAATACAAAAAGCTGACCGGGGAGGAGCTCTCTCTGGCGCGCGACGAGGTTGTGGTGTGGGGCAAGGAAAGCCTGCCGCAAGAAGACACTCTTACGTTTGATTTTTCGGGGGAGAGGGCGGACCCTGGCCCCGGCATGAGCTTTCGTGTGGTGCGCGGGGAAAAGCTCTCGGACTTTTCGGTCCCCGGCGTGGTGGGCTCGGTCTGGTCGGACTGCTACTGCGTGGCGGTTGCCGACGACACGGTCATCGACAGCCTCTACCGCGCCCAAAGTGCCGCCTATGGCGACCTGGCAAGCCGCATGCTCTTCAAGGTGATGCTCAACATCGCAGGAGATGAGCAGGCCGAAATCGAGTGCGCCGAATTTTTGAGAGACGTGAGCGGGGAGCAGTTTGCCGAGTGGGGGAGCTGGCAGTCCTTTAGTGTGGACAGCAGGGCCGAGGGGCTCGATGACTTTTATACGCTCAACGGCGGATTTTTCTTCCTGGGCGTTTTTCTGGGGCTGCTTTTTGTCATGGCCACGGTTCTCATCATCTACTACAAGCAGATTTCCGAAGGGTATGAGGACGTGCGCAGATTCCAAATCATGCAGCAGGTGGGGCTGGAAAAAAAGGAGATTGAGCGCTTTGTCAAAGGGCAGGTGCGGGTGGTCTTTTTCATGCCGCTCCTGGCGGCCGTCGTCCATGTGGCCTTTGATTTTGGGCTGGTGACGCTGCTGCTGACGCTCTTTGGCCTCTACAACACAAAAATCACCCTGCTGTGCACCGTGGGGACGGTGGCGGCCTTTGCGGTCATCTATGCGGGAATTTATCTGCTGACGGCAAAAATCTATTACCGCATCGTCAGCCAAACTTCTGACTAAGGGACGTTTGAAAAAAGAGGGCTTTTCCAAAAGAAAGGCCCTCTTTTTCATGTGTCGGGAGAGGGGGGGCGGCGGCAAGGGAGGGCGGAGCGGCATGCGCCTTTTGAAAAAAGGGGAACGGTGCGCAGTCCAGAGGCAAAGTCCAAGGCCGCGGTTGAAAAGAGGGCATTTTTTGTAGTATACTGTTGGCATTGCAGCAACCGGCGCTTTGGCCCGGACGATGCCGGGCAAAGCGCGAACAAAACCAAAGAAGGATGTGCCGCCGATGCTTTTGCAAAAAGAGCGTGAGAGCGTTGTGGAATACGGGAAAAAGCTCATCACCTCGGGCCTGACCAAGGGGACGGGCGGAAACGTGAGCGTGCTGTGCCGCGAGAAGGGGCTGTTTGCCCTCTCTCCCTCGGGAATGGACTATTTTTCCATTGCGCCCGAACAGGTGGCGGTGCTGGATTTGGAGGGCAATGTTGTGGACGCGCCCTGCAAGCCCTCGACCGAGCACGAGCTGCACCGTCAGCTCTACTTACACAGGCCTGACTTTGCTGCGGTGGTGCACGCCCATACGGACTATGCCACCGCGCTCTCCTGCCTCAGGCAGCCTCTGCCGGCGCTGCACTACCTGGTGGCGCTGGCCGGCAGGGAAGTGCCCTGCGCCGAGTATGCCACCTTCGGAACGCCGGAGCTGGCACAAAACGTGGTCAGGGCCATGGTGGATACGAGGGCGGTGCTCATGGCAAACCACGGCATGATTGCCGGGGCAGACTCGCTGTCTGCCGCCTTTCGGATTGTGGAGGAGATTGAATACTGCGCCAGGCTCTATTGCACCGTCTTGGCGACGGGGCGGCAGCCGGTGCTGCTGTCTGACGCGGAGATGGAAAAGCACTTTGAGCTCTTCCGGCACTACGGCCGGCCTGCGCAAAAAGGGGGGAATGTTTGATGCTGACGTTTCGTCAGATTCTCAAAAAAGTGCAAAAGCCCGCCTACTATACCGGGGGAGAGCTGGGCAGCGTGGTCAAGGAGAAAACGCCGGACCTGCTTCGCTACGCTTTTTGCTTTCCCGACACCTATGATATCGGCATGTCCTACCTGGGCGGGAAAATCCTCTATGGCCTCATCAACGAGATGGAAGACGTGTGGTGTGAGCGCGCCTTTGCGCCAAAAGACGATATGGAGCAGCTCATGCGGGAAAACAACCTGCCGCTCTACGGCCTCGAAAGCCACGACCCGCTTTCGGCATTTCACCTGATTGGCTTCACGCTGCAGACCGAGCTCTCCTTTACCAATATTTTGAATATGCTCGACCTTGCCGGCATCCCGCTTCTGGCAAAAGAGCGCACCGACCTGTTCCCCCTGATTCACGCCGGAGGCCCTTGCGCCTACAACCCTGAGCCCCTGGCCGATTTCATCGACTTTTTCGTCATCGGGGAAGGGGAGGAGGTTCAGCCGGAGTTCATCCGCGCGGTGCAGGAATTTCGCCGGGAGGGCGGCACCGACAAGGTGGAGCTGCTCAGAAGGTTAGCGCGCATCGAGGGGATTTACGTCCCGCGCTTTTACGACGTCACCTATAAGGAAGACGGCACGCTGGCCTCCTTTACGCCAAACGACGATGCGGCAAAGCCTGTCATCACCAAGCGCATCGTCAGGGACATCGACAGCATCTACTACCCCAAGGAGGTTGTGGTGCCCTTCGCCGAGGCGGTGCACGACCGCGTCATGATGGAGGTCTTTCGCGGCTGTATCCGGGGCTGCCGCTTCTGTCAGGCCGGCACCATTTACCGGCCCGTGCGCGAAAAATCCCCCAAGGTCATCGACCAGTGCTGCCGCGCCCTGGTGGACAGCACGGGGTATGACGAAATTTCGCTGACCAGCCTTTCCACCAGCGATTACACCGGGCTCATGGAGGCGGCAGACACCCTGCTGACCTGGTGTGACCCCAAAAAGGTCAGCCTGTCGCTGCCCTCGCTGCGGGTGGACAACTTCTCGGTGGAGCTCATGGACAGAGTTCAGCATGTGCGCAAGGGAGGGCTGACCTTTGCCCCCGAGGCCGGCACCCAGAGGATGCGCGACATCATCAACAAGCAGGTCACGAGAGAAGAGCTGCAGAGAACCTGCCGCATCGCCTTTGAGGGGGGCTGGCTGAACATCAAGCTCTATTTTATGATTGGCCTGCCCTTTGAGACCGTGGAGGACGTGGCGGGCATTGCGGAGCTTGCCCAAATGGTGGTGGACACCTACTACAGCGTGGAAAACCGCCCCAAGGGAAAGAGCCCAAAAGTGACCATCAGCGTGGCCACCTTTATTCCAAAGCCCTTTACGCCCTTTCAGTGGACGGCGCAGGACAAGGCGGAGCAGATTGACGCAAAAATTGCCCTGCTCAAGTCCTGCATCCGCTCGCGCAAAATCAATTTCAATTATCACGACAGAAAGACCAGCTATTTTGAGGCCGTCCTGGCCAGGGGCGACCGCCGTTTGGGGCCCGCTATTTTGCGCGCCTTCCAGCTTGGCGCAAAATTCGACGGCTGGGAGACCCATTTCAATCTCGACACCTGGATGGAGGCCTTTGCCCAGACCGGTGTGGACCCCGATTTCTTCGCCACGAGGGCAAAGTCCTTTGACGAGCTTTTGCCTTGGGATTTCATTGACTGCGGCGTCAGCAAGGCCCATCTCATCCGGGAGGCCGAAAAAGCCAGCCGCGCCGAGACAACGCCAAACTGCCGTCAGCAGTGCGCCGGCTGCGGCGCCGACAGGCTGACAGGGGGGGATTGCCATGCAAAACGTTAGAATGGTCTTTGCCAAGGAGGGCCTTGCCGTTTTTATCTCCCACCTTGATTTGCTGCGCTGTGTTTCGCGCGCCCTCGCGCGCGCCTGTATTCCGGTGAAATACACCCAGGGGTTTAACCCCCAGCCCTATCTCATCTTCAGCCCGCCTCTTTCGCTGGGATATGCGGGATATGCCGAGCTGTGCGATTTTTCGCTGGAAGACGACGCCATGACCATGGAGGAGCTGCTGGAAAAGCTGCGTGCCGTCATGCCGCAGGGGGTGCGTCCCATCTCCTGCGCCCCTCCCGTCCACAAGCTGGGGGAAATCGCCGCCGCAGACTATGAAACAGAGTTGCTGCTGGAAGGAGCCTGCGCAGCCCAGTGGGAGGAGCCTGTGAGGCTGTGCCTGAGCCGCGAGAGCATCCCCATCGTCAAGCGCACAAAGCGCGGGCAGAGAGAGGCCGATTTGGCCAAAGCCATGAAAAATCTGCAGGTTTTGAGTGAAAAGGAAAACACCGTTACACTGAAGTGCCGCCTGCCTCTGTCGGGGGAAGACAGCCTCAACCCCCTCTACCTTCTGCAGGTGCTGCGCCAGGAGCTTCCTGCCATGCCCCTTGCGGACGAAACCATTTCCCGCCTGGGATTTTTCCTGCAGGACGGCAGCCCCTTTTGCTGAATTTTGTGGCATGCTGACAGATATGCCTTTCAAAACAAAAGCAGCCTCCGGGGAGCCCCTCTGTAACGGGGCCTCGGAGGCTGTTTTTTGAAAAGGGGAAAGCCATTACACCTTTTTCGCTCCGCAAGAGTCTAAAATGGGGAGAGCACTTGACTTTTCAGAGCAAAACATGTAAACTGTTCCTGTAAGTTAGACAACGCTAACTAAGGAAAGGGGTGCTGGTATGGAGTGTTCGGCCTGTCAAAACAAGGGGAGGTGCAAAGTCTGCAGGGGAGAGGTGTCTTCGTTTGTATCTGCGTCTGGGGGCGGGCGGAGATACGAGGTTTTCCCCGGAATCACACTGACCTATTACGAGGTGCACGACCGGCAGGATTGCCGTCTTGGCAAAGCGGCCTCCCAAAAGGTGTTGGAGATTCACCACTGTCTGGAGGGGCGTATGGAGCGAGAATTTGGAAAGGGATTTTTTTATCTGACGCCCGGCGACCTTGCGCTCAACAGGGGAGAGCTCCGGGAGGGCACGCTCTTTTTCCCTTTGGGGCATTACCGGGGCATCACCGTTGAAATTGACCTGCTGCATACCCCGGAATGCCTGGAATGTTTTTTGGAAGACGTCAACGTCTTTCCCGAGCACCTTTTTGAAAAGTTCTGCGGCGGCGGGCAGACCTTTGTTTTGCGGGCAAAGCCTGCGCTTGAACACATTTTTTCGGAGCTTTATGGGGTGGCCCCCGCCATCCAAAAGGGGTACTTTAAGGTCAAGATGCTGGAGCTCATGCTCTTTTTAAGCTGTCTTGACCCGTCGCAGGATTTGACTCCCGGCAGGTGCTGCACCCGCGCGCAGGTTTTGCTGGCCCGTCAGGTCGGCAGCTACCTGACGCAGCACATGGACAGCAAAATTCCCATCGATACCCTTGCAAAAAAGTTTCAGACCTCTCCCACCGCACTGAAAACCAGCTTTAAGGGCGTATACGGCATTTCGGTTTACGCCTACATCAGGGCGCAGAAAATGCAGTCGGCCGCAAGGGATTTGTGCCGCACAAACGCCTCGGTCCTGGAAATTGCAGGCCGATATGGCTACGACAACGCCAGCAAATTCGCCAAGGCCTTTAAGGACACGATGGGGGTGTCCCCCAGCGACTATCGCAGCAAGAGCGGACAGACCCCGCCTGCTGTGGCGCTGCCTGAGTGGCCGTCGCCCTGTTCAGATGGGCAAGACGCCTTGAGAACGGCGTCAGAGGCCGCGTTTTGAGCAGAAAGTGAAAAAGAGAAGCTTGCAGTTCCGGGAAGAATATGCTTTATCGGTGATAAAGGCCCCTTAAAAGGGAATCGTGAACGGAGAGAAGGAGTGGCCTTGCTTTTCCTCCTCTCCGTTCTTTTTTGAAGAAAAAGGGGAGGGTGCAGGAGGTTTTGCATTTTTGCAGGTTTTTGTAGGGCTTTGTATCGACAGGTGCAGTTGACATTTTTCAGAGAAATCAGTTATACTGTATAGGCATGAGCATTTTGGGAAAACAGCATGCTTTTTCAAGTGTAGGCAGATGCAAGGCATGCTTTTAGGAAAGACCTCACGTTGCCCGGGAAATAAAAAACGGGGTGTTGCGCAGTTGGTAGCGCGCCTGCTTTGGGAGCGTGAGGCCGGAGTTCGAGCCACATTTCCCCGAAACCCCGGAAAGCTCTGGGACGCTAAGGCCGACGTAGTTTTGCCCCTCGCCGGAAACTGGTCAAAAACCGGCGCTGACCCCATATTTGACCACAGTTGGAAAACTTCATAACCGGGTGTAGCGCAGTTGGTAGCGCGCTTGCTTTGGGAGCAAGATGCCGGGAGTTCGAGTCTCCCCACTCGGAC
>DVNV01000026.1 GCA_018714125.1 Candidatus Galloscillospira excrementipullorum
GATGGAAAAAGATTTGAAAGAGAAAGAACCGGAAAGATAGCTGCAAAAAGCCAATCGGAGCGTTATAATAAGGGCAACCGTTTACTTGGCTGCCTGAACAGAAAGGAGAAGCAAATGAACCAGCAGCCAGAAAAAATTACCGCATTATACTGCCGCTTGAGCCAGGACGACGCCCTGGACGGGGAAAGCAATTCCATTACCAATCAGAAAACCCTGTTGAGCAAATACGCTGCCGAACACGGGTTTCGGAATATCCAATTCTTTATAGATGACGGATATTCTGGAACCAGCTTCCAGAGGCCGGGGTTCCAGGAGATGATGCGATATGTGAAGGATTACAGCGTATCCGCTGTGATTGTCAAAGACCTGTCCCGGCTGGGAAGGGAGTATTCCTATATGGGGCGGCTACAGGATTTCATCTTCCCCGCTTATGACGTCCGCTTTATCGCTATCAACGACGATGTAGACAGCGCCAAGGGGGAAAATGATTTTGCGGTGTTCAAAAATGTATTCAACGACTATTATGCCAAGGATACCAGCAAGAAAATCCGGGCGGTGGTAAAAATGCGGGGCGAAGCCGGGGAGCATATCGCCAGCAACCCGCCTTATGGCTACATAAAAGACCCGCAGGACAAAAAGAAATGGATTGTGGATGAAGGAGCGGCAAAGGTGGTGCGGCGTATCTTCAACCTCTGCATTGCGGGGAAAGGCCCCATGCAGATCGCAAAAATCCTCACAGACGACAAGGTGCTGACCGTCACCGCCTATCACGCAAGGCAGAAAGGCTGGACCATGCCGGAGAATCTTTATCAGTGGTGCGCAAAATCTGTCGCCGGGATATTAGAGCGACGGGAGTACACGGGTTGTACCGTGAACTTCAAGACCTATACCAAGTCCCTGAAATTCAAAAAGCGGATGGAAAACCCGGTTGAGAACCAGAAAGTCTTTGAGGACACCCAGCCCGCCATCATTGAGAAGGGCCAGTGGGAACGGGTGCAGGAACTGCGGAAGAACAAACGCAGGCCGACAAAAACAGGAAGAACCAGCATGTTCTCCGGTCTGCTCTACTGCGCCGACTGCGGAGCAAAGCTATATTTCTGCACCTGCAACACTTACAAGGACAACAGCCAGAATCATTTCGTCTGCTCCAATTACAAGAGCAACACCGGCTCCTGCAAAATCCACTATATCCGGGAACAGGTGCTTTACCGGATCGTACTGGAGACTATCCAGCGGACATTGACTTACGTCCGTATGTTCCGGAAGGATTTCAAGTTGGAAATGCTGGCGCAGGACGAGGAAAGCCGTAAGGCGGAACTGGCGGAAAAGCAGAAAGCCCTCTCCGGAGCAAAAAAGCGGATGGAGGATTTGGACAGGATTATCCAGCACATCTATGAGGACAATGTGCTGGGCAAGCTGTCCGACAGCCGGTACTTAAAATTATCCCGCCAATATGAGAAGGAGCAGGCAGAGATTGAGCAGCTTGCCGCTGTGCTGGAACGGGAAATTGAAACACAGGCCGGGCAGGTTTCCGATGTAAACAAGTTTCTGAAGCTGGTGGACAAGTACCTGGATATTCCAGAACTCGACGCCGCCATCCTCAATGAGCTTGTGAGCAGGATCGTGGTGCACAGCCCGGCAAGGGAGAACGGAAGGAAGCAGGTGCGAATCGATCTGTATTTCACCTATGTGGGGCAAATCCGCATTCCTTTGAAGATTGGAAGGGAGTCCTTAAACGAATCGGAACCGGCGTGACTTGACACGCCGGTTCCTACCAAAATTCTTTTTACTTCCTTATGGGACGTTGCCTAAAGCGTACCCTTTTCTTTTTGGAGCTTCGGCAGGAAAAAAGCCGCCTTCGGCCCTTTAATTCAAATGCTCTGGGGGGCGCCTTTCCCCCTGTGTGTTTTTTTAAGACGGATTGATTCCCCGAAAGCCGCAAAAAAAGGGGGCAGGAAAGTGGCATATGCTGCGGTGCCTGCAGCAGGGAGGGGTAACATAAAGGCGCCGCAACGCCGGCCGTTTCCCCTTTTGCGGGGGCAAGCCAAAAGCCGGCAGGCTCCCTCCGGGGGAGCCTGCCGGCTTTTTTGTTTCAAACGGATTTTTTGTTCCAAAGGGCTTTCCAAACGGCTTTTCAAAGGGCTTTAACGGGGTGCGTCCCCCGCGCAGGGCAGGGGACGCGCGCAAAGAGGGGGCTTTGTCTGCCCGCACATGGGCCTTCAAAAAGCCTGCCCTTGAGCCCGAGGATTAACTGCGGCCCGCACACGGGCCTGCAAGCCCCGGCCTGAGCCGTCCCCGTCCCCGTGTCCGCGTCCGTGTCCGCGTCCGTGTCCGTCCCCGTGTCCGTGTCCCTCCCGGCAGGCGCCTCCCCAGGCCAAAAGGGCAGCGTCCGGTCCGCAAAGGGGGGCCGTGGGCACAGGCGGAAAAGGGGGCAAAGGGCGGGTGTCACGCCGTCTGCCTGACGGCCCTTCTCTGCAGGAAGGTCATAACGGCAATGCCGGTGATGCCGACAATGTCGGTCAAAACGCCGGTGTCGATGAGCATGAGCCCGCAGGCAATGCAAAACAGGCGCTGCGGCCAGTTGAGCTTTGTCTGCATGAAGCCCTCCATGCCGGCCGCCACGCCGTACATCCCGATAAAGGAGGTCACGGCAATCTGCACGGCCCTATAGACAGGCGCGCCAAGCAGCAGCATTTCGGGGCTGAAGGCAAAGACATAGGGCACGATAAAGGCGGCAATGGCGATGCGCGTTGCCGTGACGCCGGTTTTCATGGGGTTTGACTTGGCGATGGCCGAGCCGGCGTAGGCCGCCAGCGCCACGGGGGGCGTGATGTCGGCCACGATGCCGAAGTAGAAGACAAACATGTGGGCCGCCAGCAGGTCAACCCCCAGCTTGACCACGATGGGGGCCGTGATGGTGGCCATGATGACGTAGTTTGCCGTGGTGGGCACGCCCATGCCCAGGATGATGCAGGCCAGCATGGTGAAGAAGAGGGCAAGGATTTTGATGCCGCCCGAGAGGGCCAAAAGGCCGCTTGCCAGCTTGAGGCCGATGCCGGTCAGCGTGACGATGCCCACGATGATGCCGGCGATGGCGCAGGCCACGGCCACGCTGATGGTGCTGCGCGCGCCGATTTCAAGGGCGTCTAAGAAGGCGGAAAAGCTCATGCGGGTGTCCTTGCGGAACATGCTGACCACAATGGAGGTCAAAATGGCATAGACGGCCGACATGGAGGAGGTCTTGCCGCTCATCATGCTGTAGACCAGCACAACCAGGGGCAGCAGCAGGTAGCCCTTTTCGAGAAAGATTTTCCAAAAGCTGGGGATTTCGGACTTGTCCAGGCCGCGCAGGTTGAGCTTTTTGGCTTCAAAATGGACCATGAGGAAGATGCCGGCAAAATACAGGAAGGCGGGCAAAATGGCGGCGATGGCGACCTCGGAGTAGTCAAAGCCGGTGATTTGGGCCATGAGGAAGGCGGCGGCGCCCATGATGGGCGGCATAATCTGGCCGCCGGTGGAGGCGGCGGCCTCCACGGCGCCGGCGAACTCGGGCGGGTAGCCGGTGCGCTTCATCATGGGGATGGTGAAGCTGCCGGAGCCCACGGTGTTTGCCACCGAGCTGCCCGAAATCATGCCCTGCAGCGCGGAGGCGATTACGGCCACCTTGGCCGGGCCGCCCACCGCCGCGCCCGCAATCGAGTTGGCGATGTCAATGAAGTATTTGCCCACCCCCGTCTTGTCCAGGAAGGAGCCAAAGAGGATAAACAGCACGATGAAGGTGGAACAGACGCCGATGGGCGTGCCCATGACGCCCTCGGTGGTGTAGAAGAGATGGGAGAAGATGCGCTTGGTGCTGAAGTCGGCATAAAAGGCGTAGGCCACAAAGCAGCCGGCCACCACCAGGATGGGAAAGCCCACCACGCGGCGGCAGAGCTCGGCCAGGATGAGGATGCCGACGATGCCGACCACCACGTCGAGCGTGGTGTTGCGGCCGGCGCGGTTTACAATGGCCTCGAAATTGAAGACGTAATAAAAATAGCAGCCCGCGCCCACAACGGCCAGCACCACGTCATACCACGCCACATGGTTGACGCGCGACGTGTCGCCCTTGCGCAGGGGGTAGAGGAAGAAGGCCAGGAAAATCACAAGGCCCACAAACGACGCGCGCCGAATCTGCTCGGGCAGCGTGGAAAACACGTTCATCCACAGCACATACAGCGAAAAGGCCGCCAGGGCATAGCGCATGAGGTTTTTGCGCAGGCCGGTGAACTGCCGCGTGTTGGACTCCCTGTCATACTCGGCCAGCACCTTCTGGGCGTCTGCGGCAGCCTGCTCCGCCTCCTGCTGTGCGTCAAAGGCGTCCGTCGCGGCGGGCTGTCCCGCCGGCGCCCCTGCGGCAGATGCCGCCTCTGCGGCAGACGCCGCCTCTGCGGCAGACGGCGCCCCTGCGGCAGACGCCGCCTCTGCGGCCTGTGCCGGGGCGCCCGGCGTCTCCTGCGCCGGCCCCGTCTCACCCGACGGCGCGGGGGCGTCCTGCTCCCCCGGCGCGCGCGCGGCGAAGAGGCCGGGCGCGGAGTCGGGCGCATTGCCGCAGGCGGGCTCCCCGTCGCGGCCCTTTTTCAAAAAGTCGGACATATTGTTGTTGCCTCCCAAACACTAAGATACCGGGCAAACGCTAGGATACCAGGGTAAAGCAAACGGTGCTGTTTTTGCCGCACAGCTCCGTCAAACTGATGGTCTGTCCGCCGATGTCCAGAAAGTGGTCGTATATCGTCCCGACGATGTACGACAGAGAGGGGATTTCGCGGTGGATGCCCGAGAGCAGCATGTGCCCGTCGGGCGTGTGGGTCAGCGTCTGCCCCGGCTCAACCTGGGTGGCCACGCCGGCGCCGAAGGCGCTGTACTCACAGGACTCCACATAGATTTTGCCCCCCTCGACACGGTAGGTCTCGCAGACGTCGCTCTTGTTGACCGAGTGCAGAAAGGTCACCGAAAAGGTGCTGCCCTCCTCCACGGGAAACCGGGCGTAGCACTCTCCCGTGTCCGCGTCCAGAAGCGCCAGCTCCATCCCGCCGCTCCCCGGCATTCCCCGCAACAGGAAAAGGATAGCCGCAATGATACAAAGCACCATTACGGCTATCGCTATGGCTTTCCCTCTGCTTACCGGTCGACCATTCCGGCAATGCTGCAATTAGCTCAGTGCGCCAGCTTCCTTGAAGTACTTTTCGGCACCGGGATGGAAGGGAACCGAAACGCCCTCCACGGCGTAGTTGACATCCAGCTCGCTGCCCTTGGCGTTTCCGGCCTCCACTTCGGCCTTGTTCTCAAACAGCGTCTTGGTCAGGTTGTAGACCAGGTCCTCCGAGAGGTCGTCGGCCACGATGAGGGTGGCCTTGACGGCCACGGTGGTGGCAGCTTCGGTCATGCCGGGATAGGTGTCGGCCGGGATATCATAGGCGGTGTAGAAGGGATATTTTTCGATGAGCGCGGCAGCCTCCTCGCCGTCGACATTGAGCACCACGATGTCGTTGGTGGTGGCAAGGCTCGAGATGGCGGTGGTGGGGGCGCCGGCGGTGCAGAAGAAGGCGTCAATCTTGCCGTCCTTGAGGGCGTTGGCCGAATCCTCAAAGCCGAGATTCTGCACCTTGATGTCGTCAAAGGTCAGGCCGTAGGCCTCGAGAATCTGGCGGGTGTTGAACTCCACGCCGGAGCCCGCGTCGCCCACCGACACTCTCTTGCCGGCCAGGTCGGCCACCGTGGCGATGCCCGAGTCGGGGTTGGCAATAATCTGGCAGACCTCGGCATAGCAGGCCGCCATGCTGCTGAAGCCTTCCATCTTGTCGCCCTCAAACTGGTCGGTGCCGTTGTAGGCATAGTCCATGACGTCGTTTTGCACAATGGCCATCTGCACCTCGTCGTCGCAGACCAAAACGATGTTGGCCTTGGAGGCGCCGGTCGACTGAACGTCCACCGTCAGCCCGTCGATTTTACTTTCAAACAGGGTTCCCAGCACGCCGCCGTACGCATAGTAAGTACCGGTGGTGCCGCCGGTGGCCAGCTTGATGTTGACGGCCTCGGTGCCCTCATTGCCCTCGGTGCCCTCATTGCCCTCGGTGCCCTCTTCGGTGCTGTTGCAGGCGGAAAGCGCCACTGCAAAGAGCATGACCAGCACCAGCAGCAAACTCAATTTGCGTTTCATAATTGCATCCCTCCATCTTAAAATCAAAACTTTGCCGCCCCGCCGCACGGCCGCGCAGGCCGGCCCTTTTTGTCGCCGCACGGCCGCGCAGGCCGGCCCTTTTTGTCACTTTGCACAACAAAATGCCGGGCAGGCAATGCCTCCTGCTGGAAAATGCAGCCGCCTGCCCATCCCCTCACCTCCCGGCTTGGCCGATATTCCGGAAAACAACGGGGTGGGCAAGCTTCAAAGCTTACTGACATTATATCGGCTTCCTGCCACAATTGCAACACAAAAATACAAATATACAAGAATTTTTGTGAAATGTTGCCAAATCGCACCCCATGGCTCCGTCAGGCATAAAACGCAAGGCTGTCTCATATGGATGTCTTACCATCTATGGACGTCTTGCCATCGGACGTCTTATCACGACTGCCAAAGAAAACGAGGGGTGTTCTTGCAATGTATATCAAGGCAATCAAAGTCAATCCCAAGCTGCTCAAGTGGGCGGGCGTTGCGCTGCTTGTCCTGCTGGCCGTCCTGCTGACCATGTCCTTTGCCGGTTCGCGCTTTTCGGGGGCCCCCGTTTTTTCCGGCGGCGTGGATTACAAGGGCATCAAGACCAACGAAGACCGTGTGGACTTCATCCGTCAGTTTGGGTGGGAGGTGGAGGAGGCCGCCGTCGAGGTCACGGAGGTGACGCTGCCCGAGCAGTTTGACGAGGTCTACGAGACCTACAACGAGCTGCAGAAATCGCAGGGGCTTGACCTGAGCAAGTACCTCGGGGAGACGGCCAAGCGCTGGAGCTACCGCGTGCTCAACTACCCGGGGGAGCAGGGGGAGGTGCTGTGCAACCTGCTCATCTGCGGCAGCCGCATCATCGCCTGCGACATCTGCAAGGCGGAGATGGACGGCTTCATGCAGGGCATGGAGATGCCCACCCCCACGCTGGAGCAGGGCGTGCAGGAGGGGCAGGCGCAGACCGACGCGCAGACCGACGCGCAGGCCGACGCGCAGACCGACGCGCAGGTGCAGGCCTCGCAGGCGCCCGTGTCCGACGCGACGCAGGCGCAGCAGGCGCAGGCCGGCGTAGAGACCTCGCAGACGGCGCAGACGCAGCAGCAGCCTGCCGCCGTCTCCTGAGAGGCGGCAGGCGGCGTCAGGCCCTCTCTCCCGTCACCGGGAGAGAGGGCCTGACGCCCACAGGAGGGGCGGGGCGCCTTGCGGGAACACTTGACAG
>DVNV01000027.1 GCA_018714125.1 Candidatus Galloscillospira excrementipullorum
ATGTCAACCAAAATACAATGTGTGTCAGATGTCCGCACCGGACAAACAGACAAATGTGGAAAACTCCCCGCAGCGACGGGGATTTTGACCACTTTCTGTGGATAACTCGGTGGAAAATGTGGATATCTCCCCCGAAAGTCGACAGGCTCATGAAAATTATGTCAACTAAAGTGCCCGGAAAAAGGGTTGAATTGGAATAAATTAGAGCTTGACTTTTGAGAAAAGGGTTTTCGAATATATCATATTAACGAAAATGTAACAATAAATATCGCCGGAGCTTTGTCGGACATGCCGAAAAAAGAGGAAAAGAGAAAAAAGAAGCGGCGGACCCCGGGGGTTTTTCGCCACAATTTAATCACAAGTTTCAGGACCGGACGGACGCTTGCGCGAAAGAAACCTCCACGGTATAATGGGAAAAAGGGCCATTGGCCGCAGGAAAGAAAAGGGGAGACGCGATATGGTATTATTCAACAGCGACTACACGGAAGGGGCCCATCCGAAGATTATGGAGCTCATGATGTCCTCCAACATGGAGCAGACGGGGGGCTACGGCATGGACGCCTATTGCGACAAAGCCCGTGCCCTGATTCGTCAGCAGTGCGGCAGGGAGGACATTGACGTTCAGTTTCTGGTGGGAGGCACCCAGACCAATCTGACCGTGATTGCGGCGACGCTTCGTCCGCATCAGGGTGTCATCTCGGCCGACACCGGGCACATCAACGTCCATGAGACGGGGGCGGTGGAGGCCACGGGCCACAAGGTCATTGCCCTGCCCAGTGCAGACGGGAAGCTCACGGCGCAGCAGGTGCTGGACTGTTATCATGAGCACTGGAACGATGCAACCCACGAGCACATCGTGCAGCCCGGCATGGTTTACATCTCAAATCCCACCGAAATCGGCTCGATTTATCACAGGAGTGAGCTGCAGGCGCTGGCGGCGGCCTGCCGCGAGTGCGGCCTGCCGCTCTTCATGGACGGCGCCCGTCTGGGCTACGGCCTTGCGGCGGAGGACAACGACCTCGACCTGCCCACCATCACCGACTGCTGCGACGTGTTTTACATTGGCGGAACCAAGGTGGGGGCGCTGTTTGGGGAGGCGGTGGTCATCCGCAACCCCGCCATTGCCAAGGACTTCCGCTACAGCATCAAGCAGAGAGGCGGCATGCTGGCCAAGGGCAGGCTGCTGGGCATTCAGTTTGCGGCGCTCTTTGAGGACGGCCTGTATTTTGACATTTCGCGGCATGCCGTGAAGCTCGCCATGAAGATTCGGGAGGCCTGCGAGAGCAAGGGATACTCCTTTGTCGTCCCCTCCACCACCAACCAGCAGTTCCCCATTTTGCCCAACGCGCTCATTGAGAAGCTGGGCGAAAAGTGGGGGTACTCCTTCTGGGGGAAAATCGACGAGCAGCACAGCGCCGTGCGTTTTTGCACGAGCTGGGCGACCGATGAGGCCGCCGTGGAGCAACTTTGCAGCGACATCCGCAGCCTGTAGGCTTTTTGCACAGGGGCCTTTAAGCTGGTTTTGCGCGAGGGGGGAAGCCCCCAAAAAAAGACAGGAAAAAGGGCATGGCAACCGCCATGCCCTTTTTTCGGTGCAGATAAAAAAGATTGGCCGCAAACAACAAACGTGCATTGGACGAAAAGACGGCCCGCGTCCAAAGGGGGGATAAAAAAGGGGGGCCTTGCGTGCAAGGGCTTTAGGGCAGGTCAGATGAGACCCGAGCGGCCCACGATGGGCTCAAGGTATTTTTCCTGATACTCTTCAAACAGCTCCTGATATTCCGGGGTGTCGGCCAGGTGCAGCTGATTGCGGCGGCTGTGTTCGTCCAGCTCGTCGGGACACAGGCGCTGGGTCAGGTGCATGGCAATGTTGGAACAGTGGTCGCTGATGCGCTCCAGGTTGGTGAGCACCTCCACGAAGGAGATGCCTCCCTGCACGTTGCAGTGTCCTGCCTGCAGGCGCTCGATGTGGCGGCGCTTGAGCGTTTCTTCGAGGATGTCGATGGTCTGCTCGAGAGGCTCGATGTTGAGCGCAGCCTGGGCGTTTTCCTCCCGGTAGGCCCGAAGCGTACACTCGAGAATTTCGGTTACGGCATTTGTCATGGAGGCCAGCTCCACGCGCGCTTCGGGAGAAAAGTGAATGCCCTGGTCGCGGTTATAAAAGGCAACTTCCGAAATGTTGATGCAACGGTCGCCCACGCGCTCCAGGTCGCCGAGCGTATGCAGCAATTCTGCTGCAAGCTGGCTTTGTTCGCTTTCCAGATGCTGAACCGTGATTTTGGTCAGGTATTCCCCAAGGGAGGTTTCGCTCTTGTCGAGGAATTTTTCATTTTCCTCCAGCAGGGCAAGCTGATCGTCCTTCCCGGTTTCCAGCATGTCGACCGCCAGGCGGAAATTTTCCAGCACAGTGGCGCCCATGCCGAAGATGACCTTTTTGCACTGCTCAAGGGCCACCACTGGGGTGGGCAGAAAGGCAGGGTCGAGCAGGCGCAGCTCAATGTCGATTTTAGACTCCTTGGTGTCTTTGAGCATGCGCCCCGAGAGGTCGATGAGCAGGCGGATACAGGGCAGCAGGATGGCGGCCGTTGCCAGGTTGAAAAAGGTGTGGAAATTGGCGATGCTGCCACGGTTGACGAGGTCGTCCCAAAAAGGAAAGCCCACAACGGCCTGCCAGCCGTACATGGCCACGAGGAAAATACCCACGCCAAACACGTTGCACATCACATCAATCAAGACCACGCGCTTGGCCTTGATATTGGAGCCAAAGCTTGCCAAAACCACGGTGATGCACTTGCCGATGTTCATGCCCAGCAAAATGGGCAGTGCCGTGGAAAAGGTGATGGCGCCCGTGACCGAGGTGGCCTGCAGAAGGCCTACGGCGGCAGAGGAGCTCTGCAAAACAGCCGTCACGGCAAGGCCCAGCAGAAGGCCCGGCACGGGGTTGCGGAACAGGGTGAACACGCGCTGAAAGCTCTCGAGCTCACGCAGGGGCGACATGGCGTTTTCCATCGTGGTCATGCCCACAAAGAGGATGCCAAAACCGATAAAGATGGAGGAAAAATCCTTGGCCTTGTTGCGCTTTGCCATGAGAAGCCCGAAGGCGCCGAGGGCAATGAAGAGTGGAGCGAAGGAGGCGGGCTTGAGAAGCGTGAGCAGCAGATTGTCGCTGCTGATGTCGCCAAGACGCAGAATCTGCGCCGTCATAGTGGTGCCGATGTTGGCGCCCATGACGACAGGGACGGCCTGTCCGAGTTTCATGATGCCGGCGTTGACAAAGCCCACCGCCATGACGGAGGTGGCGGCCGAGCTCTGGATGACGGCCGTAACGCCGGCGCCAAGCGCCAGGCCCTTGACGGGGTTGTTGGTCAGGCGTTCAAGCGTTTTTTCCAGGTGGGCGCCGGCAAAACGCTCCAGGGAGACGCCGAGCAGCTTCATTCCGTAGAGAAACATGCCCACACCGCCAAGCAGTGCAATGATGTTGGATAGATTCATGGAACGCCCCCAGATGATTTGAATTAAAACACGCACACAAAAATCTTTCTTTGCTGCAGACCGGCGGCAAAAAAGGAATCGCGATTAAGATTATTCTACTGCGTTTTGCCGATGGATACAATGGCGAAAACGCCTGTTTTTGTTGACGCTTTTTAGGAAACATGCTACAATGAGACTAATTCGCAGGCGCTTGAGCGAGGTTTGGCATGCCTGCCGCTTGACGGAAGCAGAGGGGAAGAATCTCTGAGAGCCAGGGAGCCCTTTGCTTGAAATCATGTTTTTTGACCGGAGAAGAGCGCAGAAAAATAGCGGCAGGGTTTCCTGTCGCGTCGATATGCGGGCATGGCGGAATTGGTAGACGCACCAGATTTAGGATCTGGCGGGAAACCTTGCAGGTTCGAGTCCTGTTGCCCGCACCACCTTGGGGGCGTGGCTCTTTTGTGCCCCGGCGCACGGCAGCGCCGAAAGGGATCCAGCCTGCCCTCATTTTACCAAGCAAGACCGTGAAACGTTGGGTGAGGCCCCCTGTCTAGATGCAGGCGCCCTGCGGCCGCACACGGCCGCTGTGTATTTACGGCAAAGGCGCCGCTCCCCGGACAGGAGCGGCGCCTTTGCCGTAACTACAGGAAAAGGGGAGGGGGTGCCCTGTGTCCAGGCTGGAAAACTTTTTGGATGAGCAAAACAGATTGACCGCGTTTCCCGCCAAGCGCAGGGTAAAACTGCAGGCGCTTTGCTATCTGGCACAGAAATTTGAGCCAGGGAAAATATATACGGAAAAGCAAGTCAATGTACTTTTGAATCAATGGCATACCTTTGAAGACCCGGCCACGCTGCGCAGAGAGCTGTATCAGCACCGCTTTTTGGGAAGGCAGCCCTCGGGAGCGGCTTATTGGCTGGAACCGCAGCAGCCCACACTGGAGGAACTGCAAAGGAAATACGGATAACGGCGGCAGGCGGTAACATCGGCGATGAATTTATCGGGAAGGGGGCTGCGCGCGAGGCGTCCGGCGCAGGGGGCTGAGGCGGCAGCCCTTCAAAATAAAAGAGGAGAGGAGCGTGGAAAAATGTCTGTCATGGTGGTTTGGGCCAGCCCCAATGTGGACGGGCTGACGGCGGCTGCAAAAGATCGCATTGTGGAGGGGATTACCCGTGCCGGAGGAACGGCCGAGTCGCTGCACTTATGCCGGCAGAAGCTGCAAAGCTGCCAGGCCTGCGGCAACGGCTGGGGCCCCTGCCGGCAGGAGGGCCGGTGTGTGCTGGAGGATGACTTTGCCGAGATTTACGACAGGCTGATTGCGGCGCAGGGTATCGTGTTTGTCACGCCGGTTTACTGGCATGATGTGGCGGAGCGGCTCAAATGCCTGCTTGACAGGCTGCGCCGGTGTGAGACGGGCAGAGGAAGGCTGGCGGGAAAGCCCTGCCTGCTGGTGGCCTGTGCGGGAGGAACGGGAAACGGGGCAATCTCCTGCCTGCACAACATGGAGCAGACGGTGGGGCACATGAAGATGCAGTGTGTCGACCGCCTGCCGGTGATCCGTTTTAACGAGGCCTATATGCTGCCGGCGCTTGTCGGTGCGGGAGAGGCGTTTGCCAAAAAAATGACGGATTGGCCGAAACCGCGTTAAAAAAGAGCCTGCCCCGTGGGAGCCGCCCCGGCGCATTTGCGCCGGGGC
>DVNV01000028.1 GCA_018714125.1 Candidatus Galloscillospira excrementipullorum
TAAAAGGGCCCGACATGCGCGGCCCCGCCTCCACCGACACCTTTCCGGTGTCAAGCCCTGCCATGAGATGCAGCGCCCAGGCCCCGTCGTAGTGCTCGGTGGCGTCAAGCTCCTGCATGAGGGCCTCGATGCCGTCAAACTCCTCCTCCCCGCGCTCAAAGACCAGCAGGTAGCGCCCTTTGAGCTGCTGACGGTTTTGCTGCAGAAGCCGGGCCACGACCAGCAAGATGGCGGTGTGCCCGTCGTGCCCGCAGGCGTGCATCACGCCGTCCACGGCCGAGCGGCAGGTGCGGGGCCCTGCCAGGTTGCACTCGCTTTCCTGCATGGGCAACGCATCCATGTCGGCGCGCAGCAGCAGCGTTTTGCCGGGCAGCGCGCCCTCAACCGTGGCAATGACGCCGCCCTTTTCAATTTCTCTGTGGGGGATGCCGAACCGATTAAGCTCGGCGCAAATGGCGGCAATGGTGCCGCTCTCCTGCAGTGAGAGCTCGGGGTAGGTGTGGAAGCGGCGGCGCAGGCGGCGCAAATCGTCGCTGCAGCCGGCGACCAGGGCAGGGACGTTCATAAGGCAGGTCAACTCCTTTGCTGCGTTTTTTCTATCCTAATCGAATCTGTCAGGTGCCGTCAAGAAAAAGCTGCGGGGCGGGAAAGGGCGCCGGCAGGAGGCAGGCCAGATGCCGGAAGGGGAAAAGGGCAAAGCGGCCTTGCCGAAATGCCAAAAAGGGGGCTAAAAAAGGAAAAAGGCCGCACCCCCGGGGCGGGAAAGGGGGGAGAGGTGCTGCTTCAAAGGGCCGCTCTTTCCTGCCGCAAGGCAGGAAAGAGCGGCCCTTGATAGAGAGAAGGCTTTTAGACAACGGTTAGAAGGAGGGGACAACGGCACCCTCGTAGGTGTCCTCGATAAAGGTGCGCACGGTATCGCTGTGCAGCGACTCGAGCAGGTCGAGGGTGGCCTGGTTCTGCTCATTGCCCTCCTTGACGCACAGCACGTTGGCATAGGTGGTGGCGGCAAGGGAGTCCTTGTCTTCGATGGCCAGAGCGTCGGAGGCCTTCAGGCCGGCCTGGATGGCAAAGTTGCCGTTGATGACGCCGATGTCCACGTCGGGCAGGGAGATGGAGACCTGGGCGGCCTCGAGCTCGGTGATTTTATAGTTGTGGGGGTTTTCCTCGATATCCAGCACGGTGGCGGTCAGGCCGGCATCCTCGCTCAGGGTGATCAGACCGTTGGCTTCGAGCAGCAGCAGGGCGCGGGCCTCGTTGGTGGCGTCGTTGGGAACGGCGATGGTGGCGCCGTCGGGCAGATCCTCCAAAGAGGTGGTTTTGCCGGCGTAGATGCCGAAGGGCTCGTAGTGCACGGTGCCGACCGAGACAATGCTGGTGTTGTTGGAGGCGTTGAACTCGTCGAGATAGGGCTGATGCTGGAAGTAGTTGGCGTCGAGATCGCCGCCGTCAAGCGCGATGTTGGGCTGGACGTAGTCGGTGTATTCCACGATTTCCAGCGTGTAGCCCTTGGCCTCAAAGTCGGCGCGGGCGGCTTCCAGAATTTCGGCATGGGGGGTGATGGAGGCGCCGACCTTGACGGTGACGGGAGTGGTGCCTTCGTTGCCCTCGTTGCCCTCATTGCCCTCAGTGCCTTCGCTGCCCTCGTCGGTAGAGCAGGCGCTCAGCGCGATGGCAAATACCAGAACAAGTGCGAGAAGAAGAGAAAGTTTCTTTTTCATGGGTGCATCTCCTTTTTTTGGGTTTTTTGGTTTGTTGTGTTTATTCAAAGAGGCGCCGGCCTCGGGGAAACGGGAAAAGGGGGATTTTTACCGGATGCGCTTGTCGACACGGCGCGAGATTTTCTCGCCCAGCGTCTGGAAGACAAGCACAATCAGACTCAGGAATACGACCATCACGGCCAGGATGTCATACTCTTTGCGATAGTAGCCATAGTTGATGGCGATGGCGCCAAGGCCGCCGCCGCCCACGATACCTGCCATGGCCGAGTAGCCCAAAATGGTGGTGATGGCGATGGTCGCGCCCAGCAGCAGCGAGGGCTTTGCCTCGGGCAGCAGCACCTTGCACACAATCTGCAGCGTGGAGGCGCCCATCGACTGCGCCGCCTCCACCACCCCGGCGTCGACCTCCTTGACGGAGCTCTCCACCATGCGCGCCACAAAGGGGAAGGCCGCAATGAAAAGCGGGGGGATCATGGCGGAGGCGCCGATGGTGGTGCCAATCAGCAGACGCGTGAAGGGAATGAGCAGCATGAGGAGGATGAGAAAGGGGGCGGCGCGCAAAAAGTTGATGATGGCGCCCAGCACCTTGTTGAGCTTTGGCATGGGATGAATGCCGGCGGGGTCCGAAATGACCAGCACAAGCCCGAGCGGCAGGCCTATCAGATAGGCCAGGGCCGTGGCGCTCAGCGTCATATAAAAGGTTTCGAGAATTCCCACGCCGACAAGCTGGAGCATTTTATCCGTGAACATCTGCATTTTCCTCCTGATACGAAACTCCCTGCTGCCTGAGATAGAGCAGCATGCGCGACACCGCCGAGGGGTTGTCGGGAAGCTGTAAAACAAGCTGGCCGAAGGTTTTTCCGTCGATAATCTGGGTGTTGGCCGACAGGATGTTGACGGGAGCGCCGCAGTCGAGCACCATGTTTGCCACGATGGGGGCGTCGGTCTTGCTGCCGTCAAAGGACAGCCGCAGGCGCCGGCCCGCGCCAAAACTCTCCTGCCCCCTGTCGCTTGGGTAAATCAGGCGGCGCGCCGCCTCGCTTTTTGGATTGAGGAAAATCTCTTCGACCTCCCCGATCTCCTCCACCTGCGACTGTGCCAGAATGGCCACACGGTGGCAGATTTCCTGAATGACCCGCATTTCGTGGGTGATGAGCACCACCGTGATGGACAGGTTGCGGTTGATGTCGCGCAGCAGCTCGAGAATCGACTGCGTGGTGGCCGGGTCGAGCGCCGAGGTGGCCTCGTCACACAGCAGCACCTTGGGGTTTGAGGCAAGCGCCCTGGCGATGGCCACCCTTTGCTTCTGGCCGCCCGAAAGCTGTGTGGGGTAGGAACCTGCCCGGTCGGAAAGCCCCACGATGTCGAGCAGCTCCATGGCCCGCTTTCGCGCCCGCTCTTTGGGCGTGCCCACCAGCTCGAGCGGGAAGCAGACGTTTTGCAGTGCCGTGCGCTGCATGAGCAGGTTGAAAGACTGGAAAATCATGCCGATTTGCTGGCGCTCTTGGCGCAGATGCCTGGCGTCGAGCGATGTGAGGTCCACCCCGTCAATAAAAATCTGCCCCTCGGTGGGCTGCTCAAGCAGGTTGATGCAGCGCACCAGCGTGGACTTCCCCGCACCCGACAGGCCGATGATGCCGAAAATTTCCCCCCGCCGGATGGAGAGGTTGACATGCTTCAGTGCCGTAACCTCGCCGCTCGAGCCCGAAAAAATTTTCGTTAAATTTTTGATTTCAATAATAGGGGTTTGCTCCATGGGACAATCAACCTTCCTTTTTGTGACGATAACGGGAAAGAGCATAAAAAAACTCCCGTCCCCCGCATCAGTCTGATGCAAGGACGAGAGCATAGCTGCTTCGTGGTACCACCTTGCTTCGCACAGGCCTCACGGCCTGTGCCTTGACAGGTACGGAAAACCCGGACAACACCGGCCCTTCGATACCCTGACGCGATGACGGGCGCACCCGTCGCAACCTGTGCAAAGCTCCCGCAGGGGGATGCCTTACAGTCGGCGCGCAGCTCCGAGACCATGTTCGGCGAACCCTTGCGCACCCCTTCGCACCGACCGGGGCTCTCTGTGCCGCGCCTTTTCGCTTACTCTTCTCTTCATTGCCTTTGTGTGGATGAAGTTGTGATGTGTCTGTGACACGTTGCTGACGAATGAGGCAAGTTTACCGCAGCTTGCCCTGTTTGTCAACAGGGCTGCATCAAGTTTGTGCAACAAGCTGGATTTTGTGGGGGAGTTTGCCGCCGAAGTTGGGCACAACTGCCGGGGAAAACGCGCAAAAGGCGAGCATTTTGGGCCGTATGCTTTTCAGGTGAATTTGCCGGGAAGGAAGAAAAGCACATGGGCTGGGGGAAAAGTGCCTCAAATGATTCGGGAAATGGCGCAAGGCAGCCTCCTGCAGCCCGGCGGGGGAGGTGCAGTGAGCCGGGGGATGCGCCCCGCCGGGAGGGGCGGCAGGGCCGCCCCGGACGCAGGCGGCGTCTGCGGCGAAAAGGCGCCGCAGACGCCGCCTGAGAATTTTTTGCCGCAGGCAAAAAAGCCCGGCGGGGCGCAGAGAGGGCCCCCGCAAAGGGGAGACCCCGGCGGCGTCGGAGGGAGGCCGGGGAGGCGGCGCTTTTGGGGGGGAGGGGGTGCGCGCAGGGGGCAAACAGGCAGGGATTTTTTGAAGCTGCACCCGCCGGGAAAGGAAAAGCCGCAGGCGCCTAGCGCGACTGCGGCAAAAAGTCAAGGCCGGCCTTTCGGGCCTGCTCATGCTGAAGGGGGCGGGGGATGCGGTAGAGCCGCCCGTCTTTGACAAAGTTCGCCCCCGTCTGCCGGAAGACAAAGGGCACGCCGGCCTCCACGGCCTGCCGGCGCAGGCCGAGCACCCAGTCAAAGTGGCAGGGCCTGGCCTGAGGGCCCGACTCCCCGCCCACCGAGAGCTGCTCGATTCCCCGGGTCAGATAGGCTGAAAGCTCAATTTTTTCAAGCAGGGGCTCGCACACGATGTGGCGGTGTGCGATGGGGGAGGCCAGGAAAATGGGCAGCCGGAAGTCTGCGCGGTCCTGGTTTTCCACCGTGCAGGCGATGGTGACGTGCTCATATCCCGCCCCCCAGTCGGGCGGCAGGTTGACGGGCAGCCGCTCGATGCGCTTGGTGACAAAGAAAAAGTGCAGGTCGGGGCGTGAGCGGATCATCTCCCAGGCCTCGGCGCGCCAGTCGTCGGCCTCCTCGAGCAAAAAGTCGGAGGTGAAGCAGGTGTAGACGGTGCTGCCCGAGGGGATACGGTAGGCGCCGCCGCGCCTGCGCGCCACAGGCAGGCGGAAGCTGGCGGTTTTGGCGGGAACGGAGGGGTCTCGCCCGTAGCGGGCGTCGCCCCGGTAGACGTAGCAGTGCTCGCAGCCGGCGCTGATTTTGCGGCAGCCGTGCCACGGGTTCCAGGAGACAGACGGCATGCTGTGCACCTCCTTACGGGGAAAATGCCGCAGCCCGCCCGGAGCGGGGTTTGGGAGGCATCCGGGGCGGGGCCCTGCGGCGGGATTTCGGCCGAGAAAAAAGCTCTCCGGGCAAAAGGGCCCGGAGAGCGGCACGGGTTACGAGAGCAGCTCGATGGCGTGCCTGACGCGCTCAAGGCTTTGCTCCTTGCCCAGCAGCAGCGCAAGCTCGATGCCGCCGCCCGGCGTAAAGGCCTTGCCCGACAGCGCCACGCGCAGGGGCCACAGCACCACGCCGTTTTTGACGCCCATTTTTTCAATCAGGGCAAAGAGGGCGTCGTGCAGACCCTCCTGCGTCCAGTTGTCAACCGACTCCAAAACCGGCAAAATGGCCTGCAGGGAGGTAAGGGAGTTTTCGCGGTCGGTCTTCATCTTTTTGTGGCAGAAGAGGGCGGTGTCATACTCGGGCAGCCTGTCGAGGAAATCGACCTGCTCGGGGATTTCCGACAGGAGCTCGCAGCGCGGCTGCAGCAGGGCGGCCACGGCTCGCCTGTCGATGCTGTCGGAGTGAATGCCCTTGTCAAGCCAGGGCTTAGCCATGTCGTAAAAAGCCTCGGGCGACAGGCGGCGGATATATTCGCCGTTGAGCCAGCGCAGCTTGTTGGTGTCGAAAATGGAAGGGGATTTGGAGATGCCCGAAATGTCAAAGGCCTGCACCAGCTCGGGCAGCGTGAAGACCTCCTGCTCCCCGCCGGGGCTCCAGCCCAGCAGCGCGATATAGTTGAGCACGGCCTCCTTGAGGTAGCCGGCTGCGACCAGGTCCTCGTAAGAGGCGTCCCCGTTGCGCTTGGACAGCTTGGTATGGGCATCCTTCATGACGGGCGGGCAGTGGACATACACCGGGATTTCCCATCCGAAGGCCTCATAGAGCAGGTTGTATTTGGGCGCGGAGGAGAGGTATTCGGAGCCGCGCACAACATGGGTGATGCCCATGAGGTGGTCGTCGACCACGTTGGCAAAGTTGTAGGTGGGAAGCCCGTCGCTCTTGAGCAGGATGTTGTCGTCAAGCGAATCGTTGGGGGTGGAGACGGTGCCGAACACCGCATCCTCAAACACCGTGACGCCGCCCTCCGGAATCTTCTGGCGGATGACGTAGGGCACCCCGTCGCGCAGCTTTTGCTCCACTTCCTCCCTGGGGAGGTTGCGGCAGTGCCCGTCGTATTTGGAGGGCATCTTGGAGGCCTCCTGCACCAGACGCAGCTCGTCAAGCCGCTCCTTGTCGCAAAAACAGTAGTAGGCGGCGCCTTTTTCCACCAGCTCAAGGGCATATTTTTTATAGATGTCCTTGCGCTGGCTCTGGATATACGGCCCGCAGGGTCCGCCGATGTCGGGCCCCTCGTCGTGCACCAGCCCGGTCTCGGCCAGCGTCTTGTAGATGACATCCACTGCGCCCTCCACCTGACGCTCCTGGTCTGTGTCTTCAATGCGCAGGATAAAGGTGCCGTTGTTTTTCTTGGCCAGCAGATAGGCATACAGCGCGGTGCGCAGATTGCCCACATGCATATATCCCGTGGGGCTGGGGGCAAAGCGGGTTCGAATGGTGCGCATGGTTTCACGTCCTTTCTCGGAAACGAAAAAATATGGGAAAACGCCCCGTGCAAGGGCGCGGTATCCGTCAAAAAAACGAGGGCGGACGGAGAGGAAAATCCGGCGTGCCCTTTTGGCTCTATTGTACTAGACGGGTCAAAGGTTGTCAACGAAAAACGATTGACAAACAGATGCCGAGATGCTAAACTATATAAGCACTGAACCGGCCCGCGCGCCAAAAACGCGGCCGCTTCACCCGATAAAGGGAGAGATGTCCGAGCGGTTTAAGGAGCTGGTCTTGAAAACCAGTGACCCCAAAAGGGCCGTGGGTTCGAATCCCACTCTCTCCGCCAGCGCATCAGGACACTCCGGGGGAAGTCTCGCGTATGGCTGCTTTGTCGAGCCGTTGGAAAGCAACCCTGAAAGCGAGCTCTGCCGGCAGAGATTCTTTAGCTTATAGATTTTTGATACAGGCAAGGCCCGTGCTGCGGGTCATTTGTTTCGACCATGGAGAAGTACTCAAGTTGGCCGAAGAGGCGCCCCTGCTAAGGGTGTAGGTCGGGAAACCGGCGCGCGGGTTCAAATCCCGCCTTCTCCGCCAGGCCGGAGCAAGCGATTTGTCGCTTGCTCCGGCTTTTTTTCGCCCGGAGGGCAAAAGGCCCCGGCGCAGCGGCAAAAGGCCTGCCCGCTGCGCCGGGGCCTTCAAAAGTCAGGGCGCTTTTGCCGCCCCCCGCAAGGGGGGGTAGCTGCCTTGCCGGCAGCCCAAAGGCCGGCAGTTTCGCCTGCCGGCCGGGCTTTTTTGCCGCAAAGGGCCGCGCCTAGCAGACGTTGAAATTGGTGTCGCGGTAGGAGACCAGGGTGTCTGCCATGTCGCTGCCGTATTCCCTGGTGAAGTCGGCCAGGACCTTGGCGCTGACCTGCTCGCCTTGTGCTGCAAAAATGGCCCTTGCCACTTCGCTGTATGCAAAATAGGAGTGGGCGCAGTGGTACTCAAAGGGCTTGGTGTATTCCATTTTCTTTTTGGTGCCGGACTGCTCCGACAGGCCGGCATTGCGCACGATGTGAATGCAGCAGTCGCTCTTGTGCAGCGTCTGGGGCACCTCGTAGACGAGGTAGGGGTTAAAGCCCCGGCAGATGGAGTTGTCAAGGTGCTGGCAGTATTCGTGGCCGGCCTCGGTCAGGCCCATTTCGGCAAACTGGGCATGCCAGGGGCACTTGGTGATTTTGACCATATAGTCGGGGGCCAGGGACAGACGTTCCGACTGGTTGGCGCAGCCCTGCTCGATGATTTCGGGCGTGTTGACCCACTCGCCATACTGACAGTAGACCTCGTAGGTCAGGGGCTTGCCGTCGCGGATGGCGCGCTGGGCCATGCGGCGGCCGCGCTGCTCGGCGTAATACTGCGTGGCGTGCACGAAGGCCAGACGCCCTCTCTCGCCAAAGCTCTCGGTCAGGTGGGTGTAAAAGCTGGCTGCGATAAAGGCATGCACTTTTTCATTAAATCCCATAAAATTTCCCCTCGTTTCTTTTTGTTCCCGGCGCCGCGTCCGGCAAGGCTGCGGACAGGGCGGAGGATGCTACCGTCATTATACCGGGTGCGGGCCCCCGGCGCAAGATGCTCTTTGGGAAAGGGGGCGCGCAGCGCAATTTTGTGTGCAACGGTTGCGCGCCGCATGCCGGATATGATACACTTATTTTATCTTAAAAGACAGTGACGAAAGGAAAATTGAGAAAGACCGATGGATTACGACACAGTGAAGAGTCAGCCGGAACATGCGCCCCGGGAGACGGAGTTTGACGCGCTGCCCATCTCGCCCGAGGTCAAGCGGGCCATTGCCCAGATGGGCTTTACGGTGATGACGCAGGTGCAGCGCGCCGCGCTGCCCGTTTTGCTGGAGGGCAGGGAAGTGATTGCCAAGGCGCCCACCGGGACGGGAAAAACCTGCGCCTTCGGCATTCCCATCATTGAGAGCATCGAGGAGGGGGAGCAAAAGGTGCGCGCCCTCATTTTGTCGCCCACGCGAGAGCTTGCCGTTCAGATTACGCAGGAGCTGCGGGCGCTGGCACGCTTCAAGCCCGACCTGCGGATTGTGACGCTGTATGGCGGACAGCCCATTGAGCGGCAGATAGAGGCTCTGAAGCGCCGGCCTCAGATTGTGGTGGCCACGCCGGGCCGCCTGCTCGACCACTACAACCGCCGCACCGTCAGGCTTGACGCCGTGCGGCGCGTGGTGCTCGACGAGTGCGACGAAATGCTCAACATGGGCTTTTACAAGGACGTGCGCAAAATTATCGACAGGACCCCCAAGGAGCGCAAGCTCGATTTGTTTTCGGCTACGCTCAGCAGAGAGGTGCTTGACATCTCGTGGCTCTACCAGCGCGATGCCGAGGAGATTTTGGTGGAGAGGACCGAGCAGTCAAAGCCAAAGATTGCCCAGTATTACCTGGAGAGTGCGGGCAGCCAGAAGGTGACGGACTGCGAGAGGCTCATCCGGCAGGGGCAGTATGGCCGCGTGATGATTTTCTGCAACACCAAGCACATGGCCGACAGCTTAAGCCAAAAGCTCAAAAAGCGGGGCCTTGACTGCGACTGCCTGCACGGCGACATGCGCCAGAGCCTGCGCAACCAGGTCATGGGAGCCTTCCGGGAGGGACGGCTTTCGGTGCTCATCGCCACCGACGTGGCGGCGCGCGGCATTGACGTGGACGATGTGGACGCCGTGATCAACTACGACGTGCCCGACGAAAACGCCTTTTACCTGCACCGCATCGGACGCACGGCGCGCGCCGGCAAGGAGGGCGTGGCCTACACGCTCTATGCGCCCGACCAGGCGTCGCGCCTCAAGGAGGTGCTGCGGCTGACCGGCTCGCAGGCAAAGCAGGTGCGCTTTGACGGCTTTGGCCGGCTGCAGGAGGTGGAGCAGCAAAAGCGCGAGCCCATGCGCGCCCCCTCGCCGCCAAAGCTGCGCAGAAACCGGTAAAATGCACAAAATAAAGAAAAGGCTCCGGCCGCAGGCCCCTTTGGGAGGGGAATCTTGCGGCCGGAGCTTTTTTACAGAGCCTGAGGGGTTTCCCCCGGGCAGCAGAAGAGAAAGGGCCTGGACGCCCGTTTGCGGCAGGGCTCAGTCGGGCCGGCACAAAATGCCGTTGAGCGACAGCGCCTCGCACAGCGACAGCGCCTGCTCGGCGGGAGCGTGCAGCAGCAGAGTGGCCTGCAGGGAGCCGGGCAGCAGGGCAAGCGACCGCTGCAGCGCCTCCTGCGTCATGTCGTCAGGCGGCGAGAGCACCACCGGCGGGGCGCCGTCCTCCCGGGAGAGCTGCTCCAGATAGGTCTGCCCCGAGGCGGCGGCGTAGGTTTCGTCCGTAAGGGCCTGGAGAGGGATTTCCAGCCAGAGTGCCGTGCCAAGCCCTTCGGCGGTGTTTTGCAGCTCGCCAAGGCAGGAAAGCAGCTGGGAGGCCTTGTCGGGAGTGTCGGGGTAGTCAATCAAAGAGAGCTTTCCGTAAGAGGGAAACGCAAGGTCTGACAGCAGCACACAATCGACCGAAGGGCAGATTTCCTCGAGCAGCAGCGTCAGGTAGGAGAGCGCCTGCGGACGGTAGGGGTCAAGGCTGCGCTGATAGTTTGCGTCGAGAAAGGGGACGCCGCCCTCTACGCAGGTGCAGGCGTCAGGAAGGGCGCCTGCCGCCAGATGGTCGAGAAAGGCGGAAAAGCGCCCGACCAGGAAAAGCCCGTTTTCACGGCACAGGGTGTGCAGCGCCTCCAGGTCAAAGCTATCTTCGGACGACGCCTTGGCGACGGCGTCGTTTTGCAGCGAGGATTGATAGGCAAGCTGCCCGCCACTCAGCTTGAGCTCCACCACGACGCCTGCCGCCCCGCTCTGTGCCGCCTCACGCACGGCCTGCTCCATGTCCTGCTCCAACTGTGCGGCGGAGAGCGTCAGCAGCAGCCCTTTTGGGAAGGGGCTTTGCGGTTGGACGGGGTCGGGCTGCTGAGAGGGCGGCGTTTGGGGGTCGGGCTCCTGAATGGGGGAGGACTGCTCCGGAGGAAGGGGGGCAGGTTCGTCTGCCCCTGCGGGGGTGGGCTCGTCTTGCCCCTGCAGCGAACCGGTGAACCGGGCCACGGCACTGCGAAACTGCGCATTGGTTTGCCAGCAGTAGAGCAGGAGCAGCGCGGCAAGGAGCAGCAGCAGGCAGAAAATCCAAAGCGGCCGGGTGTTTTTTCTGCCGGTATACCGGCGGGGGACGCTGTTTCTGGGCATGGTTCACCTCTCAGTCATTGCAAGGGGAAAATACTTCCTGATGCTCTATATATTAT
>DVNV01000002.1 GCA_018714125.1 Candidatus Galloscillospira excrementipullorum
AACCCTCTGGCACGGGCCGTGCTCTTTGGCGACAGGGAGGGCATGGACGAGCACGAGCAAACTCTCTTTCAAAAGACCGGCATGACCCATATCCTGACCTTTTCGGGCACGCATTTTGCCGCCATAGCCGCCATGGTTACCATGCTGTTGTCGTGGGTGGGGCTGCACCGCCGGCAGACGGCGGCAGTTCTGCTTGCCATAACCTTCGGGATCATGGCGTTGATGGGCTTTGTCCCGTCGGTCAGCAGGGCCGGCATCATGCTGCTGATTTCCTATGCTGGGGTGCTGCTGTTCCGTCAGGCAGACGGATTGACTTCGCTGTTTGCAGCGGGGTTTGTGCTGTGCGCCCTGAGGCCCTATCTGATTGAATCAACCGGCTTTTTGCTCACCTTCCTGTCAACGCTGGGCATTTTGCTGCTGGCGGGGCCACTGTCCTCCCTTTTTGCCGGCCTGCTGCCGTGGCGCGGCAGGCTGTGGCGCGGCATATGCTCCATGACGGCGGTGACCGTGGCGGCCACGCTTGCCACCGCGCCGGTTTTGCTGCTCTCCTTTGGGGAGCTTTCCACCCTGGCCCTGCCGGCAAACCTGTTGACCTATTTTCCCATTATGGCGCTCATGCTGTGTTCCATGGCGTCGCTGCTGCTGCCCCTGCCGCCCCTGCTTTGGGCCGTGGAGGGGCTGGAGCAGCTCAGCTATGCGCTGCTCGAATGGCTGTGCTCCTTTCGAGGCGGCATCCTCTACGCCGATTCGGCGGCCCTTCTTGTCGCCTATGCGGGCATCGCCGGCCTTGTCGGCGTTTGCTTTGCGCACCGCCGCGACAAAGGGCAGGATCACCGCTTTGCGCTGCTGTGTGCCCTTGTTTTGACGGTGGGCGCCATTGCCGCCGCGCCCGCACAAAGCGACGCCCTGGTGGTCACGATGATTGACGTGGGGCAGGGCATGTCGGTCCTGGTGCAGGACGGCGGCGTCAACGTTTTGGTGGACTGCGGGAGCGAATCGGTACAAGATGCGCCCGAGCGCATTGTCAGGGCGCTGCAGAGCAGAGGGGTTTATTCGCTGGATACGCTGGTGCTCACCCATCTGCACGAAGACCACATATCGGCCCTTGAGAGCGTGGCCGACAGCTTTCCGGTGGGGGAAATTATCGTGGGTATGGAGTCCACCTGGATGGTGGAGGAGGCCGTGCGCGTGTTTGGCGTTGCCGTGCAAAAGGACATCCCACTGCGCACGGTAAAACCGGACCAAAATCAGGTCCGGCAGCTTGGCGAGAGCAGCATGACCGTCTTTTGCGCCGGCGTGCTGTTCCCGCCGCAGGAGGAAAACAACCGCTCGCTGCTGGTGCGCATTGACCGGGGGCAGAGCAGCCTGCTGCTGACAGGCGACTTAGAGCGCGAAGGGGAGCTGGCGCTGCTGGAAGACCCGGACAAGGCGCCCCTGCTGGCCGGTGTCGACGTGCTGCAGGTGGCGCATCATGGGGCAAACACCTCGAGCACGCCGGACTTTCTGCTGCGGAGCATGCCGGCCATTGCGCTGATTTCGGTGGGGGAGAACAGTTATGGACATCCCGAAGAGGAGGTGCTCCAAAGGCTGGAAAGTCTTGACGCCCACATCTTTTCCACGAAGGAAAATGCCACCGTTGAGCTTTCGACCGCCGGGGACGGGCTTTTTATCGTCCACACCGCGAGAGGGGGAACAACATGAAAAAAGAAGATGCCGCAGCCGTGCTGCGCAGGGAGCTCAAGGCAAGGCACCTGCAAAGCGCCTACCTGTTTTACGGGGAAGAGGAATACCTCAAGCGGCACTACATCAGGGAAATTGTCCGGCTGTTTGAAAGCCGCTTTGGCGCCCCGGACGTCATGACCCTGGGCGAGGATTTCAGCAGGGACGCCTTTGAGGACGCCGTGGAGACGCTGCCCATGGGGGCGGCGGGACGCGTGATTGTGCTGCAGGGAGTGGAAATTGCGCTGCTGCAAAAGGCGGACGCTGTGGCGGTGATGGAGCTTTTGGAGCATCTGCCGCAGGAGGTCGTGGTGATTCTCAGCTATGACGACGCCTATCTTACCGGGGATTTTGAGCGAAAGAAAAAGCGTGAGGCACGGCTTCGGGAGCTGTCAAAGCACTGCTATACGGTGGAATTTCCCATTCAGAGCCATGCTTCGCTCATGAACTGGGCCGGGCGGCGCCTTGCGGCGGCCGGGGTGACGGCCGACGAGGAGGCGCTCGACTATCTGCTGTCGAGGTGCGACAACAAGATGACGGCGCTTGCCGGCGAGCTTGAAAAGCTGGCGGTGTTGTGCGGCGGGAAGGGGGGAGGACGCGTGACCCGGGCCGACGTGCAGAGCGTGGCAATGCCGGCTCTGGCGGCCGACATCTATGAGATTGTCTCCTGCATGACGCAGCGCGACTATGCGGGGGCGCTGCGCCGGCTTGACGCCTGCCGCAAAAACCGCGAGAACCCGGTGGCCGTCACGGCCGCACTGGGGACGGCGTTTTGCGAGCTGCTGTTTTCCAAGGCTGCTGCCGACGCGGGCAAAACCGACGTGGAGGCCGTGCTGTCCGACTTCAAAATCCGGCCCAGCAAGCGGTATTTTATCCGGCAGTACCTGCGCGCGGCGGGCGGGATGGACCGGGAGTATGTGCAGATGGCCGTGCGCGTGCTGGCCGAGGTCGATGCGCTGCAAAAGAGCAGCGCCGCCGACCCGTGGCTGCTGCTGGAACAGGGGATGGAGAGGATTCACACATGGAAAAGCTGAAGGTTTCGCAGGTGATTGTGGTGGAAGGGCGCTACGACAAGGCGAAGCTCTCCTCGCTTGTCGACGCCGTGATTGTGACAACCAACGGCTTTGGGATTTACAAGGACAGCCAGACGCTCGGCTACCTGCGCCAGGCCGCCCGGCGGTGCGGCGTAATCATTCTCACAGACAGCGACGCGGCGGGCTTTCAAATCCGCAACTATCTGGCAAACGCCATCGGGGAGGGGCAGGTGCTGCATGCCTACATCCCCGACATTTACGGAAAGGAGCGGCGCAAGGCGTCGCCCGGCAGGGAGGGCAAGCTGGGCGTGGAGGGCGTGGAGGCGCGGCTGATTGTGGCGGCGCTGCAAAAGGCCGGAGCCAGAAGCCGGGCGCAGGACGGGCCGGGGGCCGTCACCACGGCGACGCTCTATGAAGACGGACTGCTGGGCGCCCCCAACAGCGCGGCGCTGCGCCGCCGCCTGGCAAAAAGCCTGGGGCTGCCCGAGCGGCTGTCGGCCTCGGCGCTGCTTGACGCCCTCAACCTGCTGCTGACCGAGCCGCAGTACCGGCAGGCGGTGCGCGCCGTAAAAGAGGAAGGGCAGCCTTAGGGCCGGCAAATCAAAAGGCAGGGTCAGCCTTTTCGGCCAATGCGCTGCTGTCAGAAAAAAGATTACGGGGCAGGATAAAATCCTCCCATAAAGCACAAAAAGAGGCCCTGCGGGAAAATTTCCCGCAGGGCCTCTTTGAGCTCTCCAAGGGTTACGGATGGGGCGGCGCCTCTTTTTCCGAAATGCGACGCAGGATGCGCACCAGCTCACGGGCATCCTCCTGTCCCAGAAAATCCACCAGCCTTTCGGTGGAATGCACCACATGTTCAAAGCGCTTTTCAATGTAGCGCCGGCCCTCGGCCGTGAGGTAGACATGAATTTTGCGGCGGTCGACATGCGACATCTCACGCGAAACCAGCCCCTTTTCCTCGAGCTGGCGCAGCGTTGCGGCAACGCGCGCGCTCGACAGCGAGAGGTCTGCGCTCAGCTCGCCGGGCAGCATGGCGGCACGGCCGCAGTCGGCCAGGTGATGAAGCACCCGCAGCTCGCCCTGGGAAAAGTCGCTCCACGGCGCGGTTGAGCGCCGGCTGCACAAAATTTCCAGTGTCTCAAGCAGCTCCTGCGTGACCGAAGAAACTTCCATGCGACGTGCGCCCCCTTTTCCTCAAAAAAACCGACAAAACCGCATGTTCGTGCCACAGGGAGGATAGCACGTTTTGAGGGGATTGTCAAGCTGCGCTTTTTGGCCAAGGTCTTGATTGCGCAAGGGGGCGTTTCATGATACCATGGGAAAAAGACATGCTGCCGGCATGGCCCATAAGGAGGATTTTTATGGAACTTTTGGTTTTGGTGGACAACAACACCTACATCGACGTGGACGCCGCCGGCGAGCCCGGCGCCAGCTTTGTGCTGGACGACGGGGAGCAGCGCATCCTCTTTGACATGGGCATCACCGATATTTTTTTAAAGAATGCCGCCTTTTTCGGGGTGGATTTGAGCAAGGTGACAAAGGCGGCCTTTTCCCACGGGCACTACGACCATACGCGCGGGCTCACCCACTGGATTGAGCAGCCTTACGCAGGGCGCATCCCCATCGTGGCCCATCCCGACTGCTTTACCTTCCGCAGCGAGGGGGAGCGCGACATCGGCTCGCCCATGAGTGCGCAGCAGCTCCGGGCGCACTGCCCGCTCACACTTTCGCGCGAGCCTGTGCAGCTGAGCAGGAATATCGTGTTTTTGGGCGAGATTCCGCGTGTCACCGACTTTGAGGAGGGAGGGCTCAACGGGGACCCCCTGCTGGACGATACGGCGCTGGCCTGCCGCACCGAAAAGGGGCTGGTGCTTGTCACGGGCTGCTCGCACAGCGGCATCTGCAACATCATCGAGCGGGCAAAGGAGGTGTGCGGCGACAGCCGCATTGCCGGGGTGATCGGCGGCTTTCACCTGCTTTCCCTCTCGCCGCAGCTTGAAAAAACCGTGGATTATTTTGAACAAAACGGCATCACGGGCCTGTATCCCTGCCACTGCGTCTCCTTTGAGGCAAAGGCGCGCATGCACGGCCGCATTCCCATCAAAGAGGTGGCGGTGGGCTTTTCGCTGTCGTTTTGAACGAGCGGATTTCGGCTGAAGGCTTTTTCAAAAAACGAAAAAAGGGCAGGGGCGCTGCCGGAATGCAGCGCCCCTGCTCTTTTTTATGTCAAACGAAGGGAGGGAAACGAAGGTCATGCGGCGGAAGGGGTGCCGGAGGAGGCGATCACCCCGGCAATATAGTGGTAAAGCGCGGCCGGAACGGCGTTTGCAAAGACAAAGAACCGGGAGTAGTCAAAAAGGTAGGGCTCGATTCCTGTCAGGGAGATTCTCAGGAAGCTGCTCAGGTCGAAAAAAGGGTTGTACCATGAAGTTTCGCTTGACAGATAGGGCAAAAGGGAGGAAATCACTTCCTTGTCTTCAATGCGCACGGTGTAGGAGAAGAAGGAGCTGGTGTCGGGAGTGACCGAGGCAGAGGCGCCCGATGGCGAGACATAGGTGACTTCGGGCGCTGCCGCAAAGTCGTCAATCTCCGTGGGCAGGTCTGCCGGCATGCCGTTTCCGTCTGTGACCGAGACAATCTGGGCCGCCTGCGCCAGACGGGCGGCGTCAAGCCCCGGGACCTCGACCAGCGTGACCTCTTGCTGAAGCAGGAAGGGGTCAAAGGAGAAGGAGAGCGCCCCGATTTCCTCCGCAGAGAGGGACGAGGGAGCGGGAAAGCCGTTTTGCTGCATCACGGCAAGGGTCTTTGTGTAGGTCTCATAGACGGGGATGAAGCGGTACTCACCGGTCGGCTCATAGAGAAATTCCAGCAGGAAGGGGTAGTTTTGCGATGTGAGCTGTGCGGCCTTGATGCTGCGGATGTCGCTTTGCAGGGCCTCGATGAGCTGGCTGATGAGCTGCGGGCTGGTGCTCGAGAGGTTGTAGGGGCTGTTGTTGTCGCGCAGCGAGTCGATGATGCTGACGCGGGAATAGTCGGCAGGGTCGGCGCTGTAGACAAAGTAGCACTTCTGCTGGAAGGCTTCGTTGTCAAAGATGTCCTGCAAAAGCTGCTGGATTTGACTGTCAAAGACGTTGTAGCACCGCGTAAAGGAGGAGCTGCCCTGCCGGAAGGTCAGCGCAATGCTGCCGTAGAAATTAGGGGAGCTTTCCGGCGAGGTGCCAGCCGACTCGTGTTCGAGATTTCTCACGCCGTTTTGCGCGATGGCGACGGCAAGGTCGAGCATCTGCGGGTCGTCAAAGCTCATGGACTCGAGCATGGAAGGAGCGCGCGAATCGGTCGTTGAGGACACGGGCCGGACGTCGTAATAAAACGAGGAAAAATCGCTGATGTTCAGAGAGACGCTGCTCAGACGATCCCTGTCTGGCAGGCGGGCGTCGTAGCCAAACCAGTCAAAATACAGCGAGCTCATGAACAGGGCAAAGCACACGGCGTAGACGCCAAGGCCTCTTAGGCCCCGGAAGGCGGAGCGCAGGTCGAAGTCGAAGATGGTCTGCATGATGGCATGGCACAGCAGCATGCCGGCCAAAAACCCGAAAATCATCCACAGGTCGCCCCCGCCAAGGCCCTCAAAGAAGAAGCCGAAGACCATCGTGACCACCAGCATGATGGGGTATTTGATGAAGGGGCGGCTGACCCGGAAGGCCAGGGCCTTTGCTGCCGATTCGGAGGGGCGCTTCTGGTAGCACAGCAGGGAGAGCGCCGTCAGCGCAAAGATGACAAAGAGCCACCAGACCCAGTAGCAGGGAATATCCTGGACTGCGCCAAAGAAAAAGATGTCAACAATGGGGGAGGTGACGCGGTAGAGCAGCTCCGTGCGCTCGCTGATTTCATACCAGGTGTCGAAAAAGCGGGAGAAGGCATATTGCACCAGCGCGATGAGCGCCGGGGCAAAGGACAGGAAGGTGATGCAGCCGCACAGCGAGACCAGAATGTTTCCGCAGAGCTGGCAGGCCAGCGTGGACAGCGAGTAGCAGGACAAAAAGAGCAGCAGGGTCCTTGCCGCCGTCTTGCCCAGCAGCGCCCAGTTGAGCAGGGGGGAGTATCCCGTCACGGCAATCACCAGAAGCGACAGGGCCAGCATGATAACGTAGGGCAGCAGGAAGGAGAGGGCGCCATAGCCGTAAAAGCTGCCAAACAAGGTCCTGCGGCTGAGGGGAAGGCTGTGGTACAGGTCGATTTGGCGGCGGCTGTTGAGGTAATTCCAGGCAATCAGGGCGCACAGCACGCCGGCCGCAATCGCAAAGAGCATGGAAAAAATCCCTGTGGCAAAAATCAGGTTTTCGAGAAAAGAGGAGTATCGCTGTGTAATCTCCTCGGCCTTTAAGCCCATCTCCAGATAGGTCTCGCGGGGTGTGAAATTGCTGATGGAGAGCGCCGTTGCCACCGGCAGGCTGAAGAAGAGGACGGAGGCAATGAGGCCGGGAAGCCATGCGCCGCGTTTCATGCGGCCGGCAAGCTGCGTCAAATCACAAAACGAGTTTTTTGATGTCATAACCGGCAACCTCCGTTTCGTTGATAAAGATTTCCTCCAGGGAGAGGGGGAGAAGCTCCATAAAGAGCGGCTGCATGGCGGCCACGGCCGCCTGGATTTCCCGCTCGTCGCCCCGCACCGTCATGGTGACAAGGCTGCCTCTTGGCTCAAAGCGCAAAATGTCAAGGGAGGGGAAGTCCGAGGCCTGAACCGGCGCCGCAAAGGCGGCCTGCAGCTTGTGCATGCCCAGCATCATGTCGCTCAAGTCACGCGAGAAGAGGATGCCGCCCTTGTGCAGCAGCCCCACATGGTCGCAGATGTCCTCCAGCTCGCGCAGGTTGTGGGAGGCCACCACCGGGGTCATGCCACGGTCGGCGATGTCGGAGGCAAACAGGCTTTTCACGGCCTGCCGCGCAACGGGGTCAAGCCCGTCGAAGGTCTCGTCGGCAAAAATATAGTCGGCGCCCGAGGAGACGGCGCAGATGACCGAAAGCTGCTTTTTCATTCCCTTGGAAAAGGTGGAGATTTTGCGGCGCGGGTCAAGGGAAAAGCCCTGCATGAGATGGTAAAAGCGCGCGTCGTCAAAGAGGGGATAAATGGTTTTGTAAAAGCCCTTCATGGTCTCGGGCGTGGCATTTTGGAAGAAATACTGCTCGTCGCTGATGAAAAAGCAGCGCCGCTTGGTGTCGGGAGATTCGTAGACGGGCTGCCCGTCCACCGAGATTTCGCCTTGGTCGGGCTTGAGCACGCCGGCCAGAAGGCGCAGAAAGGTGGATTTTCCCGCACCGTTGCTTCCAATCAGGCCGAAAACGGCGCCCTGCGAAATCACGGTGCTCACGCAGTCCACGGCCAGGATGCTGTCAAAGCGCTTGGAAACGTTGGTGGCTGTAATCATAAAGAGGCTCCTTTCGCTTGGGGATTGGGGTCGTGCGGGTCGCGAAGCTCCTCCAGAGCTTCGTGCAGGCGAGGTTTGGAAACGCCCGCCTGCATGGCCGAGAAGGAGGCCTGGCGAAACTGCTCAAGCAGCTCCTGCTGCCGGCTTTTCTGCAGCAGCGAGGCGTCCTGGGTGACAAAGTTGCCCCTGCCCTTCACACTGTAGACAATGCCGTCGCGCTCCAGTTCTGAGTAGGCACGCTGTACCGTGTTCGGATTGATGGACAGTTCTGAGGACAACTGCCGAACCGAGGGCAGCTGGCTGCCCGGCGGCAGCATGCCGCTTGCAGCCAGCGCCTTGATGCGGTCGACCAGCTGCTCGTAAATGGACCGGCGGTCCTTGTAGTCAATGGAAAACAATCCGGCGTCTCCTTTCTGTAAAAGTGTATGAACCGTACTAAGTGTATCATGAGTATTAGTACACTTGAATGATAGCAGGTTTGACAGGGTATGTCAAGCACAATTTTCCTCCCCTTCCAAAATCGTCCCAAAGCACAAAAAAGCCCTCTTTTTTGCAAAAACGGACAAGGCATGCTATACTACCTAATACTATGATAAAAATTGACATCCGGGGCCTGCCTGGGGGAAAACGGGGGGCGACCGAAAAAAGGAGAGTGCGTATGGCAGCCAATCGTTTGTTTTACAAGGACGCCTATCAAAGGCAGTGCACGACCGACGTCGTCTCGGTGACCGAGGGAAAGGACGGGGTTGCCGTTGCGCTCAAGGAGAGCCTGTTCCACGCGCAGGGGGGCGGGCAGCCGGCCGACAGGGGCTGGATTGATGGGCTGCCGGTGCTCGATGTCAGGGAGCGCGACGGGGAGCTGCTGCACATTCTGCCGAAGGCCCCCTCACGGGAAACTGGCGTTTTGTGCGAGCTCGACTGGGACTGGCGCTATGACCTCATGAAGCAGCACACGGGGCAGCATGTGCTGTCTGCCGTGATAGAGCAGCTGTTTGGGAGCGCCACCAACATTTCCCGGGGAGATGAGTTTGTCAACCAGATAGACCTTGAGCATGCGCTTTCGCCGGGGCAGCTTGTGCAGGCGCAGCGGGAGTCCAACCGCATTTTGCGGGAGGGGCGTGCGGTCAGCGCCTTTTTGGTGACGCCGCAGGAGCTTGAGGCCTACCTGCCGCGCATGCGGCATGCCATTTCGCCCCACGAGAGCATCCGTCTGGTGGAAATTGAAGAGCTCGACCTCATGGGCTGCGGAGGGGTGCATGTGAAAAACACGGCCGAGGTCGAGCTCATCAAGGTGCTGGGCGCCAAAAACGTGGCAGGCCAGAAGGGTGCCAGAGGGGAGATGCGCGTCTATTTTTTGTGCGGTGACCGCGTGATGCAGGACTACGACGCCAAAAACGAGGCGTTTTACGAGCTGAGTGCGCTGCTTGGCTGCGAGCCCGAGGCGCTGCCCGACAGGGTCAGGGACATGAAGGAGCAGCTTGACCGGCAGGGGCTTTTGCTCCGGGAGCGGGAGGAGCGGCTGCTGAACCTTGAGGCTGCGGCGCTGCTGCAGGGCCTGCGTCGAAGGGGGGAGCATCTTGTCGCACGCGCCCACCTGCCCGGCTGTGCAATGCGTGAGCTCAAGGGCATCGCCGAGGCCACGGCGGCGCAAAAGCCCTGCCTTGTGCTGCTGTCGGGCGAGAGCGAGGGGACGCTGCCCGCAGTGCTGCTGCAGCCCAAGGGCTACAGCACCTGCCACATGGGAACACTGCTCAAGCCCCTGCTGGAGGCGACCGGCGCGAAGGGCGGCGGAGGCCCTCTGTTTTCCCAGACCACCCTGCCAGACACCCCGCAGGCCCGTGCGGCCCTGCAGGACTGCTTTGACGCCGTGGAGCGTGCGCTGGAAGGCGTCTGACGAGCGGGCACGGGAAAACACCCTTTCAAATCTCATCGGGAGGCAAACATATGGCCAATTCAAGCGGGGAGAGAATCACCCCGAAGGTAATTGTGCGGCGCGTGCTGTGCTCGCGCACCGTTTTTGTGATTTTGCTGCTCGCCATGCAGCTTGCGGTGCTGCTGCTGCCCTTTCGCCAGCTCTCCACCTATTCGCTGCTGTCGGCCGTCATGATCATCTATATCATCAACAAGCGGACAAACCCCGAATTCAAGCTGACCTGGATTATTCCCATCGCCGTGCTGCCGGTATTCGGGGCGCTGTTTTATCTGTTTTTCAAGGTGCAGCCCGGCCTGTACCTGGTCAAGCGGCGCTCCAGAAGGCTGGCACGCCAGCGCCTGACGGGCAGCGTTGCCCCGCCCGACGGGCTGTTCCGCTATCTGTCCCGGCTGGGCTTCCCGGCCTACGACGACAGCAAGGTGACCTATTACCCCATGGGTGATGCGCTGCTCGAGCAGATGATTGCCTCGCTGGAAACGGCGCAGCAGTTTATCTTTGTGCAGTATTTTATTGTGGCCGAAGGCCAAATCTGGGACAGGGTGCGGGATGTGCTCGAGCGCAAGGCGGCGCAGGGCGTGGAGGTGCGCCTCATGATGGACGGCCTTGGCATCCTGGGCCGTCTGCCGGAGGACATCTGCCAACAGATGGAGGCAAAGGGCATTGCATGCCGTATTTTTTCTCCCATCCGACCCATCCCCTCGGTGCTGCAGAACAACCGCCTGCACCGCAAGATCCTGGTGGTGGATGGAAAAGTGGCCTTTACGGGCGGAGTCAATTTGGCGGACGAATATGCCAATCTCTCGGTGTCACACGAGTGGAAGGACGTCGGCGTGCGCGTGGAGGGCGGCGCCGTGGCCAGCCTGACCAGCATGTTTTTGCAGACCTGGGCGCTGTATGAGCGGCGCAAGAACGTCACGGTGGAATACGAGCCCTACATCACGCCACACCCGGTGAAGGGGGAGGGCTTTGTGGCCCCCTTTGGCGACAGCCCCTTCGACGAGGTCGACGTGGGCAAGCGGGTGTATCTGGACATCATCAACAAGGCCGAGAGCGAGGTGCACATCATGACCCCGTATCTGGTCATCGACAGCGAGCTGCTCGAGGGCCTCAAGTATGCTGCGGCGCGCGGGGTGGATGTGGAAATCATGATGCCGGGCAAGTCGGACAGCAAGCTGCTGGGCCTTGCCGCCATCAGCTACTACCGCGAGCTCATTGACGCCGGCGTCAGAATCCTCATCTACACGCCGGGAATGGTGCATGCCAAAACCTGTGTGGCAGACAGGGCCCGCGCCGTGGTGGGCACCATCAACATGGACTACCGCAGCCTCTTCATCAATTTGGAGTGCGGCTGCTATGTGCGCGACTGCAGCGCCGTGCTCGATGTGGAAAAGGACTTTCGACACAGCAGGGAGAGCTGCTCTGTCATGACGATGGAAGACGTGAGAGGTATTCCTCTGTATCGCCGTCTGCTCAGCCGCGTGATGCGCCTGTTTGCCCCGATGCTGTGAATGTGCAGGGAAAAAGATGGTTTTCCCTTCGCTTTGAGCCCGAATTGGTGCTTTTTGCGCTCTTTTTTGCGGAGAATGTCATTGACAACTTTTCAAATAGTGCTATACTAAAGGCAATCAAATATCGGACAGGGGAGCTTGTGTTGCAGGCTGAGAGGAAGTCGGAAACTTCTACCCTTATCACCTGATGTGGGTAATGCCAATGTAGGGAGCACGATTTGCAAATCGATTGCGGGCAGTGCCGAAGGTGGGTGCTGCCCGCTTTTTGCATGTCCAAAGCAATTTGCCGATTGCCGCGCGAAGTGGCTTTCCCACGCTCTCTTGTCCGAGAGAAGGGGAGAAAAAACGTGAACGAAGCAAAAACATCTGTGTGGTCAAACGGGCTGATCTGGTTTGGCGCAGCCGTCTCGATTGCCGAGATTTTGACCGGCACCATGATTGCCCCCCTCGGCTTTTCCAAGGGGCTGGCGGCCATCCTGCTGGGACATCTCATCGGCTGCGTGCTGCTCTACCTGGCCGGCATGATTGGCGCCAACACCGAAAAGAGTGCCATGGAGACCGTGAAGCTGTCCTTTGGAGAAAAGGGCTCCATCCTCTTTTCCAGCCTCAACGTGCTGCAGCTTGTCGGCTGGACGGCCGTCATGATTGCGAGCGGCGCGGCGGCGGCGGTCTCCATCGTGCCGTGGGGCGAATGGGTATGGAGTGCCGCCATCGGCGTCCTGATTTTGGTGTGGATTGCCATTGGCATTCAAAACCTCGATAAGCTCAATGTGGTTGCCGTGGGCGGACTCTTTTTGCTCACCGTGGTGCTCAGCGTCGTGGTGTTTCGAGGCGGCACCCTGAGCGCACAGGCGAGCGGCGGCATGAGCTTCGGCGCCGCCGTGGAGATGTCGGTTGCCATGCCGCTCTCCTGGCTGCCCTTGATTTCCGACTACACCCGCTATGCCGAAAAGAAAAAGGCCGCCACCTTTGCCAGCGCCGCCGTCTACTTTGTCGGAAGCTGCTGGATGTATGTCATCGGAATGGGCGCCACGCTGCTCACCGGGGAAAGCGATATCGCCAAAATCATGGTCACGGCGGGTTTGGGCGTGGCCGGCCTGCTCATTGTCATCCTGTCCACCGTCACCACCACCTTTCTTGACGTCTACTCCGCCGGCGTGAGCGCCGTGAGCATCAACGGCAAGTGGGGAGAAAAAACAGTGGCCGCCATTGTGTGCGTGGTGGGCACGCTGATGGCCATTTTCACCCCCGTGGAGCAGTTTGAGAGTTTTCTGTATCTGATTGGCTCGGTGTTTGCCCCCATGATTGCCGTGCTCATCGCAGACGCGTTTGTGCTGCACCGCGACCATTCCCAGAGCCTGTACTGCTGGAGCAATCTGGTTGTCTGGGCCATTGGATTTGTGCTCTACCGCATCTTCATGCAGTATGAAACGCCGGTTGGGAACACCCTGCCCGTCATGCTCATCACCATGGTGCTGTGCATCGCGGCAGACAAGCTGTTTGCCAAAAAAGCGTAAAAAACGCCATTTCAGTTTACATTTTAATTAAAGACCAGGAGGGAGCCCTTATGAAAACCGTTTTGACCATTGCGGGCTCGGATTGCAGCGGAGGCGCCGGAATCCAGGCCGACATCAAAACCATCACGGCCAACAAGCTCTATGCCAGCAGCGTCATCACGGCGCTGACAGCGCAAAACACCACCGGCGTGTCGGGGATTTTTGAGGTGTCGCCCGAATTTGTGGCGCAGCAGCTCGACAGCGTCTTCACCGACATCGCGCCCGACGCCGTCAAGGTGGGCATGGTGAGCAGCAGCGACATCATCAAGGTGATTGCATCCCAGCTCACCCGTTACAACGCCAAGAACATCGTGGTCGACCCCGTCATGGTGGCCACGAGCGGCAGCCGGCTGATTGGGGAGAGCGCCATTGAAACGCTCATCTCCACGCTGATTCCCCTGGCTCGCGTCATCACGCCCAACATCCCTGAGTCGGAGGTTTTGTGCGGATTTTCCATTCACAACGAGGACGATATGGTCAAGGCCGCGCGCGCCATTGCCGACAAGACCGGGGTGGCCGTTCTGGTCAAGGGAGGCCATCTGGTCAACGACGCGGTGGACTGCCTGTGTGAAGACGGCCATATCGAGTGGTATGCCTCCCGGCGCATCAACAACCCCAACACGCACGGCACCGGCTGCACCCTCTCGTCGGCCATCGCCTGTGGCCTTGCGCGGGGTATGACGCTGGCCGAGAGCATCCACTGCGCCAAGCAGTACCTCACCGGGGCTTTGGAAGCCATGCTTGACCTGGGTGCCGGCAGCGGCCCCATGGACCACACCTGGTGCATCCCGGAGCCTGCGCAAAACAATTGATTCTCCCTTGCAGTGGTATAAGGATAAGCACCCAAACGGCCGGGGGGGGCGCACGGAAAATTCCGTGCGGCCCCCCCGGCCGTTTGGCGCCCCAACTCCAAAGGGCGGCCCCTTGCACGCTTTGCGTGCAAGGGGCCGCCCTTTTTCGTCTTGCTTTTTGGAAAAGCCTTAAAGGAAGTGTTATTTTTTGAGCTCCTCGGCCTTTTTGAAGGCCCGCATGCGCTCGGCATGGTCGAGCAGGCGCTTGCGGATGCGCAGGGAGGTGGGGGTGACCTCCAGCAGCTCATCGTCGGCCAGGAACTCCAGGCAGTCTTCCAGGCTCATGATGCGCGGCGGCGTCAGACGAAGCGCATCGTCGCTGCCTGCGGCACGGATGTTGGTGACGTGCTTTTTCTTGCACACGTTGACGGCGATGTCCTGCCCCTTCGGGGAGAGGCCCACCACCATGCCGGCATACACCGGCACGCCGGGCCCGATGAAGAGCTGCCCACGCTCCTGGGCGTTATACAGTCCGTAAGTGACCGATTCCCCCGCTTCAAAGGCGATGAGGGAGCCGTCCTGCCGGCGGGGGATGTCGCCCTTGTAGGGGGCGTAGCCATGGAAGATGGCGTTCATGATGCCCTCGCCGCGCGTGTCGGTGAGAAATTCGTTGCGGTAGCCAAAGAGCCCGCGCGACGGCACGAGAAACTCAATGCGCATGCGGCTGCCCTGCGGCGTCATGGAGACCAGCTCACCCTTGCGGCGGCCGAGCTTTTCCATCACGCTGCCCATGGACTCCTCCGGCACGTCCACGACAAGCTGCTCGATGGGCTCGTTTAACACGCCGTCGATGGTTTTGAAGAGCACATGCGGGGGGCTGACCTGCAGCTCATAGCCCTCGCGGCGCATGGTCTCGATGAGGATGGACAGGTGCATCTCGCCCCTGCCCAGCACGCGGAAGGAGTCGGCCGTGGCGCCGTCCTCCACATGCAGGGAGACGTCCTTGAGCAGCTCGCGGTACAGCCGGTCGCGCAGCTGGCGCGAGGTGACAAAGCGGCCCTCGCGTCCGGCAAAGGGGGAGTCGTTGACAGAGAAAATCATCTCCACCGTGGGTTCGCTGATTTTGACAAAGGGGAGAGGGGAGACCTCGTCGGGGGCGCACACCGTGTTGCCGATGTTGATGCCGTCGATGCCCGAGAAGGCGACGATGTCGCCGGCGCGGGCGCGCTCCACCGGCACGCGGCCCAGCCCCTCAAATTGATAAAGCGTGACGATTTTGGATTTGTAACGCACGGAGGGGTCGTGGTGGTCGCACACCACAACCTCCTGGTTGGCGCAGATTTCTCCGCGCTCGATGCGGCCGATGGCAATGCGGCCGACATAGTCGTTGTAGTCAATGGAAGACACCAGCACCTGCAGGGGGCCTTCGCGGTACTCGGGTGCGGGGATGTGCTCGAGAATCTTGTCAAAGAGCGGTTTTAGGTCGCTGCCCGGCTCATAGGGCGACAGCGAGGCGGTGCCCTGCCTTCCCGAGCAGTAGACAACGGGGGAGTCGAGCTGGTCGTCGGTAGCCGAGAGGTCGAGCAGCAGTTCGAGCACCTCCTCTTCCACCTCTCCGGGGCGGGCATCGGGACGGTCGATCTTGTTGACCACCAAAATCACGCGGTGCCCCAGCTCCAGCGCCTTTTGCAGCACAAAGCGGGTCTGCGGCATGGGGCCCTCGAAGGCGTCGACCAGCAGCAGCACGCCGTCGACCATTTTGAGAACACGCTCCACCTCGCCGCCAAAGTCGGCATGTCCGGGGGTGTCGACAATGTTGATTTTGACGCCCTGGTAAAAGACCGCCGTATTTTTGGCCAAAATCGTGATGCCGCGCTCACGCTCAAGGTCGTTGGAATCCATAACGCGCTCCGCCACCACCTGGTTTTCGCGGAATACGCCGCTTTGCTTGAGCATTTCGTCGACCAGCGTGGTTTTGCCGTGGTCAACGTGGGCAATGATGGCGATATTGCGCAGTTCTTCTCTTTTGGTCATCGGTGATTCGTCCCCTTTTTGAAGTTTGTGCCTTGTGATTTTCGACAACCAATACAATATATCACAAAGATTTTTCCATGTATAGTTCTTTTTTTGAAGAAGCCTACAAAATTCAAAAATATGCGTCAATCCGGTTGCCAACAAAAACGATTGTCGCTATAATGAGAACATTATGGGGCGCGGGGGCAAACAAATGACGTTTGTCCGTCTTGTGCTTGATAAAATTCATTGTAAAAGGATGGTTTACCTATGGAACGCGTATTCAATTTTGCGGCAGGCCCTTCTGCATTGCCTCTTCCTGTTCTGGAGCAGGCGCAGCGCGAGCTGCTCTGTTATCCCGGCGCAGGGTGTAGCGTGATGGAGATGAGCCACCGATCATCCGCGTTCCAGGAGATTGCGGCAAAAGCTGAGGAGAACCTGCGCCGCCTGATGGACATTCCGGACACCTATGCTGTGCTCTTTTTGCAGGGAGGCGCTTCCCTGCAGTTTTCAATGGTGCCCATGAACCTCATGGAGAAGGGCGCAACGGCGGCTTACGCTGAAACCGGCAACTTTGCCAAGAAGGCGGCTGCCGAGGCCAAGCGTTGGGGCAAGGTTGTCACGGTGGCCTCCAGCAAGGACGCAAACTACAGCTACATCCCCGAAATCACGGCCGACATGGTGCCGCAGGAGGCAGCGTATCTGCACATCACCGGCAACAACACCATCTACGGCACGCAGTACAAAACCCTTCCCAAGGTGTCGGTGCCTCTGGTGGCCGACCTGTCTTCTTCCATTTTGGGCAGGGTTTACGACGTCAACGAGTGCGCCCTGATTTATGCCGGCGCACAGAAGAACATGGGCCCTGCGGGCCTGACCGTTGTCATCATCCGCAAGGATTTGCTGGGCAAGGCGTCTGACGAAGTGCCGGCCATGCTCAACTACACCCTGGCGGCGGAGGCCGACTCGATGTATAACACGCCTCCCTGCTTCTCCATTTATATTGCCGGCCTGGTCTTTGAGTATCTGCTCGGGCAGGGCGGCGTGCCCGAGATGGAGCGCCGCAATGCCGAAAAGTCGGCGCTGCTGTATTCCATTCTCGACGAGAGCAAATTTTATGTGGGTTCGGCGCGCGCCGACTCCCGCTCCAATATGAACGTCACCTTCACGCTGCCCAGCGATGAGCTGACCGCCGCCTTTGTCAAGGGGGCGACGGCGCAGGGCATGATCAACCTCAAGGGGCATCGTGCCGTGGGCGGCATCCGCGCCAGCATCTACAATGCCATGCCCATGGAGGGCGTGCGCAAGCTGGCCGATTATATGAGACAATTTGAAAAGGAGAATGGCTGAACATGCCTTATAAAGTCAAGCTGCTAAACAACATTGCAAAAGCTGCCACCGACTTGCTGCCCAAAGAGCTGTATGAGGTGGGAGAGCAGGTGCAGTCGCCCGACGCCATCATCGTGCGCTCGGCGGATATGCACGCATATGAGAGAAACCCCGAGCTTGTCGCCATCGCCCGCGCGGGCGCCGGCGTCAACAACATCCCCCTGGAAGAGTGCGCCAAGGACGGCGTGGTGGTCTTCAACACGCCCGGCGCCAATGCCAATGCCGTCAAGGAGCTGGTCATCTGCGCCCTGCTGCTGTGCGGGCGAGACGTGCTGGGCGGCATCACCTGGGCCAGAAACCTGGCCGGCTGCTGTGAGGACGTGGAGCCCACGGTGGAAAAGGGAAAGAAGAACTTTGTGGGCGGGGAAATTGCCGGAAAGACGCTGGGCGTCGTGGGCCTTGGCGCCATCGGCGTCAAGGTGGCAAACGCCGCCGTCTCGCTGGGCATGAAGGTCAAGGGATACGACCCCATACTCAGCCCCGCCGCCAAGAGCACGCTGTGCAGCGAGGTGACGGTGGTTGGCTCCATCGACGAGCTGTGGGGCTGCTGCGACTACATCACGCTGCACCTGCCGCTCAACGACCACACCCGCCACATGGTGGGAGCGCAGCAGCTCTCGGCCATGAAGCCGGGCGCCGTGCTGCTCAATCTGGCGCGCGGCGGCCTTGTGGACGAGGCCCCTCTGCTGGCGGCACTCGACAGCGGCAGCCTGCGCGGCTATGTGACCGACTTCCCCAACGAAAAGGTCATCAGCAATCCCAAGGTGCTGCCCATCCCCCATCTGGGCGCTTCCACCCCGGAATCGGAGGAAAACTGCGCGCTCATGGCGGCGCAGCAGCTGCGGGACTATCTGGAGCAGGGCGTGATTCGCAATTCGGTCAACTACCCCGCTTTCGATCTTCCCAAAACGGCGCCCTGCCGCCTGTGTATCCTGCATGAAAACGACGGGGCCGACCTGGGCGGCATGGTGCGTGTGCTGCTGGAGGACTGCGGGATTGTGGACACGCACCGCAATGAAAGAGGGGGCGCAGCCTACACGGTGGTGGATTTGGAGCACCGCCCCATCGACCAGGCAATTGAGAGCCTGCGCGAGCTGCAGGGCGTGCTGCGCCTGCGCTGCCTGTAAGGAGGATATCAATGAATGCTGCGCTGATCGACGCATTTGCGGCCCTGGGCGTTTCCATTCCGAATATTTTGCTTCCCGCTCCGGGGGTGGACTTAAACAAGTTTGCCGTGGTGGCCTGTGACCAGCACGTTTCGGACCCCGCATACTGGGAGGCGGTGGAAGCCTATGTGGGCGACGCCCCTTCGGCGCTGCGCCTCATGCTTCCCGAGGCCTATCTTGAAAAGCCCGACCGTGCCGCACGGGTGGAGGCCATCAATGCGGCCATGAAGAGTTACCTTGAAAAGGGGCTGCTTCGCGAGGTGGGAGAGGGCTTTGTTTACCTGCACCGAACCATCTCGACCGGCGTGCGCCACGGGCTGATGATGGCGCTGGACCTTGAACAATATGACTACACCCCCGGTGCGAAAAGCCTCATCCGGGCGACCGAGCAGACAATCCCCGAGCGGCTGCCGCCGCGCGTGGAAATCCGCAAGGGCGCGGTGCTCGAGCTGCCGCACATCATGGTGCTGGTGGACGACCCGGAAAACCTGTTGCTGGGGACGCTGGAGCAGGCGCTGCCCCAGCTCACCCAGTGCTACGACTTTGACCTCATGCAGCAAAGCGGCCATCTCACGGGCTGGCTGGTGCAGCAGGAAGAGCTGCTTGCCCGGCTGGCCGATATTCTCGGCACGCTGTGCAGAAAGGGCGACGGCCTGCTCTTTGCCATGGGCGACGGCAACCATTCCCTGGCCACCGCCAAGGCCTGCTGGGAGCAGCTCAAGCCCACGCTGTCCGGGAGCGAGCGGGAGTGCCATCCCGCCCGGTACGCCCTGTGCGAGATTGTCAATTTGCACGACGAGGCCATGGTGTTTGAGCCCATCCACAGGGTGCTGTTCTCGGTGGACGAGAAGGCGCTGGAGCGGGAGACCGGAATCACGGCGCAGAGCATGCCGCCCCTGCAGCAGCTTCAGCCCCTGCTCGACGAATATCTCAAGGCGCACCCCGAAACAAAAATCGACTACGTCCACGGCAGCAAGGCCGCCCTGGAGCTTGGAGCCAGGGAGGGCAATCTGGCGCTGCTCATGCCGCCCTTTGACAAGAGCAGCCTGTATGACATCGTGCGGCGTGACGGCGTTTTGGTTCGCAAGAGCTTCTCGCTGGGCGAGGCGCCCGACAAGAGATTTTATCTCGAAGCGAGAAAAATCACCAGATAGGGCGGGCTGCGTCGGCGCAGGAGGACAAAAAAGCCTTTTTGGGGCAAACTTTCTTTTGTTTGCCGGCCTTTCGGATATTGACAAAGGTGTGGGAACACCCTTATAATGAATGTTGCGCTTAACGGATTACAGGAGTATGGGAATGAAGGTAGACATCACTTCGGTGCTGAAAAACAGCGACGAGCGGATTGATTTTGACTATCCGGCCGACTTCTCTGAGCTGGAGCTGGCCGATGGAGAGCGTCCTGCCCCGCAGCCTCTTGCGGTGCGCGGCAGCGTTTTCTCCAGACACGGTGCCGTAACGCTGGAATTTTGCATAACCGGTGTGCTGACGCTCAGATGCGACCGGTGTGCTTCGGAGTATGAGCTGCCTGTTTCCTGCCCCTTTTCCGCCATGGTTTCGGCGGACCCCGAGCAAGAGGAGAGCGAAAAGCTGGTCGTGGCGCAGGGAAACGTCCTGGACATCGGCGAGCTGGCGCAAATGGCGCTGCTGCTGTGGATGCCAACAAAGCAGCTCTGCAGGGAGGACTGCAGGGGGCTTTGTCCGATTTGCGGCGCGAATCTCAACGAGGGGGAGTGCGGCTGCGACAGGCGCCGCGTGGATCCCCGTCTGGAAGGACTCAAAAAATTTTTGGAATAAAGAGAACCCGGGAGGTGTAACGTAATGGCAGTACCGAAGAGGTATACATCCAAGGCGCGTAAGCATACGCGCAGAAGCGCGGTGTGGAAGCTCCAGCCCCCCACGCTTGTCAGATGCAAGGAGTGCAAGGAGCTGATTGTTCCGCACAGAGTATGCCCCAACTGCGGCTTTTACGGCGGCAAGGCTGTTGTGGTAAAAGCGGAGGATTAGGCAAACCAAAAGCGGGGGTTTTGAAAACCCCCGCTTTTTGCAGTTTGCGCGAAGCACAGGGAAAAAGACGTGGAAGGGCGCTGCGGTGCGCACCCTTGAAAAGGGTGCGTGCGGCGGCGTACAGGCTTTGGAGGCAGGGGGATTTATGGGAATTGAAGTCATTGAAGTGACGGCGGGCGGCCCTTGTCACGGCAAGGTCGTGCCGGGGGAGCGGCTGGAGGCCATTGACGGCCACCCCATTGCCGACGTGCTCGACTACATGCATTTTTCCATCGGGGAAAACCCTCGCCTCACGCTGGGCGACGCACAGGGAAACCGGCGTGAGCTGCGCATTCAAAAGCCGGAGTATGAGGAGCTGGGGCTGGAATTTGCCAGCTTTTTGATGGACAGGCAGAGAAGCTGCGCCAACCGCTGCATTTTCTGCTTTATTGACCAGCTTCCAAAGGGCATGCGCGAAACGCTGTATTTCAAGGACGACGATGCCAGACTGTCTTTTCTCATGGGAAACTATATCTCCATGACAAACCTCTCGGAGCACGATGTGCAGCGCATGATTGACTACCGCGTCAGCCCCATCAACATCTCGGTGCACACCACAAATCCCGAGCTGCGCAGCAAGATGCTGGGCAACCGGCGCGGCGGGGAGAGCCTTGCCCTGCTCGACCGCTTTGCACAGGCGGGGCTTGACCTCAACTGCCAGATTGTGGTGTGCAAGGGCATCAACGACGGGGAGGAGCTGAGCAAAACGCTTGACAAGCTGCTCAGCCTTGCCCCTGCAGTCGACAGCGTGGCCGTGGTGCCGGCGGGGCTGACGGGGCACCGCGAGGGCCTCTTTCCCTTAGAGCCCTTCGACAGGGCGGGCGCGGCAGACGTTGTTGCCCGGGTGCAGCGTGCGGGAGATGAGGCCGTGCAAAAGCACGGGCGCCGCATCGTGTTTGCCTCGGACGAGCTCTACCTGCAGGCGGGCATTGCGCTGCCCGACTATGAGTTTTATGAGGATTTCCCGCAGCTTGAAAACGGCATCGGCATGATTGCCATGCTGGAGGAAGAGGTGCATGCCGCACTGCCCGACCTGGTCGCGCCGTCAAGGCCAAGACGCGTGACGGCGGTGACGGGGGAGGCGGTTTTCCCTTATTTGCAAAGACTGGTTGACGAAATCGAGAATCAATGCCATAATAACTTAAGTGTTGCGCTTAAGGCCGTTCGCAACGACTTTTTCGGCGGGAAAATCAACGTCACGGGGCTTGTCACGGGGCGCGACATTGCGGCGCAGCTTGAGGGGCAGGATTTGGGCGAGGCGCTGATTGTGCCGGCCGTGATGCTGCGCTATGACGGCGCATGTTTTCTCGACGATATGACGCCGCAGCAGCTTTCCGAGCGGCTGGGCGTGCTGGTTGAGATTTCCCGGATGAGCGGGCAGGGGCTGATAGAGGCCCTGACAGGGCGCCCGGTCTGCTCGTGACAACCCGAGAAAAAGAAGGACAGAGGATACAAATACCATGGCAAAACCCATTGTCGCCATCGTGGGGCGCCCCAATGTGGGGAAATCCACGCTTTTCAACAAACTGATTGGCCAGAGGCTGTCGATTGTAGAGGATACGCCGGGCGTTACGCGGGACCGTGTTTACGCCCCCTGCTCCTGGAACGGCCGCACCTTCATGCTGGTGGATACGGGCGGCATCGAGCTGAGCACCGACAGCCACATCATGCAGCAGATGCGTGCGCAGGCCGAAATGGCAATTGAGACGGCCGACCTGGTCGTGCTCATGACCGACGTGGAGACGGGGGTCACGGCGGCCGACCAGGACGTTGCCGACATGCTGCTCAAGGCGAAGAAGAAGATTTTGCTGGCGGTCAACAAGGTGGACGGCACCGGCGACACGCCGCCCGACGTCTATGAGTTTTACAACCTGGGGCTGGGGGACCCCTACCCCATCTCCTCGGTGCACGGGCTGGGAACGGGCGACCTGCTCGACAGGATTGTGGAGATGCTGCCGCCCGAGCAGGAGGGGCAGGAGGAGGACGAGGCCGTCAGGGTGGCCGTCATCGGCAAGCCAAACGCGGGCAAGTCGTCGCTGGTCAACTGCATTTTGGGGCAGCAGCGCGTCATTGTCTCGAGTGAGGCCGGAACCACGCGCGACGCGGTCGACACCCCTTTTGAAAATGAAAACGGAAAGTATATCTTTATCGACACCGCAGGGCTGCGCCGCCGCCGCTCGGTGGAAGAGGACATTGAAAAATACAGCGTTATCCGCGCCAACATGGCAATCGAGCGGGCCGACGTCTGCCTGATTCTGATTGACGGCACGGAGGGCGTGACCGAGCAGGACACCAAGGTGGCGGGGCTGGCGCACGAGAGCGGCAAGGCCTGCGTGATTGTGGTCAACAAGTGGGACGCGGTGGAAAAAGACGAGCGCACGATGGACGAGATGCGAAAGGACGTGGCCCGCAAGTTCTCCTTTATGAGCTATGCGCCCATCGCCTTCATCTCGGCCAAGACGGGGCAGCGCGTCAACCGCCTGTTTGAGCTCATCAACTACGTCCATGAGCAAAACTGCATGCGCATCTCCACCGGCAGGCTCAACGAGGTGCTGGCAGACGCCCTGCTCAAGGTGCAGCCCCCTACCGATAAGGGAAAGCGCCTGAAGATTCTCTATATGACCCAGGTGAGCGTCAAGCCGCCCACCTTTGTCATCTTCTGCAACAGGGCAGAGATTTTCCATTTTTCCTACCAGAGGTATCTGGAAAACCAAATCCGTTCGGTCTTTGGCCTGGAGGGCACCTGCATTCGCTTCATCATCCGGGAAAAAGGCGAGAGAAACTGACGCCAGGGCGGGGCAAAAGGCTCTTTTGGAGCGCTGTTTGGCGGGGTGTCCCGAAGGGGAGCGCCGCCGGAACATCAAGGAACCATCCGGGCAGGCAGCCCGCAACTCAATTTTAGGGGGTCACGTTAGTGGGAGTCAGCTTAAACGACGCGTTTATTGTCTTGTTTGGCTATCTGCTGGGCAGCGTCAATTTTGCCATTATCATTTCCAAGGCCAGCGGGAACGGCGATGTGCGCGACTACGGGAGCGGAAACGCCGGAACCAGCAATGTGGCGCGCACCATCGGGCTCAAGTATGGGGCTGTGGTCATGGTGCTCGACATTCTCAAGGGCTTTATTGCCGCCATGGTCGGAAAGCATTTTGTCCCGGCAGACGGTGTCCTGCTGGGAGGCTTTGCCGCCATTTTGGGGCACAGGTATCCCATCTTCTTCAAAATGAGAGGCGGAAAATCGGTGGCCACCTACGGCGGCGTGCTGCTGGCCATTGACTACAGGATTGCCTTCTGTTTTGCGGGAGCATGGCTCTTTTTCATCCTCATCACCAGATACATGGCCATGGGCGCCATCCTGGGCGTTTGGATTGTTCCCATGGTGGCACGGCACTTCCAGCCTGATTTCACAATCCTGCCGACCTACGGCATTGCAATCGGGTGGATTTTGGTCTTTTTCCACCGTCAGAACTTCAAGAGGATTCGCCAGAGAACCGAGCCCAAGGTTTCCTTCAAGCTGCATGCAAAAGAGCAAAAATACGATTGAGGCGCGAAAAAACCTTGATTTTATCGGGTGAAAATGATATAATACCATTCGTCGCGCAATGCGCGGTGATTTGAACAGAAAAAACAATGCTCAAAAGCATAGGAGGAATAGAGTATGGCCAAGTGTGATGTTTGCGGCAAGGGCGTGACCTTTGGAATCAAAGTGTCTCACTCCCACAGACGCTCCAATCGTGCCTGGAAGCCCAATGTCAAGCGCGTCAAGGCGGTGGTCAACGGAACGCCCAAGCACATCAACGTCTGCACCAGATGCCTGCGCTCCGGGAAAGTCACCCGTGCGGTCTGAGGCAGGAACACAAACATAACCTTATTCAAGGTTCAAACCGGGCGGTGCGCGGCGCAATGCCGAAGGCACCGCCCGTTTGCCATGCCCTTAAAAAGAATCTTTTTGTGCGGCACACCTGCCGGGCAAAAGGAAAAGGGGCCTGCCGCAGAGCCACTCTGCGGCAGGCCCCTTTTTGCGCCCTCTGAGGCGCAAAAGGGGAGCAGAGGGCCGGTGCGCTGCAGGCAGGGGAGGGGGCCGCTTGTAAAAAGCCGCCCCGCCGGGAAAAGTCCAAAAGAGGGGGCCAGGCGGTTGTCATTTTTACGAAAAGCAGGTATAATAATTTCCTACGGCAACATGTTTGATATGGGATAAGGAGAAATTCACATGCAGTATTCCATTTCGCTAGGTCACATCATCGACAAGTTTGAGCTTGAAGAGCTGCACATGCCGGAAAACGGCAGGAAAAAGCAGATTCTGCGCTCGGACCTGCACCGTCCCGGGCTGGCGCTGGCCGGCTTTACCGATTTTTTTGACAACAAGCGGCTGCTGCTCATGTCGCGCAGCGAGATTGCCTATCTGCGCCAGCTCGAGCCGGAGCTGCGCAAAAGCCGCATTGACGAGATGCTCAGCCGGCGTTCCCCGGCGCTGATTTTAGCGCGCGGCGTCATCCCCCTGCCCGAGCTGCGGGAGGCCTGCCAGAGCTTTGGCGTGCCCCTGCTGCGTTCGGGGGAGAGCTCCACCATTTTGACCTCCAAGCTCTTTGAATACCTGAGCATACAGCTTGCCCCGCGCACCACCGTCCACGGTGTACTGATGGAGGTCTACGGCTGGGGCGTGCTGATTATGGGGGAGAGCGGCATCGGCAAAAGCGAGACGGCCATCGAGCTCATCAAGCGGGGGCATCGGCTGGTGGCCGACGACGCCGTGGAAATCAAGCGTCTGCCCGATGGAAGGCTGCAGGGCACGGCGCCCGAGTCCATCCGCCACTTTATTGAAATCAGGGGAATCGGCGTGCTCGATGTGCGCAGGCTGTTTGGAATGAGCGCCGTCAAGCTCTATGAGAATATTTTGCTGGTGGTGCGGCTGGAAAACTGGGACAGCAAGAAAAAGTATGACAGGCTGGGCCTGGAAGACCAGACCATGGACATCCTGGAGGTTCCGGTGCCAGCCATCACCGTCCCGGTACGGCCGGGGCGCAACCTGTCGACCATCGTGGAGGTGGCCGCCATGAACGCCCGCATGAAGATGATGGGCTACAATTCGGCGCGCGAGCTGGAGCGCCGCATTCTGGAATCCATCCAGGCAGGCTCGCCTGCGCTGGTTGAGGAAATGAGAAGGAGCGATGCCTTTTGAGAGAGGAACACGTCCCCCTGTCGGCTGGCGTTGCGGCGCTCGAGCAGGAGCTCAGGCGCCTCGAGCTGTGTGAGGAAATTTGTCCCATGGCGCCCATGGCGCCGCGCACCACGCTGCGCATCGGCGGCGCGGCCGACCTTTTGGTGACGCCGCGCAGCGCCTCGGCTGTGGCTGAAATTGTCGCGCTGGCGCGGGAGGGGGGAGTCCCCTTTCTCATTTTGGGAAACGGCTCCAATCTTTTGGTCAGCGATTTGGGCGTGGAGGGCCTTGTCATCTCCCTGCGCGAGACGCTGTGCAAAACAAGGCGCGAGGGCAACCGTCTGACGGCGGGAGCCGGGCTGCTGCTGTCGGCAGCGGCGGCCTTTGCGCGCGACGAGGGGCTGTCGGGCCTGGAGTTTGCCGCCGGCATCCCCGGGACGGTGGGCGGCGGCGTCTATATGAACTGCGGCGCCTACGGCAGCGAGATGAAGGATGTGGTCGAGAGCTCGCTGGTGCTGGGAAGCGACGGCGAAATTTCCATTCTCAAGGCCCGTCAGCACGGGTTTTCCTACCGGCACTCAAGCCTGATGGAAAACGGCGACATTGTGCTGGCCACCACCTTTTTGCTCTCTCCCGCCCGTTCTGAAGAGATTTCGGAGCGCATGGAAGAGCTCATGGCGCGCCGCAGGGAGAAGCAGCCGCTCAGCCTGCCCTCCGCCGGCAGCACCTTCAAGCGCCCGCAGGGGGGCTTTGCGGCCCAGATGATTGACGAGGCCGGCCTCAAGGGACGCCGTGTGGGCGGCGCCATGGTCAGCGAAAAGCATGCGGGCTTTCTGGTCAACGCGGGCGGCGCGACGGCGGCAGACATGCTGGCGCTCATGCTGCTGGTGCAGCAGACGGTGCAGCAGCGCACGGGCGTGACGCTCGAGCCGGAGGTGCGCTTTGTGGGCCGGGAAATGGAGAACAGCCATGTCCTTTACAAATGAAGTCAAGGCCGAGCTGGCGGCGCTGCCCATCGGGGGAAGAGCCCTTCTGATGGCCGAGAGCTACGGGATGGTGCTGCCCTGTGTGGACTCCACGGGGACGCACATCCGGCTTCAAACCGAGAGTGCGGACGCCGCCAAGCGGCTGGCCATGCTGTGCGAGGGACTGTGCGGTGCGCCGGTGGAGCTGTCGATGCTGGGCGGGGGGTATCTGGCCGAAGTGGAGCGCGGCGAGGGCGCCGTGCAGCGCGTGCTGCAGGTGCTGGACATCCCGACCGGGGTGCCTGCCCTGCGGCTGGGCCGCGCGCTGCTGGAGGATGCCGACTGCGTGACGGCCTTTTTGCGGGGCCTGTTTCTCTCTGCGGGAACGGCGTCGGACCCCGAAAAGGGGTATCGGCTGGAGCTTGTGCTGCGCCAGCACCGGCTGACCGACGACCTTGAGGTGCTGCTGCAGGAGCTGCAGCTCCCCCCCGCCCGCACAACGCGCCGCCTGGCGCAGGTGCTCTATTACAAGAGCGCATCCCGCGTGGAGGAGATTTTGAGAAGCCTTGGGGCGGCGCGCTCGGCCGACCGTTTGGCGCAGGTGCGCGGCAGGCGCGCCATCACCAATGAAATCAACCGTCAGCAAAACAGCAGCATTGCCAACATCAAGCGCATGGCGCAGGCCAACGCACTGCAAAACGCGGCGCTGCAGTCGCTGCAGGAGAGCGGCGTTTTGGACACGCTGCCAAAGGAGCTGCAGCAGGTGGCGCAGGCACGCCTTGCCAACCCCGAGGCTACGCTGCGCGAGCTGTCCGGGCTTTTGCCCGGCCTTAGCCGTTCGACGGTGGATCGCCGTCTGCGCAGGCTGGTGGAGCTGGCGCAGGCGCGCATGGAGGAAACACAATGAGCTTTGTGCATTTGCATGTCCACAGTGAATACAGCCTGCTCGACGGCGCCTGCCGCATCCCCCAGTTGGTGCGTGCGGCAAAGGAGCTTGGGCAGGAGGCCGTGGCCATCACCGACCACGGCGTGATGTATGGCATCATCGACTTTTATAAGGCGGCAAAAAAGGAGGGCATCAAGCCCATTTTGGGCTGTGAGGTCTATGTGGCGCCCCGCCGGCGCACCGACAAAACCCACGGGCTTGACGCCTCGTCAAACCACCTTGTCTTGCTGTGCAAAAACGAGACGGGGTATAAAAACCTCATGAAAATCGTGTCCGACGCCTTTGTGACGGGGTTTTACACCCGTCCCCGCACCGATTTTTCGGTGCTTGAGCGCTACCACGAGGGGCTAATCTGCCTGTCGGCCTGTCTGGCGGGGGAGGTGCCCCAGGCGCTGCTGCGCGGCGACTACGAGGGGGCAAAGGAAATTGCCCTGCGCTACAAGTCGCTCTTTGGCGAGGACTACTATATTGAAATTCAAGACCACGCGCTGGCCGAGCAGAGGAAGGTGCTGCCGCTCCTTGTCCGGCTGGCCGAAGAGTGCGGCATCCCGCTTGTGGCCACAAACGACGTCCACTACATCGACAAGAGCGATGCGCAGGCGCAAAAGGTGCTCATGGCGGTGCAGATGGGCAAGACGGTGGACGACGAGAGCGCGCTCTTCTTTGAGACGCAGGAATTTTATCTCAAGAGCGGGCAGCAGATGATTGAGCTCTTCGGGAAATACCCGGGAGCCATCGAAAACACCGGCCTGATTGCCAAAAAGTGCAATGTGGAAATTGAGTTTGGACGTCATCACCTGCCGGTCTTTCCCCTTGAGCCGGGCGTTTTGGCAAAGGACTATCTGCTCGAGCAGGTGAAAAAAGGATTTGCGCGCCGCTTCCCCGAAGGGGATGCGCAGGCCTGGGAGCGGGTGGAGTTTGAGCTTGCCACCATTGAACAGATGGGGTTTGTGGACTATTTTCTCATCGTGTGGGATTTTATCCGGTATGCAAAGGACAAGGGCATTGCCGTGGGGCCGGGGAGAGGCTCTGCGGCAGGCTCCCTGGTCTCCTACTGCCTTGGCATTACCGACATCAACCCCCTCAAATACGATTTGCTGTTTGAACGCTTTTTGAATCCCGAACGCATCAGCATGCCGGATATCGACATCGACTTTTGCTTCGAGCGGCGCGGCGAGGTCATCGACTACGTTGCCGAAAAATACGGGCGCGACCATGTGGCACAGATTGTCACCTTCGGGACCATGCTGGCGCGCGCCGCCATCCGCGACACGGGACGCGCCCTCAACATCCCCTACAGCGAGGTTGACACGGTGGCAAAGCTGGTGCCCTCGGAGCTGGGCATGACGCTGCGGCACGCACTGGAAGTTTCCCCGCAGCTTCGCGAGCTGCGCGAGCAGAGCCCCACCGTGCGCAACCTGCTGGACATGGCAGAGCGCCTCGAGGGCATGCCGCGCCACAGCTCGACCCATGCGGCGGGCGTGGTGATTACCAAGGAGCCGCTTGACAACTATGTGCCGCTCCAAAAATCCGACGAGCTGCTTGTTACGCAGTATCCGATGGGCACGCTGGAGGAGCTGGGGCTGCTCAAAATGGACTTTCTCGGCCTGCGCACGCTGACGCTGCTGCAAAAGGCGGTTGACATGATTCGCCGCCACACCCCCGATTTCACGCTTGAGGGCTTGGAGCCCGACGACCCCGCCGTCTACGCCCTGTTCACCAGGGGGGACACCGAGGGCGTCTTCCAGTTTGAATCGGCGGGCATGCGCGCCATGCTGCTGGGCATGAAGCCCGCCTGCTTTGAAGACATCGTGGCGGCCATTGCGCTGTATCGTCCCGGCCCCATGGATTCCATTCCCAAATACATCGAAAACAAGAACAACCCCTCCCATGTGAGCTACGCCTCCCCTGAGCTGCAGGACATTCTGGACGTGACCTACGGCTGTATTGTCTATCAGGAGCAGGTGATGGCCATTGTGCGCAAGCTGGGCGGCTTCTCGCTGGGGAGGGCCGACCTTGTGCGGCGTGCCATGAGCAAGAAAAAGCATGAAGTCATGGAGCAGGAGCGGGCCAATTTCATCTATGGCATTACGGCGGAGGACGGCACCGTGGAGGTGGAGGGCTGTGTGCGCCGGGGCATCCCCGAGGCGGTGGCCAGCCGCATTTTTGACGACATGGCCTCCTTTGCAAGCTATGCCTTCAACAAGTCACACGCGGCGGCCTATGCGCTGGTGGCCTACCGCACGGCCTATCTCAAGCACTATTATCCAAAGGAGTTTATGGCCGCGCTGCTGACCAGTGTTCTGGACAGCTCAGATAAGGTGTCGGAGTACATCGGGGCCTGCCTGAAGATGGGAATTCCCGTTTTGCCGCCCGACATCAACGAGAGCGAGCAGGGATTTACCGTGACGGGAGACAGCATCCGCTTTGGCCTTGTGGCCATCAAGGGCATCGGCTACCATCTGATTGACAATGTACTCTCCGAGCGCAGGCACAACGGGCGCTTTACCAGCTTTTCGGATTTTGTGGAACGCATGACGGACAATGAGCTGGGCAAAAAATCCATGGCCTCCCTCATTGCGGCAGGCGCCTTCGATGCCATGAGAAAAAACCGCGCGCAGCTGCTGGAGGTCTATGAGAGCGTGATGGACGATGCGGCGTCCTCGCGCCGCAGCAACGTGGAAGGGCAGCTCAATCTCTTCGGGGAGCTGCCCGAGGCCGTTGAGCCGCACTATCCCGACATTCCCGAAATGCCGCTTCGCGAAAAGCTCAACCTGGAAAAAGCGGCCACCGGCTTTTATCTGTCGGGGCACCCGTTGTCTGAGTATCAGGCCGACATTGAGCGGGTGGGCGGCGTGCCCATCCGGGATTTGCTGCGGGCCGACACGGAGGACTCACCCTGTCACGACGGGCAGATTGTCACGGTGGCTGCTGTCATCACGGGGCGGCGGCTCAAAACCACCAAAAACAACACCCAAATCGGCTTTTTTACGCTGGAGGATATGACGGGCAGCATCAACTGCATGGTGTTTTCCTCTGTGCTGCAAAAGCACAACGCCCTGCTGCAAAAGGACCGGCTGGTGGCCATGCGGGCGCGTATCTCCAACAAGGAGGACGACGATGTGCTGCTCGTGTGCAATGAGGTTTGGGGGCTGCAGGAGGGCGCGCCCGCCCCGGCAGGGACGCCCGCCGCCGGCGGGGCCGCCGGCGGGGCCCCTGCCGGGCTCTACCTGAGGCTGCCCTCGCTTGACAGCGGGCAGGCAGACAGGGTCAAGGTGCTGCTGGGCATTTTCTCGGGGCAGACCGACGTCTATATGAGGCTGCTGGACACGGGGAAGCTGGTGCGCCATCCCCTTCGGGCGGGAAACGTTGCCTATCTGTGTGAGCAGATGAAAGAGCTGCTCGGGGAGCAGAACGTGGCGCTGGTGGGCGAGCCGTCAGACTGAGGGTCTGCCCGGACGGCCTGCACCCTTTTGGGTGCGGGGAAAGACGGCATCCCCCTGCCCGGCAAGCTGCGGGGCAGACGGGATAATTTGCGCAAACGACCGAGGACAAATTGAAAAAGAGGGGGAAAACACCATGAAACAGGGAGCTTCCACCATTGCCATTCTCTCTTCGGGGGGAGATGCCCCCGGCATGAACGCCGCCATCCGGGCAGCCGTGCGCGGAGGCCTCGGGCGGGGCTGCCGCATGCTGGGCGTGCTGCGCGGGTATCAGGGGCTGATTGACGATGAGGTCGAAGAGCTTGAGCTGCGCTCGGTGTCGGACGTCATCCACCGGGGCGGAACCATGCTTTACACCGCGCGTTCCGACGAGTTTGTGACGCCTGCCGGCCAGAAAAAGGCGCTTGACACGCTGGCGCGCCATGGGGCCGACGCCCTGATTGTCGTGGGGGGAGACGGCTCCTTCCGGGGAGCCCTGGACCTGGCAAGGCAGGGGATGCAGATTGTGGGCATCCCCGGGACGATTGACAACGACATCGCCTGCTCCGAGTATACGATTGGCTATGACACCGCCGTCAACACCGCCATTGAGATGATTGACCGGCTGCGTGACACGGCGCAGTCGCACGAGCGGTGCAGCGTGATTGAGGTCATGGGCAGGCACTGCGGCAACATTGCGCTGTCGGCGGGGATTGCCACGGGCGCCACCGCCATTCTGGTTCCCGAAATCGATTTTGACTATGAAAAGGACGTGCTCGAGCGCATTGCCTTTACGCGCAGCAAGGGAAAACGCCATTTTATCGTGGTTGCCTCGGAGGGTATTTTCAAGCAGTCCGGCAGCCGCTTTTCCAGCAGCGAGGAGATGTCGGCGGCCATCTCGCAGGACTCGGGGATTCCGGCACGCACCACCGTGCTCGGCCATGTGCAGCGCGGCGGAAGCCCCACGGGAAGAGACCGTATCACGGCCAGCGAGATGGGATATCTGGCGGCAGAGCTGCTGGCCACGGGGCGGGGCAACCGGATTCTGGCCGTGCGGGCAGGCAGAGTGTGCGACCTCGACGTGGAGGAGGCGCTGTCGGCCGTGCGCCATTTTGATTTCGAGCTCTACCGCATGTCTCAGGAGCTTTCGCTGTGAAGCGCAGGCCGCCCGAAGACGCCTGGAGCATGACGCCGGGCCACAGCCGATGCCCCGACTGCGGCGAGCCCTTTCAGAACGGCGTCTGCCCCGTCTGCCATAAGCAGGCAGACATCCCGCCCATCCCCGCCTGGTGGCCCGTTGCGCTGCTGGCGGTGCTGGCCTTGCTGACCGCCCTGTTTTCGCTGTTTGCCCCCGAGGGGCTGACCGGCCTGAGCATTGCCTTTGCCGGGGCCTGCTGCGCGGCGCTGGCGGGGTGTGTGGTCTGGTTTTGGGCCGCCTTTCGCTACGGGCTGGACAAACGGGTTTTGCTGCGCGTCATGATGATGGTGGGCGGGCTCTTTGTGCTCAATATGACGGTCATGGCCTTTTTGTCGCTGCTGAGGCTATAAACCGTCATGCCCTTTTTTGCCAAAGGAAAAAGAAGCTGCCGGCCCTTTCCCGATGGGGAGTTTTCTCCCGGGAAAGGGCTTTTTTATGCTGTCCGGGGGCGTTTTTTTACAGAGAGGCCATGGCGCGGCGGGCGAAAAATGCGCAGGGAAAGGCCGCTTGCTCAATTAAAATTTTGAAAATCTTGAAAATAAAAGAATGCACAAAAACAGCGCCTGTCCGACTGTTTTACGCATGCTGCGCAGCGGATGGGGAACACTGTTTTTGGGAAAAGAGCAAAAAGGCGCAGCCGGCCGGTAAAAAATTACAAATTTTTCCATATGGCTTGTCCTACACTAAAACTGAAAAACAGGGGCCGACATGAGAAATTTTCTCGCGGCGCTAGAAAAATATGCAGCGCCCTGACGGTGCAAACTAGCGTGTGGGGGAGGGATTTTGACATGAAAAAACCGTGGAGAAAGCACCTCTCTTTCGCAGGAAGTCTCCTGATGAGCGCACTGCTTTGCACCGTGCTGGCGCTCGGCATACGGGCCGACACCCAAAGCGCCATGGCGCTCGGGTCAGAGCCCGTGATGACGGCCCGCCAGAGACAACTGCTGGTACCGGGCGGAGACGCCTTTGGCGTCAAGGTCTATGCCAGCGGCGTCATGGTTGTGGGAACGGCCGACATTGAAACGCCGCAGGGCGTGAAAAATCCGGCCACCGACGCCGGCGTCAGAGTCAAGGACATCATCACCGCCGTGGACGGCGTCTCCGTCAATACGGTGGAGGATTTGTCCGACCGCCTGCAGAACTGTGACGGAGACCCCGTCATGGTGACGCTGCAGCGCGAGGACGAGACCTTTGACGCCGTGATCACCCCCGTCTGCTCCACCGATGGGAAGTTCCAGGTGGGGCTGTGGGTGAGGGATTCCACGGCCGGCATCGGCACCGTGACCTTTTATGACCCGGCCTCCGGCTGGTTCGGCGGGCTGGGCCATGCCATCTGTGACGTTGACACCGGGGAAGTCATCCCCATCGACAGCGGAACGGTGGTGGGGGCCAAGGTGCTCGACGTGCGCAAGGGCGTCAAGGGCGCTGCCGGTGAGCTCATCGGCATCTTTGACGACAGTCAGCAGCTCGGCTCCCTCAAAGTCAACTGCAACGCGGGTGTCTTCGGACAGGCTGAGCAGCCCGACGCATGGCAGGGAGAAGCCATCCCGATTGCCTTTAAGGAGGAAATCCGGGAGGGTGCGGCACAGATTGTCTGCTCCGCTTCCGGGCAGCCCCGGACCTATGACATCGAGATCACTCGTGTTATGACGGCCACGGGCGCAAACGGAAAGAGCATGGCCATTGAAGTGGTCGACCCGGAGCTGATTGCCCTGACCGGGGGAATCGTCCAGGGGATGAGCGGCAGCCCCATTCTGCAGGACGGCAGACTGGTGGGCGCCGTGACCCATGTGATGCTGGGAGACCCCACGCGCGGGTATGGAATCTTCATTGAGTCCATGCTCGAGCAAATTCCCTAGCGGAAGAGAGAGAGGAGGCCGCCGCGCAGGCGGTCTCCTCTTTTTTTCTCAAATCTTTTCAAATTTTCCCGCATCGACAAGATTCGACAAAAACAGGTGTATATACTTGAATTATAATAAAATTCGTGATAATCTGACAAAAAGACCAAACTGCGAAAATATCCAAAAATACCCAATCGATTTTGAAAAAACGCTTGCAAACGATTCCTTTTTATGGTAAATTATGGATAAGGATAACATTCAGATACGGTCATCAATTACTACAACCATCAAAGGAGTTTCACTATGGATATGTCACAAAGAGCGATTCAGGTCGTGATTGCAGACGACAACGAAGATTTTGCCCTGACGACCAAGGCCATGCTGGAAAGCCAGGGCATTGAAGTGGTGGCAGTGGCTACGACGGGAGAGGATGCGATTGCCCAGACCAGGCGTCACAAGCCCGACGTTTTGGTGCTGGATCTGTGCCTGCCGCGAACCGACGGGCTGGGGGTGCTGTCGGCGCTGTCCTCCCGGGATGCGGACAACAAAACATCGGTGCTTGTCTACTCGTGCATCGGCAATGAGGAGATTACGCGTCAGGCAATGGCGGCAGGGGCGGCCTACTATCTGTTTAAGGACAACGACATCTCCATTCTGGTGGACCGAATCCGTGCGCTGGCCTGCGGGGATTTCCAGCGCACCGGGGCGGCGCCGGCAGGGGAGCCGCAGCTCTCCACCCAGTTGCAGCTTGAGCGCGCCATCACCGACATCATCCACGACATCGGCGTCCCCGCCCACATCAAGGGCTACCAGTATCTGCGCGTGGCCATCACCATGGCCGTGATGGACAGCTCCATTCTCGACTCGGTGACAAAGCAGCTGTACCCCTCGGTTGCAAGGCAGTTTCAGACCACGCCCTCCCGTGTGGAGCGTGCCATCCGGCATGCCGTGGAGGTGGCGTGGGATCGCGGCAACGTGGAGACGCTCAACAGCTACTTCGGATACACCATCCACAACAACAAGGGCAAGCCCACAAACTCCGAATTTATTGCCATGATTGCAGACAAACTCATCCTGGCCAGAAAAGGGCAGGAGCAGAACATGCAAAAGGAGCGTCAGCCTCACTACGTCTGATGGCCGTGGATTTTTTCCAGCGTCCGACTTGCCGCAGCCACTGCGCAAATCGGACGCTGTTGTCTGCCCGGGGAAAAGAGGCAAAAACCGGGCGGGGGAGGAGGGGACAGCGCAAGGGCACTGCAAAATCTTTTTGCCTTTCCTTTCAAAAAATAACATAAAAAAGGACGGACCTGTGCAGTGAAAAGGCGGGAGAGAGCCTTCTTTTGGGGGCAGCCTTTGTGTGCGCTTCGCCCCGGCAGCCCCGGCAAAGGCGGCCCTTTGTTGCACGAAGGCAAAAAGTCTGATATACTAACTGGAAACCTGTCTTTTTGCGGGGAATGCCGTCAAGCGAGGGGGGATTTTGTGTTTTCGGTTGGAGACAAGGTGCTGTATCCCATGCACGGCGCCGGTGTCATCGAGCGCATTGAAGAGCGTGAGGTGCTGGGGGAGACGGTGCGCTTTTATGTGATAACACTGCCCTTTGGCGGCATGATGGTGTCCATTCCGGTGGAGCGCAATCAGGAGGTGGGGCTGCGACCGGTGGTTGAGGAGGCCGAGGCGCGCCGCATCCTCGAGCAGTTTGGCGCGGCGCCGGCAGAGGAGGACGGCAACTGGAGCAGGAGATACCGCGACAACATGCTGCGCATCAAAAGCGGCGACATTGAGCAGCTTTCGTCGGTGCTGTTTTTGCTCATGAAGCGGGAGCGCGACAGGGGGCTTTCCACGGGAGAGCGCAAGATGATGGTGTCGGCCCGGCAGATTTTTGTCAGTGAGCTCAGCCTTGCCATCGGCAGCCCCGGCCACGAGATTGAGCGCCGGCTGGCGGAAAATCTCGTTTGAACGGCAGTGTCAGCGTTATGCCCCGCCTCCTGCGGGGCTTTTTTTACAGCGTGAAACAGTCAGTTTGCAAAGGAGGAAATTTGCATGGCCTTCTTTTTCCGGAAAAAGCAGACGCCAGTGACAGCCTGCATCGTGCCTGCTGCGGGACAGGGCACGCGCATGCAGGGCGCTTACGAAGAGACAAAACAACTGATTTCCCTGTGCGGCGTGCCGCTCATCGTACATACGCTGGAGGCGCTTGAGCAGGCCAAAAGCATCGACTCCGTGGTGCTGGCGGTGCGGGAGCAGGAGATGGCGCAGATGCTCCGCCTGGTGCAGGAATTCGGCCTTTCAAAGGTGTGCCAGATTGTGGCGGGCGGGGACACCCGCATGCAGTCGGTGGCAAAGGCCATGGCGGCGCTGCCGCCTTGTGACTTTGTTGCCATTCACGACGGCGCCAGGCCGCTCTGTACGCCCGAGATGATTGACGAGGTGGTGCAGGCGGCGCACCGCTACGGCGCCGCCGTGCCCGGCGTGAAGCCCAAGGACTCGCTCAAGACCCGGCAGGGCGGCATGGTGCAGGAGGACGTGGACCGCGACAGCGTCGTTGCGGTACAGACGCCGCAGGTGTTTGCCTTTGAGGAGTACGATGCGGCGCTGGGGTATTGCTTGGAGCAGCACAGAAGCTGCACCGACGACGCCGGGGTTTATGCCGTGCTGCAAAAGCCGGTTTACATCGTGGAGGGCGATTACCGCAACATCAAGGTGACGACGCCGGAGGATGTTGCGATTGCAGAGATGTTTTTGAAGGGGGAGTCGCTGTGAGAATCGGACACGGATATGACGCACACCGCCTTGTGCCGGGACGGGCGCTGATTTTGGGCGGGGTGAGCATCCCCCATGAAAAAGGCCTGCTCGGCCACTCGGACGCAGACGTGCTGACGCATGCCGTGATGGACGCCCTGCTGGGCGCCCTGGCGCTGGGCGACATCGGGGCACACTTTCCGGACAGCGACCCCGCCTATGCCGGCGCCGACTCGCTTTGCCTGCTGGGCCGCGTTGTGGAGCTGGTGAGCGGGAGGGGATACCGCATCGGCAATCTGGATGCCACCCTTCTGGCGCAGCGCCCCCGACTGGCGCCCCATATCGGGCAGATGCGGGAGAACCTGGCCCGCGTGTGCGGCCTGCCGGCCGGCGCCGTCAGCGTCAAGGCCACCACCGAGGAGGGGATGGGTTTCACCGGAAGGGAGGAGGGCATCGCCTGCCACTGTGTGTGCCTTTTGTTGCCAAAATGTCTTGAAGCGGATACCATGGTGTAGTATACTTGTGTAAAACGGGTGTGCACGGAAATTTTGGAGAAGGGAGCAAAGAGCACATGAGCAGACCAAAGATTCTGATGACAGGGCATTGGGAACCCCTGGCCATTTACAAAAAGCCCTTTGTGGGGATGACCTGGAACTACTATGAGGCCATCACCCGCGCCGGAGGCATGCCCATCTTGCTGCCCTACTGCGGCGATATGGATGAGTACATCGAGATGTCGGACGGACTGGTGCTGACCGGCGGGTACGACATCGACCCCGCTTTTTACAACGAGGAGGTCAAATACAACACGGTGGAAATCACCCGTGTGCGCGACGACCTTGAGAAGACGCTGCTTGACAAGTGGCTCAAGACCGGAAAGCCCATCTTCGGCATCTGCCGGGGCATTCAGTTTCTCAACATCTACTTTGGCGGCACGCTGTATCAGGATATCCCGGTGGAGTGCGGCGTCATTCACAGCGACGTTGTCCACAAGGTGCGCCTGGAGGAGGGCACCTGGATGCGGGATTTGTTTGACAGCGCCGAGCTTGTGACCAACTCCCACCATCATCAGGGCGTGAAAAAGCTGGCCGACGATTTTATTGTGGCAGCGCGCTCGGAAGACGGTATGGTGGAGGCGGCCATCCACAAGACGCTGCCCATCTTTGCCACACAGTTTCACCCCGAGCGCATGATTGGCGACTGGCGCCCCGAAGAGCAAACCGATATGACGGCGATTTTTGACAAGTTTATGGATATGGTGGGCCGGGGATAAGGCAGACGCCAACCGGCTGAAGAAGCTGCGCCGCTGGGATAAATATTTGAAGCAAATGAGCCCGAAAGAGGGGGGGACGTGTCACAAAAAAATGTGGCCGCCCCTCTTTTTTTGGAGATCAATTTATGATATACTGAATTGTATCTTCATTTTGCATCAGCATGGCCAAAAGGATGGGGCGCGGCGCGTGGCATTTGTGCCCAAAATCGGCGCTTCCAAAGGCGGAAAGGGGGAAAACGGTGATCAACTGGGAAATGGTAACGGATTGGTTTTCCTCGCACTATTCGTCCTTTGGCTTTCAGGATGTCGTGGATATTCTCATTGTCAGCTTTATCGTGTATGAGGTGATACTGTTTATCCGCAAATCCCGTGCCGCGCAGATTCTCAAGGGCATTTTGCTTCTGGTTGTCCTGCTCGAGCTGGCGCAGGCGCTGGACCTGACGGCCACCACCTTTTTGCTCAGCAACAGCATGCAGCTCGGTGTGGTCGCCGTGATCGTGGTCTTTCAGCCGGAGCTGCGCTCGGCACTGGAGCAGGTGGGCCGCCGCACCATCGGCATAGACTTTTTTTCCGACAGGGAGCAGGGAGAGGAGCTGCGTGCCTGCATCCATGAGGTCAGCACGGCCTGCGAGAGCATGGCAAAGCAGAAGACGGGTGCGCTCATCGTCTTTGAGCGCACCACGGGACTGCGCGAAATCATCAGCTCGGGCGTTGCCCTCGACGCCACGGTGTCGGCCGAGCTCATCGAATCCATCTTTTTTGTCAACAATCCCCTGCACGACGGGGCGGTGATTATCCGGAACAACAGGATTTACGCCGCCTCCTGCCTGCTGCCCCTGACCCAGAACAGAAACCTCAGCAAGGAGCTTGGCACCCGCCACCGTGCGGCCATCGGGCTGTCTGAGGTCAGCGATGCGCTGGTGGTGGTGGTTTCGGAGGAGACCGGCAAAATTTCGCTGGTGTCCGACGGCCTTATCCGAAGGGGATACCGTGCCGATACGCTGCAGGAGGCGCTGCTGAGCGGCTTTGAGCAGACGGCGGCGCAAAGGCCTTCGTTTTTCAAGCGTCTCTTTGAGAAGGGAGGCGTAAAATGATTTCCAAACTGTTTGACAATCCCACGTTCACAAAGTTCTTTTCCCTGTTTGTGGCCGTTTTGATTTGGCTCTTTGTCGGGGCGCAGAACCCCGAAACCGAGACCGTTTACCGCGGCGTGGAAATCAAGGTTGTCACCCAAAACGCGCAGGCTGAAAACGGCGTTTCGGTGGTCGAGATGAGCAGCAGCACGGTGGACGTCACGCTCAAGGGCAGCAAAAACGTCCTGGGACGCATTACGGCGGCCGATATTTACGCCACCATCGAGGTCGACGCCTCGGTGGCGCCGGGCTATTACAATTTCCCGGTTCAGCTGACCCTGCCGGTGGACGGTGTGACCATCACGGGCAAGAACCCCGCCGGGGTGGACGTTTGGCTGGATCGGACCAGCAGCGTGACCGTGCCGGTGGAGCTCTCCTGCACCAGCAGGCTCGACGAGGAGATTTATGTGGTGGAGCAGCCCATGGTCAGCACCGAGAGCATCGAGGTGTATGGGCCGGCGTCGGAGCTCTCCAACATTAAGCTGGCCAGAGTGGACGTGAGCATCACCGACCAGAATATGGGCGAAGCCATGCTCAGCCTGCCCTTTACGCTGGTGGACGAAAACGGCGTGGCGGTGGACAGCGAGAACCTGGAGACCTCGGTGCGCGCCGTGACCGTGACGCCGCAGGTGTTCGAGAGAAGGATTCTTCCGGTGACGGTCTCCTTCCTCAACCGGCCTGAGGGCTGGATGTCGGACGATTTTTCCTATACCGTGTCTCCCCAGACGCTGGAACTGCTCGTGCCGGTGCGTCAGACGACCTCCACGACCGAGTATGAGGCCGGCGTGATTGACCTGTCCCAGCATGCCCAAAGCGGCACGGTGACGCTGCCGGTTTCGACCGAATATCTGGCCGAAGGGCAGCCCGACGAAATCACGGTTTCCTTGAATTTTGGCCAGCTCGAGACCACCACGGCGGAGCTGGAAAGCCTTGGATTTGACAACAGGCCGAGCGGCATTACGGTGGAAGTGCTCACCGTGATGCCTCTGACGGTGAACCTGCGCGGAACGCCTGAGGCGATAGAGCGCTACACGGCGGAAAATCTGCGGGGCATTGTTGACCTGTCCGGCCTGAAAAGCGGAGAAACGGCGGAACTCCCGGTTCGCATCATCACAGGAGATTCCGAAATCGGCGTGCTGGGCAGCCTGAGGGTTGCACTGCGCGCATCAGAAGCTCCTGCAGAGGAATAGTGCGAACCTTTGCCCGCCGGCAGACGCCGGCGGGCTTTGCTCAAAAAGGCCGGACATCCGCCGCCTGCTGGGGTCTGAACAAAAAATACGGATGCGGTATGGAGAGGAGTTTGTATGAGCATACTCGTGAGCCAGATTTCCCTGTCGCCGGACAGGCCGGAGCGGGAGGCGCTTTCGCTCGCGCTGCGCCGGCTTGGGCTGACGGAGGGGCAGGCGACCGCAACTGTTTACAAAAAGTCGGTGGACGCCAGGCGCCGGGGCCGCGCCGTGCTGGTCTATACGGTGCTGGTCAGCGTCAGGGGCGACGAGCAGGCGCTGCTGCAGCGCCTCGTTGACCAGAAGAACATCCGCCTGAGCCAGCCTGAGCGCATGCCGCCCCTTGTGCGGGGGCAGCAGCTCCTTTTGCACAGGCCGGTGGTGGTGGGCTTTGGCCCGGCGGGGATGTTTGCGGCCCTTCTTCTGGCACAGCACGGGCTGCGCCCCATCGTCATTGAGCGGGGAGCCCCCATCGAGCAGCGCTGCGAAGACGTTGCACGCTTCTGGCAGACGGGGCAGCTCAAAGACGAGAGCAATGTGCAGTTCGGAGAGGGGGGCGCGGGCAGCTTTTCGGACGGGAAGCTGACCACCCGCATTGGGGATGCACGCTGCCGCACGGTGCTGGAGACCTTCGTGCGCTGCGGCGCGCCGCAGCGCATTTTGGTTGACGCCAAGCCACATATCGGGACCGACGTTTTGCGCGGGGTGGTCAAGCGCCTGCGCGACGAGGTCATCGCCCTTGGGGCGGAGGTGCGTTTCTACACCCGGCTTGAGGGCCTTTGCGTCCGGCAGGGGACCCTGTCGGCGCTCATGACCTCGCAGGGAGAGATCCCCTGTCAGGCGGCGGTGCTGGCCATGGGGCATTCGGCACGCGACACGGTGGAGACCCTGCTGCGGCAGGGGGTCGCCATGCACAAAAAGCCCTTTTCGGTGGGCGTGCGCATCGAACATCCCCAGAGCATGGTTGACGCCATGTTTTACGGAACGCTTGCCGGGCACCCCGCACTCCCCCCTGCGGAGTACCAGCTTTCCCACAGGGTGGGGGAGCGCGCCTGCTACACCTTTTGCATGTGCCCGGGCGGCGTGGTGGTGCCGGCGGCGTCCGAGCAGGGCGGCGTGGTGGTCAACGGGATGAGCGAAAGCGCCAGGGCCGGGGACAACGCAAACGCCGCCGTGGTGGCGTCGGTGCTGCCCGAGGACATCGAGGGCGGCGTGATGCAGGCGGTGGAATTTCAAAGGCGCCTGGAGCGGGCGGCTTTTCGTGCGGGAGGAGGCGGCTATGCCGCGCCGGCGCAGTCGGCAAAGTCGTTCCTCGAGGGAAGCCCCGCCTGGGCCGACACGCAGGGCAGCTATGCCAGAGGGCTGACGCTGTATCCCATGGAAAAGCTGCTGCCCGGTTTTGCCCTGTCCCTGCTGCGCGAGGGGCTGCGCCGGTTTGACAGGCAGTATCCCGGCTTTGCGGGGCAGAAGGCCCTGCTGACCGGGCTTGAAACCAGGACCTCTTCCCCCTTGCGCATGACAAGGGGGGAGGATTATGTATCCTCTCAGGTCGGGGGGCTTTACCCCGCAGGGGAGGGGGCCGGCTATGCCGGCGGAATCGTGAGCGCGGCGGTGGACGGGCTGCGTGTGGCACAGGCCATTCTGTCGCGCTACGGCGGCCTTGCGCATGAGGGCTGACGGCTTTTGGTGCGCGTTTGGGACTTCTGCATTCCAGACCCTCATAGATTAAAACAGGGTTTGACGAAAGGAGATGAAACCATGGAGATGACGGGAACAGTCTCGAAAGCGGGATCACGGTTCAGTGAGGTGACGGTTTATCGGGGAACGGCCTGTGACGGGGGGTGCGGACATCAGTGCGCCACCTGCATGGCCTCGAGGCCTCTGACCGTTCGGGTGGACAACAACGGATGGGCTCTTCACGAGGGGGAACAGGTGCTGCTGCAAAGCGCCACGCACAGCCCCTTGAGCCTGGCGGCAATCCTCTATCTTCTGCCTTTGGTAGTGGGGGTTTTGGGCTATCTCCTGGTGGAGCAGCGCGGGGGTGGAACGGGGCTTTCCGCCCTGGGAGCCCTTGTGGGGCTGGTGCTGGGCTTTGTGCCGGCCTGGCGCGTCAATCACCGTCTGACAGACACGCAGCTTCCCACCCACCGCGTCATTTCCGTGCTTGAGCAGGGGGAGCAGAGGTAGCCGCCCTGCGCGGGTTTTGCACAGAGCCCCTGCCGCGCACAGGCGCCCTTTTTCCGGCCATCGGGCAGGGGCGCCGGGAAACTTTTTGAGAAATGCCGGGGCAAAACCGAAAAGAGCAAAGCAAAATTTGTGTTTGTGTAAAATTTGTGGTATACTATACTTTGAGTTTGAAAAAGCAAAAGCCGCTTGGGATGCCCGGAAGGCGGGGGGCTTTGCCCTGCCGCACCCGCCGGGGGACCCCTCGGGGGGCGGGCCGCGCCGGCCGGGAAACCGGCGGCGCGCCGGGCGGCTTGACGACAAAAAACAAAACGGGAACTTTTGGGATAAGGTTCCCCCTGAAAGGAAGGTGGGACAGTGAAACAGCGTACCTGGGAGCTCCAGGAGCAGGACGAAGCCGTTGTAGCGTCGCTGCAGCAGGGGCTCGGGGTTTCCCCGGTCATTGCCCGCCTGTTGTGCAACCGGGGGCTGACCACGGTTCAAAAGGCCAAGGATTTTCTCAACAAGTCCATTGATTCGCTCTACGACCCACTGCTCATCCCGGACATGGACAAAGCGGTGGCCCGCATCGAACAGGCTGTTGCGGCAGGCGAAAAAATCACAATTTTCGGGGATTATGACGTGGACGGCATCACCTCTACGTCGGTGCTTTACCGGTATTTGACCGGGCGGGGTGCCACGGTGGAGTATTACATACCCAACCGGTGTGAGGAGGGCTATGGCATCAGCCGGGCGGCGGTGGACCGCATCAGGGAAAACGGCAGCACGCTGATTGTCACGGTGGACTCCGGCATCACGGCCATCGACGAGGTGGAATACGCAAAGAGCCTTGGCATCGACACGGTGGTGACCGACCACCACGAGTGCCAGGAGCACCTGCCCGACGCGGCGGCGGTGGTCAACCCCAAGCGCGTGGACAGCCGGTACCCCTTCAAGGACCTGGCCGGCGTGGGCGTGGTGTTCAAACTGGTGTGTGCCATGAACCGCAGGGAAAACCTGCAAAAGACCATTGACGATTTCGCGGGGCTGGTGGCGTTTGGCACCATTGCCGACGTCATGCCCCTGGTGGGGGAAAACCGCGTGATTGTGGCGCTGGGCATGACGCGCATTGAGCACAGCAAAAACCCCGGCCTTAAGGCGCTGGTGGCAAGGGCGGGCGTGGAGCACCGCCGAATCAGCGCCAGTACGATAGGATTTACGCTGGCGCCCCGCGTCAACGCGGCGGGCAGGGTGGGCTGCGCCCGCAGGGCGGTGGAGCTCTTTTTGACCCAGGACCCGCTTGAGGCAGACGAGATTGCCGCCTCGCTGTGCGAGGCAAACCGGGTTCGCCAGGAAGAAGAGGACAAAATCCTGCGGCGCGCCCTGGCCCAGATTGAGCAGGACGAGGACTTCTCCAAGCACAAGATTATCGTTTTGGCGGGAAAGGAATGGCATCACGGCATCATCGGGATTGTCTCCTCCCGCCTGTCGGACAGGTACTACCTGCCCTCCATCATGATTTCCTTTGATGAGGACGGCGTCGGCAAGGGCTCCTGCCGTTCCATTGCCAGCTTCAATATTTACGAGGCGCTGGAAAAGTGCAGCGACTATCTGGAGAAATTCGGCGGGCATGCGCTGGCCGCAGGCCTGACCGTAAGGCGGGAAAATTACGAGGCCTTCCGCTCGGCCATTTTGGAAATTGCCGACTCGCAGCTCACCGATGAAGACCTTTCTCCCAAAATCAACATAGACTGTGAAATAGATGCAAGGGATATCTCCATGGACACCGTCATGGACATCCGCTATCTCGAGCCCTACGGGATGGGCAATCCCGCTCCCGTGTTTTTGTGCAGAGGGCTTGTCATTGTCGACATCTATCCGCTTTCAGGCGACAAGCACCTGAGGCTGACGCTGCGCCACGGCAATCTCACCTTTGCGGCTTTTTTGTTTGGCCACAGCAGCAGCCAGTTTGAGTTTCTGCGCGGCGAGCGCATTGACATCTGCTGCAACATCGACCTCAACACCTTCCGGGGCGTGTCCAGTGTGCAGGTGGTCATCAAGGACTACCGGGAAAGCGAAAAGCAGGTGGCGCAGAGGGAGCGGGGCAAGGCGCTTTACGCACGGCTGCGCCAGGGGGAGCTGGACGGCGCCCAGGCCATTGCGGTGCTGCCGCACAAGACCGATTTTGTGGCCGTCTACCGCCTGTTTTGCTCCAAGCAGACGCCTGACACCCTGTCTATGACGGCGCGCATGCTCTCGACCATTGACCATGGCCCCATGGAGCACTGCCGTCTTCGCATCTGCCTTGACGTGCTTGAGGAAATGGGCATTTTGAACATGACGGTGGACGGCGACAGCCTGCAGGTCACCGTCAATCACATCGAGGGCAAGGTCAACTTAAACAATTCCGTCATTTTGCAGGAGCTTCGCAAGCTCGCATTTCATTCCTAGACAAAGACAGACAAAGGGCACAAGACAGAAGGGAGGGAGCCGGGATGACGGACAGCATCCGCTTTTGGAGAAACCGAATGAAGCAGTTTGCCCCCGAAACGTCGGGACAGTCTGCGGCGCCTGCGGAGCAGGCACCGCTTGAGCTTGTGCAGGCGGCCGGGGCGGGCCTGGCGCAAGAGACGCAGCCTGAGCCGGAGCCCGAGCTCCCCATGGCACAAGACCCCATCGGGGCACTTCTGGTGGAAAAGCTGGAAGAGCCGGAGCATGCGCGCTACTACGACAAGGACCTGATTGAACGGGCCTTTTTCCTGGCCAGAAAGGCGCATGCGGGGCAAAAACGCCGCTCGGGGGAGGACTATCTGGTTCACCCTGTTGAGGTGGCGCGCATTTTGGTGGATTTGGGCATGGACAGCGACTGCATTGCGGCGGCGCTGCTGCACGACGTGGTGGAGGACACCGGCGTCACCACGCAGGAGGTGTCCAAGGGCTTTGGCAGCGATGTGGCCAACCTTGTGGAGGGCGTGACAAAGCTGGGCAAAATCCCCTACACCAGCAAGGAAGAAGAGCAGGTGGAAAACCTGCGCAAGATGTTTTTGGCCACCGCCAAGGACATCCGCGTCATCATCATCAAGCTGGCCGACCGCCTTCACAACATGCGCACGCTGGCGGCCATGCCCGATTTCAAGCGCAGGGAGAAGTCGCGCGAGACCATGGAGGTCTATGCCCCCCTGGCGCACCGGCTGGGTATGCAGCGCGTCAAGGTGGAGCTTGAAGACCTCTCGCTGCAGTACCTCGACCCGGTGGGCTACGAGGAGATTGCAAGGGACTTTGCCAGCCATCAGGCCGAGCGCCAGAATTTTCTCGAAGAGGTCATGAGCCGGCTGCGGGAACGCGTGTCGGCCGAGATTCCCGACTCGCAGGTGACAGGGCGTGTCAAGCACATTTACAGCGTCTATCAGAAGATGTATAAGCAAAACAAGACGCTCAGTGAAATTTACGACCTGTATGCCGTGCGTGTGATTGTCAACACCATTGTGGACTGCTACAACGTGCTGGGAATCGTGCACGACATGTATAAGCCCATTCCCGGCAAGTTCAAAGACTATATCTCAACCCCCAAGCCCAACATGTACCAGTCGCTGCACACCACCGTCATCGGCAAGGAGGGCATCCCCTTTGAGGTGCAGATCCGCACCTGGGAGATGCACCGCACGGCAGAGTTTGGTATTGCGGCGCACTGGAAGTATAAAAGAGGCCTCACCAAGAAGGATTCGCTGGAAGGCAAGCTCGAATGGGTGCGGCAGGTGCTCGAGGTTCAGGCCACCTCGTCGGACCCCGAGGAGTTCATGCGCACCTTCAAGATTGACTTCTTTGACGACGAGGTGTTTGTGTTCACGCCGCGCGGCGACCTCATCAACCTGCCGGCCGGCGCCACCGCCATCGACTTTGCCTATGCCATCCACAGCCAGGTGGGCAACAAGATGATTGGGGCCAAGGCAAACGGCAAGCTGGTGACGCTGGATTATCAGGTGCAAAACGGCGACATCGTGGAGGTCATCACGGCCAAGGAGGGCAACAAGGGCCCCAACCGCGACTGGCTGAGCATTGTCAAGACCAGTGAAGCCAAGAGCAAAATCAGGCAGTGGTTCAAAAAGGAAAAGCGTGAGGAGAACATCCAGCGCGGAAGGGAAGAGGTGGAGCTGGGGCTGCGGCAGGCGCTGCTGCAGATTGACCCGGCCGACCTTCAGGAGCTGCTGCAGACCATTGCCAAGCGCATGGGCGTGACCGGGGTCGACGAGCTCTATGCCTCCATCGGCTACGGCGGCATTTCCAGCTCCCGTGTGCTGACCAAAATCAAAGAGGGCTATGCCAAGCAGCACAAGCCCAGCAATGAAGACGTGCTCGAGACCCTGGCAGACGCCACGGCAAAGGCGGCGCCGAGGAAGCATTCGTCGGGCGGCGTTATCGTGGAGGGGCTGGAGGGCTGCCTTGTGAAGTTTGCGCGCTGCTGCAACCCCCTGCCGGGCGACGACATTGTCGGGTATGTCACGAAGGGGTTTGGAGTGTCGGTGCACCGCCGCGACTGCAACAACTTCCAAAACGCCATTGTCAAAAACCAGGACCTGGGCAGATGGATTGCGGTGCACTGGGACGACGGCGCGCGCGCCGTCCATCAGACTGAGCTGCTCATCACGGCAAACAACCGCACGGGGCTGCTGGCCGACCTGACGGCAATGCTCTCCAGCCTCAAAATTCCCATCCACTCCATTACGGCAAGGGATGCGCTCAAAAATGCCTCTGGGGTTGTCTCCGTCATCATCGAGGTGCTCGATTTGGAGCATCTGAACCTGGTGATGGGAAAACTGCTGCACATCAAGGGCGTCACCGACGTGCGCCGCGGTCACATGAACTGAGCCGGCGGGGCGCGACGGGTAGGGCACGCCTGTCAAACGCCAAGCACAGGGTGCCGCATGCGGCACCCTGTTTTGGATTTTTTTAAGGCCCTTTGTCCCGTGCGGGGCGGGGCACGCAAAGGAGTGCTGGAATCAATGGAATTGAAGTCCCTGCCGGGTGTGGGGGATACGAGAGTGGAGCAGCTCGGGCGCCTTGGCATCCTGTGCGCCGAGGACTTGCTGCGCTTTTATCCGCGCGCCTATCAGGACAGGTCGGTCGTTTTGCCGCTTGCCCAGGTCACGGACGGTCAAAGCTGCAGTGTGCGCGCCTTTGTCACGACGGCCCCGTCGCTCACGAGAATCCGCAAGGGAATGGAGATTGTGCACTTTCGCATCTCGGACGGCAGCGCCACGGCCACGGTGAGCTATTTCAATCAAAGCTGGATAAAAAGCCAGCTGATGCGCGGGGGGGAATATGTCTTTTACGGGACCTTTGAGGTGTCCGGCAGCCTGCGCCGCGTGGCAAACCCCGTCTTTGAGGCGGCAGACAGCCCCCTGGCAGCAGCCATCACCCCCATATACCGGCTGACGACGGGGCTGGGACAAAAGGTCATGCAAAAGCTGGTGCGCGAAGCGGTGCATCGCCTGCTTCCCCTTGAGCCTGAGATTTTGCCCCAATCCCTTTGCCGGAAATATCATCTGATGGAGCGAAGGCAGGCGCTCTTTGAAATTCACATGCCCTCCGATGCGGCGGCGCTGCAACAGGCCAGGAGACGGCTGGTGTTTGAAGAGCTGCTCACGCTGCAGCTCGGGCTCGGGCTGCTCAGGAACCGCAGCAGGGAGGGGACGCCGGTGCGCATTGCGCCGTGCCCCATGCAGCCTTTTTACGAGGCCCTGCCCTTTGAGCCGACCGGCGCACAAAAGCGCGCCGTGGCGCAGGCCCTGGCAGACTTTGAAAAGCCCTGGGCCATGAACCGGCTGCTGCAGGGCGATGTGGGCAGCGGGAAGACCATGGTGGCGGCGGCGCTGAGCTATGCTGCGGCGGGCAGCGGCTTCCAGACGGCGCTCATGGCGCCCACAGAAATTCTGGCAGAGCAGCATTGCCGCACCCTGTCGTCCATGCTGGCCCCGATGGGGATGCAGGTTGCGCTGCTGACCGGCGCCATGCCGGCGGCACGGCGCAGGGAGGTCCTCTCGGGCATCGAGTCGGGGCAGGCCGACGTGGTGGTGGGCACGCATGCGCTGCTGGAAAGCAGCGTGCTCTTCCACAACCTCGGGCTGGTGGTGACCGACGAGCAACACCGCTTTGGGGTGGCGCAGCGCGCAAAGCTGGCCGCGAAGGGCGCCTCCCCCCATTTGCTCGTCATGTCGGCGACCCCCATTCCCCGGACGCTGGCGCTTATCGTCTATGGAGATCTCGACGTCTCGATTTTGGATGAGCTGCCTGCGGGCAGGCGCAAGGTCAAGACCTACGCCGTCTCAACGGCGCTGCGCCCGAGGGTGGAGGCCTTTATGGAAAAGCAGCTCGAGCAGGGCCGCCAGGTCTACGTCGTGTGCCCGATGGTGGAGGACGCGTCCGGGGAGCGGGAGCTCTCGGACGTCAAGAGCTACGCCGCCCGCCTGAGCAGGCGGCTTGCCCCCTATACGGTGGCCTTTTTGCACGGCAGGATGAAAAACGCCGAGAAGGAGGCCGTCATGGCCCGCTTTGCCGCAGGCGACATCCATGTGCTGGTGTCGACCACCGTCATCGAGGTGGGGGTGGATGTGCCCAACGCCTCGCTGATGGTGGTGGAAAACGCAGAGAGGTTCGGCCTGTCCCAGCTCCACCAGCTGCGGGGCAGGGTGGGGCGCGGGCCCTGGCAGTCCTACTGTGTCTTGATGAGCGACGCCAAAAACGATACGGCAAGAGAGCGCCTTATCGGCATGACAAAGCTCGACAACGGCTTTGACATCGCCGAAAAGGACCTCGAGCTGCGCGGGCCGGGGGATTTCTTCGGCGAGCGGCAGCACGGCCTTCCCGCGCTGTCGATGGCCAGCCTGACGGGGGACACCCGCCTTCTGGCCGAGGCGGCGGATGCAGCCGCAGAGCTGCTCTCGCAGGACGCCGGCCTGCAGCAGGAGGAGCACCGCCTGCTGCGTGAGCACATTGCAAAGCTCTTTTCGCGCAGCGACATCGCCCTCAACTGAAGGGGCGCAGGAGCGGCACTGTAAGCTGCGGCACTTCGGCAGGAGCTGCCGTGAAAAAGCACCAGGTTTTTTAAGGAGGAATGTTTCAGATGTCCCGCAACTATGACTGTATCATCGTGGGCAGCGGCCCGGCAGGCATTTCGGCTTCGCTTTATACGCTGCGCGCAGGGTTTTCCACGCTGCTCTTTTCCACGCAGGACAGCGCGCTGCGGCGTGCCGAGCGCATTGAAAACTACTATGGCTTTTCGCAGGGCATTTCGGGAGAAGAGCTGCTGCGCGAGGGGGAGAAGCAGGCGCGCCGGCTGGGGGCGGAGATGACCCTCGAGGAGGTGGTGCGCGTGGATCCCTTTGACGGCATCGCCGTGCACACGCCGGCCGGGGTCTACCGGTGCGGCGCGCTGCTGCTTGCCACGGGGGCGCACCGCGTGCGCCCAAACATTGAAAACCTGGAGGCGCTGGAGGGCAAAGGGGTGAGCGCCTGCGCCGTGTGCGACGGATTTTTCCACAGGGGAAAGCCGGTTGCGGTGCTGGGAAGCGGGGATTTTGCGGCCTCCGAAGCCGCCGAGCTTGTCCCCCTTGCGGCAAGCGTAACCATTCTGACAAACGGGCAGCAGCCCACGGCCGATTTCGGCTCCCTCCCGGTGGTGACAACCCCCATTGCGCGGCTGACGGGAGACCAGCTCCTGCAGGGCGCAGAGCTGGAAGACGGAAGTTTTGTGCCGCTCTCGGGCCTCTTTGTGGCGCTGGGCAAGGCCTCGGCGGTCGACCTGGCGCGCGCGGCCGGCATTCTGACCGGCCCGCAGGGTATTTCGGTCGATGCCCATATGCAGACAAACATCGAAGGGATTTTTGCGGCAGGCGACTGCGTTGGCGGCCTTTTGCAAATCTCAAAGGCGGTCGGAGAGGGCGCCGTGGCTGGGATGGCCATGATTGCCCGGCTGCGCAGCGCGTCGGCCTGACTGCATATTTTTGGACAGGAGAGCCAAACAGGCCGGTTTTTTTATAAATTTGGCAAAAATAAGGCAATCTTTTCTCTAAAAAAGGTGATTTTGAACATAAAATGTCTGGAAAGGGGTCAAAATTGGCGGCCAAATACCGTACAAATTGCTGAATTTGTACACATTTGGAATAAAACTCGTGGGGGACAATTGATTTTTTGAATAGTTGAAAGTATAATTTAGAATAGCCAAACTATCGTGTACTGGTTCCAAGAGAAAAAGACCATGGCCGGTTCATGAGAGCCGGTCGGTTTGAGGAGGGTGGTGAATGTATGGCTGTTGAAATGCTCAAACAGGTTGGCGAGGCCGAGGCGAAGGCGGACTTGATTCGCAAACAGGCAAACGATGCGGCAAAGGCTGCCGTGGACGAGGCTGCGACAAAGGCAAAGGAAATTGTTGCGGCCAGCGAGCAGCGGGTACGGACCGAAACGGCGCAGGTGCTCAAGGAGGCGCAGGCGCAGGCAGAGGAACAGACGAAGGCCTATTTGCAGAACATCGAAAAGCAATGTGAGCAGATCAGGTCAGACGCCAGAGTCAATTTGACCAAGGCGGCGGATATTATTGTAGCAAAGGTTGTGAGTGTAAGTGGCTGAAGTCACCATGAAGCGGCTTACTCTCGCGGGATTGGCGCAGGAGAAGGAAGAGGTGCTTAAGCAGCTCGCCTTCTTCGGTGCGGTGGAAATCCATGATGCCGCCCCTCTGGCAACGGAGGAGGAGGCCGCCCAGTACGGGGCTGTCAGCGATACCGCCGAGTCCGGCGAACTTCGCGGCGACCTTGAGAAGCTGCAGGGCGCCATTCATGCTTTGACACCGCTTGCCCCCAAAAAGGGTTTGCTGCAGGCAAAACCCCACATCACCCGTCAGGGGATGGAGGATGCCATCGTCCATCGGGAATCGGTGGCTGCCACTGCCGATGAGGTGATGCGCATCCAGCGCGCACGGCTCGCCATTGCACCCGATACCGCCAAAATGGAGGGGCAGATTCTCTCACTGGAGCCCTGGCTGTCGGTGGACATCCCACTGGGCAGCTCCGGCACCAAGCTGGTGGATGTGGTGTATGGCACCTTCCCGGCGCTGACTGACATGGCGGCGCTGCAGGAAAAAATCTCAAACATGGACTGCTGCGTGGAAACGGTGAGCAGCGACAAAAACGCCATTTACTGCGTTGTGCTGCTCTACCGTGGCTCTGAAGAGGAGTGCATGGCCGTTTTGCGCGAGTTCACCTTCTCCCGTGTCTCGCTTCGCGAGTATACGGACACTCCGGTTAAGGAAACCGAGCGTCTCAAGAAAGCCATCGAGGAGAATGCAAAGACGTATGAGACCCTGACCGGAGAAATCAGTCAATACATCGGCGATTTACCCCGTCTGCAGGAAATGGCGGACACGCTGAACGGGCGGCTGGCCATGAGCGAAATCCGCACCAACCTGCTTGTCACCGAGAAGGCCTTTTTCCTGACCGGTTTCATCCCCGAGGAACGCTGCCAGGCGCTCGAGCAGGGGCTGAAGGACTGCAATGTCGCCATTGAGTTTTCGGATGTCACGGAGGACGACGACGTTCCCGTGCTGCTCAAGAACAACAAGTTTGTTGAGCCCTACGAAATGGTGACCGAGATGTACAGCCTTCCGCTTTACGGCGGGCTGGACCCCAACCCCTTTGTGGCCCCCTTCTTCTTCCTGTTTTTCGGCATCATGATTGCCGATATCGGCTACGGCCTGATTCTCGTTCTCATCGGATCTCTCATGCTGCTCAAGACCGAGCCCCAGGGCATGGCCAAAAAGCTCTTTACCCTTGCCCTTTACGGTGGTATCTCGGCCACCATCGTGGGTATTATTACAGGAAGCTTCTTTGGAGACCTGATTTATCAGTTCACCAGCACTTTCACCTCTCATGCGATTGCACTAAAGGCCTTCTTTGACCCTCTGACCAATCCGATTCCCATGCTGGTTCTCAGCTGCGCGCTGGGCGTCATCCATCTGCTGCTGGGCATGGCGCTTGCCTTCTGGCAGGCCCTCAAGCGCAAGGATTACATGGGCGCTTTTGCGGATATCGGCCTGTGGTGGGTGGTTTTTGCGGGCATCGCCTTGATTTTTGTCAGCAAGAATCTGGGGCTTTCGGTGATGGGAGTCGGCGCCTTGGGCCTGGTTCTCACGCAGGGACGCTCCAAAAAGGGCTTCATCAGCAAACTGTGGTCGGGAATCTTGAGCCTGTATAACATCACCAGCTATCTGGGCGATGTGCTCTCCTATTCCCGCCTGATGGCCCTCGGCTTGTCCGGTGCAGTTATTGCACAGGTCTTCAACGCCATTTCGGTGCTGCTTGGAAAGTCGGTCATCGGCTTCATCGTGTTTGTTCTGGTTGCCCTGGTCGGACATGCGCTCAACACCTTCCTGAGTGTTTTGGGTGCCTACGTCCACACAAGCCGTCTGCAGTATGTCGAATTCTTCGGCAAGTTCTACGAGAGCGGCGGTCGTGCATTTGATCCTTTCAAAATTAAAACTCAGTATTACAACCTGATTTCTAAGGAGGACAAATAATCATGTTTGAGTTGAATGGAATTTTCTTTGCTATGCTTGGTGCGGCGATAGCTTCCGGACTTGCCGGCACGGGTTCCGCCAAGGGATGCGGCGTCGCCGGTGAGGCTGCCGCGGGCGTTATTGCGGAAGATCCTTCCAAGTTCGGCCTGACCCTTCTCCTGCAGGCTCTCCCCGGTACTCAGGGCATTTACGGCACCCTGATGGCCTTCCTCGTGCTCAACAAGATTGGAGCAATCTCCGGCAACTTTGTCAACATCGACGCTGTCACCGGCATGCTTATCATGTTCTCCTGCATTCCCGTCGGTCTGGTTGGCTGGACCTCCGGCTATGCCCAGGGCAAGACCTGCGCCGCCGGCATCTGCATGATTGCCAAGCGTCCCGAAGAAATTGCCAAGGGCATGGTTTACGGCGCCATGGTTGAGACCTACGCGGTTCTGGCGCTGCTCATCTCCTTCCTTGCATTTATCAACATCCCCGTGTAAGCGGCTCATTCCTTAACAGACTGGAAGTGATGCACTTGAAAGGCATTGAGAATATTGTCAGTCGGATCCTGGGGGATGCCGAGATTTCTGCGGGTGAGATCAAAGCTCAGGCCGATGCCAAGGTGGAGCAGATGCTGGCCGAGGCCAACGCCAAAGCGGAGCAGGTCTATGCGCAGGGACTCAAGTCTGCCAAGGCCGAAGTGGAAAATGTCCTGCTGCGCGGGAAATCGATGGCCGACCTGGAAGGGCGCAAGGCGCTGCTGGCGGCCCGTCAGACCGTCGTGGACGAGGCGTTCGAGGAAGCTGAGAAGGCGCTCGAGGCCAAGCGCAAGGACAAGGATTATGTCAAGCTGCTCAGCAAGCTTGCCAAGCCTGTGGTGGAAAAGGACAGCGTTGTCGTGTTGGACAAGGCGGACTTCGACGCCGTGGGCGCAGCGCTGAAGACCGAGCTTGGCTGCGCCGTGGAGGCCGCGTCTCTGCCCTCGGGCGGCGTCGTGGTCAAGAGCGGCGGCATTGAATTGAATCTGACCTTTGCGGCACTGCTGCGGCAGTATCGTGAAGAGCTGGAGCAGGCGGTGGCATCCGTTCTGTTCCAGTAAGGGGAGGAGGAGATTCGATGTCAGATGCAAAAAAGAAAAATCTCGATTTTTTGATGATATCGGGTCGCATTAAGAGTAGAGAAGTTCGTCTGGTCAGCACGCAGACAGTGGATAAGCTGATTGACGCGCCGGACATGAGCGAGGTGCTCAAGATTCTCAGTGAGCACGGCTATGATGTGAGCGGTCTGGTGGGAGACGAGAAGAACCTGAGCGCCCTGTTGTGCGAGAGGGACCGTGCGGAGACCGCCTCGGTCGTCACGCAGGCGGGCCAGGGCCTGTTTGACAGCTTTTTGTATCCCAACGACTATCACAACCTGAAGGTGGCTTTGAAAAATGAGCTGCTCAGTGATCCGAGAGAGATTTTTATGACAGGCGGCAGCATTCCCGTGGAGGTTGTGCGGGAAGCCGTGAAAAACCGCGAATTCAAGCCCCTGACCGATTTGATGGGACGCGGCGTGGAGGAGGCCCTGGAGGCCTACAACCGCACCGGGAACTCCCAGATGATTGACATTGTGCTTGACCGCTACTGTTTCAAGGACATGGCCAAGGTTGCCGAGAAGGTTGGAAACGATTTTCTGACCGGCTATGTCCGCACCCTGGTCGACGTGGCCAACGTCAAGGCGCTGCTGCGGCTGCGCAAGATGGGCAAGTCGCCCGAGTTTGCCGCGCAGGTCTTCTTTGAAGGAGGCAACGCCACACCGGAGCGCTTCACCGCGGCCTACAGTGCGACCGACGACGAGCTGCCCTCCCTGCTGGGCGGGGCAGCGGGGCTGATGCAAAAGGCCCTGGCCGAGATTTCCAGCGGAAGCGGCATGTCCGGATTTGAGCTCTTCTGCGACAACTACCTGATGGACTACATCAAAAATGCCAAGTACATTCCCTATGGGGCGGAGGTTCCCATGGCCTATCTGCTGGCCAAGGAGACCGAGTACAAGGTTGTCAGCATGGTTCTCGCCGGGCGGCAGACGGGGCTGTCTGCAAATTCTATCAAAGAAAGGTTGAGAGCGCTGTATGTATAAAATCGGTGTCATTGGCGACCGCGAATCCGTACAGGGGTTTACGGCTCTCGGCCTGACCACGTTTGCCGTAACGGGTCCCGAGGAAGCAAACGCTGTCCTCAAGAGCCCGGAGGCGCTGGAATATGCCGTGCTGTTTATTACGGAGACGCTTGCCGCCTCGTGTGAGCATGCCATTGCGCTCCACCGCCAGAGCCGCACCCCCGCAATCATTTTGATTCCCGGCAAGGACGGCAGTTTGGGAATCGGCTTGAGCAACGTGTCCAAGCGCGTTGAAAAAGCCGTCGGCTCCAACATCCTTGGAGATTAAGTGAAAGATGGTGAGTATATGATTGAAGGAAAAGTCATAAAAATCTCCGGTCCTCTGGTCGTTGCCGGCGGCATGCGTGAGGCAAACCTCTTCGATGTCGTGCGTGTCGGCAAGAATCGGCTCATCGGCGAAATCATCGAAATGAGAGGCGACCAGGCTTCCATTCAGGTTTATGAGGAAACCGCAGGCCTCAAGCCGGGCGATATCGTGGTGTCCACCGGCGCTCCTCTGTCGGTGGAGCTGGCCCCCGGCCTGATTGGCGGTATGTATGATGGGATTCAGCGCTCCCTGAGCGCCATCAAGGCGGCTTCCGGTTCCAACAACCTGCCCCGTGGCGTTGATGTCACGGCGGTGGATCGCGAGAAAAAGTGGCACTTTGTGCCCACTGTTTCTGCCGGTGCGAAGGTTGTCCCCGGCGACATTATCGGCACCGTGCAGGAGACCGGCCCTGTTCTCCACAAGATTATGATTCCTCTGGGTGTCGAGGGCACCGTGGAATCCATCACCGAGGGCGACTTCACGGTTGTGGACTGCATTGCCAAGGTCAAGACCGACAAGGGCACCGTGGACGTGAAGATGCTGCAGAGCACGCCCGTTCGTAAATCCCGCCCCTACAAGGCAAAGCTGATGCCCAAGAAGCCCATGACCACGGGCCAGCGCGTGATTGACACGCTCTTCCCGGTGGCAAAGGGCGGCACGGCCGCCGTCCCCGGCCCCTTCGGCTCGGGCAAGACGGTTGTGCAGCATGCGCTTGCCAAGTGGAGCGACGTGGACATCGTGGTTTACATCGGCTGCGGCGAGCGCGGCAACGAGATGACCGACGTGCTTCGTGAGTTCCCCGAGCTCATCGACCCGCGCACCGGTGAATCCCTGATGAACCGTACCATTCTGATTGCCAACACCTCCGATATGCCCGTTGCGGCCCGCGAGGCATCCATTTACACCGGCATCACCATTGCCGAGTATTTCCGCGACATGGGTTATTCCGTCGCCATCATGGCCGACTCCACCTCCCGTTGGGCCGAGGCTCTGCGTGAGATGTCGGGCCGCCTTGAGGAAATGCCCGGTGAAGAAGGTTACCCGGCTTACCTGACCTCCCGTCTGGCGCAGTTCTATGAGCGTGCCGGCCGCGTCAAGTGCCTGGGCAGTGACGACCGCGAGGGCGATTTGACGGCCATCGGCGCCGTGTCCCCCGCCGGCGGTGACCTTTCTGAGCCTGTTGCACAGGCGACCATGCGTATCGTCAAGGTGTTCTGGAGCCTTGACTCGGCGCTGGCCTATAAGCGCCACTTCCCCGCCATCAACTGGCTGACCAGTTACTCGCTGTATTCCGACAGCATGGGCCAGTGGCTTAACGACAACGTTGACCCCAACTGGACTGCCATGCGCAGCCGCGCCATGAACCTGCTCCAGCAGGAGGCCGAGCTCGAGGAAATTGTCCAGCTGGTCGGCGTGGACGCGCTGTCTGCCGAAGACCGCATGGTGCTGGAAGTCACCCGCTCCATCCGTGAGGACTATATCCAGCAAAATGCGTTTGACGACAACGACGCTTTCTCCACCTATGACAAGCAGGCCAAGATGCTGGCCCTGGTGCTCAGCTACTACGATGTTTGCCTTGACGCTCTGCGCAAGGGCGCACACCTGGACGACCTGATTGGGCTGCCCGTGCGCGAGCGCATTGCCCGTGCCAAGGAAGTGCCTCAGGAGAAGGTTGACGAGGTCTTTGCTGAAATCAGCGCCCTTCTGAAGCAGCAGGCTGCAGAGACGCTTGGAAAGGAGGAGGACTAATGCCCAGAGAATACAGAACCATTCAGGAGGTCTCCGGTCCTCTGATGCTGGTCAAAAAGGTACAGGACGTTGCATATGATGAGCTCGGCGAGATTGAGCTGGAAAACGGTGAAATCCGTCGCTGCAAGGTTCTGCAGGTCGATGGAGATAACGTCCTCGTTCAGCTCTTTGACGCTGCTGCGGGCCTGAACCTGAGCTCGTCCAAAGTCCGTTTCCTGGGAAGAAGCCTTGACCTGCCCGTCTCCAAGGACATGCTGGGCCGCGTTTTCTCCGGAATGGGCGACCCCATTGACGATGGCCCCGCCATCATTGCCGACAAGAGAATGGATATCAACGGCCTTCCGCTCAACCCCGTGGCCCGCGACTATCCTTCCGAGTTTATCCAGACCGGTGTTTCGGCCATTGACGGCCTGAACACCCTGGTCCGTGGACAGAAGCTGCCCATCTTCTCCGGCTCCGGCCTGCCGCACGCCGAGCTGGCTGCGCAGATTGCGCGTCAGGCCCGTGTGCTGGGCGGTCAGTCCAACTTCGCCGTTGTCTTCGCGGCCATCGGCATCACCTTCGAAGAGGCCGACTTCTTCATTTCCGACTTCCGCAGAACGGGAGCCATTGACAGAACCGTCCTCTTCATCAACCTGGCCAACGACCCCGCCATTGAGCGTATTTCCACACCCCGTATGGCGCTGACGGCAGCCGAATATCTGGCCTACGAGTGCGACATGCACGTGCTGGTCATCCTGACCGATATCACCAACTATGCCGAGGCTCTTCGTGAGGTCTCCGCCGCGCGTAAGGAAGTCCCCGGACGCCGTGGCTACCCCGGCAACATGTATTCCGACCTGGCCAGCATGTATGAGCGCGCCGGCAAGGTGGAGGGAAAAGCGGGTTCCATCACCATGATCCCGATTCTCACCATGCCCGAAGACGACAAGACGCACCCCATCCCCGACCTCACCGGTTACATCACCGAGGGTCAGATCATCCTGTCCCGTGAGCTCTACCGCAAGGGCATCATGCCTCCCATCGACGTGCTTCCCTCGCTGTCGCGTCTGAAGGATAAAGGCGTCGGCGTCGGCAAGACCCGTGAGGACCATGCCAACACCATGAACCAGCTCTTCGCCGCTTACTCCAGAGGTAAGGATGCAAAGGAGCTCATGTCCATTCTCGGTGAAGCGGCTCTGACGCAGATTGACCTGCTCTATGCCCAGTTTGCCGAGGAGTTTGAGCAAAAGTACGTCTCGCAGGGCTACAACACCAACCGTACCATTGAGGAGACCCTCGACATCGGCTGGGAGCTGCTGTCCATTCTGCCCAAGAGCGAGCTCAAGCGTATCAAGCAGGATTTGATTGAGAAATATTATCCCGAGAAAGAATAAGGGGGTGTAGCAAGTGGCGAGAATCAATGTCAATCCGACTCGTCAGGAGCTGACACGCCTGAAGAAGCGCCTCAAGACCTCCCAGCGCGGACACAAGCTGCTCAAGGATAAGCGCGACGAACTCATGAAGCAATTTCTCGACCTGGTGCGCAAGAACAAGGCACTGCGCCAGTCGGTGGAGGAAAAGCTCATGCAGGCGCACGGCAGCTTTGTGCTGGCAGCTGCCTCCATGAGTGAGGAGAGCCTGGCAGAAGCGCTGATGTGCCCCCGCCAGACCGTTTCGGTGGATATGGAAGTGAAGAATATCATGTCGGTCAACGTGCCCGTGTTCCATTTCTCCATGGAGGGCGACAGCAGCGACATCTATCCTTACGGCTTCGGATTCACCTCCGGTGAACTGGACAACGCCGTCGGCTTTCTCGGCGACGTGCTGCAGGAGCTGCTGGAATTGGCGCAGCTTGAGAAATCCGCTGAATTGATGAGCGACGAGATTGAAAAAACCCGCCGCCGCGTCAATGCGCTGGAGTATGTCATGATTCCGAATCTGCAGGAGACCATTCGTTACATCACCATGAAGCTCGAAGAGAATGAGCGCGGCAATACAACCCGCCTCATGAAGGTGAAGGACATGATGATTGCCGAGCAGATTCAAGCCAGCCAGCAGGAGCGGGAGGCTTCTGCAGGCAGCTGACGATTCAAGGCTCCGTGAAACGACAATCCAAAAAGGGCCCCCGTTTTTTCGGGGGCCCTTTTGCTTTTCTAGGGGAAGCCTTGGAAAAGGGGAGGGAGGCCATCTTGGTGGCGCGGCAAGAGTCACAGCACGCCAGCCTCCAAAAGCGAGAGGGAAGGGCTGCCGCAGTCAATTTCCGCCAGAACACCGTAGGGCAGCGTGACCATGGGCTGGTTGTGCCCGAAGGAGGCGTTGCAAAGCACGGGAAGGTCCGCCAGGCCGTATTCCTCCAGGACCTTGAGGATGGCCTCGTGATAGGCCTCCGCAAAAATTTCCTGGTAGGGTTTTGCAAACACCAGCCCCCGGATGCGCTGCAAAATGCCCATGGCGCCATAATTGCGCAGGGCATAGAGGAGCTGCGTGGGCTGCGATGTGTCTTCCGAGGTTTCGAGAAACAAAATGGTGTCTTCAAAGGCTTCGGTATCCGGCCACAGGGGCGTGCCCTTTGCCATTTCCAGCACCTCCATGCAGCCGCCCCACAGCCGTCCCCGGGCACGTCCCTTTCCGCACAGCACAAGGTAGGGGGTGTTTGGCTGCATGGCTTTTGGCGTGGTGCTGTTGGATTGCGTCCACTCGATGCGCTCCCCCGTCCACTCCGGGGAGCAGGGCAGGCAACCTGCGGGGGTATTGTCAAAGAGTGCGCGCTTTAGGTACTCCAGCGAAAAAGGAAACATCTGCACATTTTCAGCAAATTCGGCCAGGATGCTGGGCCCGTAGAAGCTGGAAAGTCCGGCCCTGGCGCACATCAGGTGTGAGATTGTCGTGTCGGAGTATCCCAAAAAGACCTTGGGGTTTGCGGCAATGACGTCAAAGTCGATGAAGGGGAGCAGCCGGATGCTGTCGTCCCCGCCGATGCAGGAGAAAATCCCCTTGATGCGGGAGTCGGAAAAGGCCTGCATGAGGTCGCGGGCACGCGCTTCGGGATGGCGGTAGAGAAACTCAGACCCCGCGAGAGTGTGGGGCATTTCAACGACAGTTAGTCCCAAAAGCTCCCGGATGCGCTGCTTTCCAAGCTCGTAGCGCCACAAAAGCTCCGCGTCTCCCGCGCCGCCCCAGGAGAGGCTTACGGCCGCCACAGTGTCGCCCGGCCTCAGACGGGCCGGCTTTTGCAGAGGTTTCATGGGATGTTCACCTCCCTGAAAATTTTGAAAACAGTTTAACACAAAAGAAAAAGCCCCTCAAGGGCGTTAAAGGACCTGCACACAAAAAGGGCGGCAAAATCCTTTGCCGCCCTTTGCCGGTGTCTGTTAAAATGCGTCAGAAATCAGGTCGGTCAGCGAATCGGCAACCTCGCCGACAGCGCGCATCGCGGAATTGACCTTGCGGCGCATCTTGCGCGAATTGTATGCCGGGCTCATCATGCCGGCAGCCATGCCAATGGCTGCCATGGTGACGACGCCGGCAATCACGGTACCGGTTTTCATGGCAATGCCCTCCTTGTGTTCCTTGTGTTTTGGTTGCGTGCAAGCCGCACGTTTTCAGTATGCCCCTTGAGGGCGGGAGGATGTCTTGAAAGTCTTGGTGAAAGAGGATGCCCACGAGACTCTTGACAAAGAGAGCATCGATAAAGTATACTATTTTTGTTGTAGTTTTGAGCGTGACCGGCAGGGCCTGCACCCTGTCGTCTGAAGAAGGGAGAAGTCTCGTGAGGATTACACAGGAAGCCGACTACGCTGTTCGGATTATCTACTATCTTGCCGTTGCAGGGGAGAAAAGCGACGCCAAAACCATAGCGGAAAACGTCGGGATTTCAACCCGCTTTGCGCTGAAAATTTTGGGGAAACTCAGCCAGTATGATTTTATCACGTCGTTTAAGGGCGCCGGCGGCGGCTATATTTTGGCCCATGAGCCCAAGGACATCACGCTGCTTCAGGTGGTTTCCGCCATCGACGGCCCCATTGCCATCAACAAATGCCTGATGTCGGAGGAGGCCTGCGCCCACAGCACCAGCCACATGTTCGGCTGCCCCTTCCGCCGTGTGTTTGACGAGGTCAGCCGTGACATTGAGGCCGCGCTCGACAAAATCACCTTTGCCCGCTTTATCGAGGAGAGCACCAAAGTGTGTACGGGATGGGTGGAACAGGCAGAGAAAAAGGCCGCCCCCAAAGAGAGCCTCAAAGCGGAGGAAGGCGCCTGCGCAGGCCAGTAAAAAAAACAGTTAAAAAATGTCTTCAAACGAGGAAAAACACCTCTGCCGGAAGCTTTTGCTCCGGCAGATTTTTTATCAAAAAAGATTGACAATAACAGTTTGTTATGGTATCTTATTAAAATGTATCATAATGGATTGGTGTGCGCCTGTTAGAATGGGATGTTTTAATTTGTGCATTATTGCAGAAATTTTGAATAAAATTTCTGCAATAATGACGAAAGAAAACCAAAAAAGTGGGCAAAGCACCCAAATACGTCAAAAAAATCCGAATTTCCCGGGCAGTGGAAAAGAAGAGACTCCCGGAACGGTGTGAGAAAGTTTCAAAAAACGGACCTGCGCAATCGGTGCGCAGAAAGCAAACGGCAAAAAAATTCAGTTTTGGAGTGATGAAATCTATGCCTAAGACCGTGACGCTTGGCAGAAATCAGAGGCTGAGTTTCTCCAAGATCGAGGAAATTCAGAGCATGCCAAACCTGATTGAGATTCAGAAAAAATCTTATCAATGGTTTATCGAGCAGGGCCTCAAAGAGGTCTTTGACGACGTTGCATACATCTCCGATTATGCCGGCAACCTGGTTTTGAAGTTCATTGACTACAAAATGGAAGACACTCCGAAATACACGGTCATGGAGTGCAAGGAGCGCGATGCGACCTATGCCGCGCCGCTTAAAGTTCGGGTGCAGCTTGTCAACCGTGAGACGATGGAAGTCAAGGAGCAGGAGATTTTCATGGGCGACTTCCCGCTCATGACCGAAAGCGGGACCTTCATCATCAACGGCGCGGAGCGCGTGATTGTTTCACAGCTTGTGCGCTCGCCCGGTATTTATTATGACATCGTGAGGGACAAAAGCGGCATGCCGCTTTATTCCACCACCATCATTCCCAACCGAGGCGCCTGGATTGAGTATGAGACCGACAGCGCCGGTGTTTACTATGTCCGTATCGACAAAAACAGGAAAATCCCCGCCACGGTGCTGCTGCGCTGCTTTGGCCTTGAGACCGACGACCAGATTGTCGAGCTTTTTGGCAGTGAAGAGCATGTGCTGGCCACCATTGAGAAGGATTCGACCAAGACGGGGGACGACGCGCTGCTCGAGCTCTACCGCAAGCTGCGCCCCGGCGAGCCGCCCACGGTGGAGAGCTCCCGCCAGCTCCTGACCAGCATGTTTTTTGACGTGCGGCGCTACGACCTGCCGCGCGTGGGGCGCTTCAAGTACAACCAGAAGATGGCGCTTGGCCCGCGCATCGCGGGAAAAGTGCTTGCGCAGCCGGTGGTCGCGCCCCTGACGGGCGAAGTGGTGGCCGAGGTGGACGGAAGGCCTCTGACCAAGGAAAAGGCACGGGCCATCGAGCGCAGTGGCGTCTCCACCGTCTATCTTCAGGTGGAGGACGCGGTGGTCAAGGTCTTTTCCAACGGCATGGTGGACCTTGACGCCTTTGTCGACATCAGCGAGCAGGAGTGCCGTGAGCTGGGGCTGACCGAGAAGGTCAGCTTCAAGGTGCTGTGCGAAATTCTCGAGCAGGTGGGGGAGGACGACCCCGAGGCGCTGCGCCAGGCTCTGGTCGAGCGCATGGACGACCTCATCCCCAAGCACATCATTGTGGACGATGTGTTTGCCTCCTTCAACTATCTTATCTGCCTGTCGTATGACATCGGCACGACCGACGACATCGACCATCTGGGCAACCGCCGCATCCGCTCTGTGGGCGAGCTGCTGCAAAATCAGTTCCGCATCGGCCTGTCGCGCATGGAGCGCGTCATCCGCGAGCGCATGACGACGCAAAATCTCGACATTATCACGCCGCAGGCCCTCATCAATATCCGTCCGGTGGTGGCCTCCATCAAGGAGTTTTTCGGCTCTTCGCCGCTCTCTCAGTTCATGGACCAGACCAACCCCTTGGCCGAGCTGACGTGCAAGCGCCGCCTCTCGGCCCTCGGCCCGGGCGGCCTCTCGCGTGACCGCGCCGGATTTGAGGTGCGCGACGTCCACTATACCCACTATGGGCGCATGTGCCCCATTGAGACGCCGGAAGGCCCCAACATCGGCCTGATTTCCTACCTTTCCACCTATGCGCGCATCAATGAATACGGCTTTATCGAGGCGCCCTACCGCCGTGTGGACAAGGAGACCGGCCGCGTGACCAACGAGGTGGTCTACATGACCGCCGACATGGAAGACGAATATATCGTGGCGCAGGCCTCCGAGCCTCTGGATGACGAGATGCGCTTTGTCAACCGCCGTGTGGCGGCGCGTCACCGCGACGAGATTCTCGAGATTGACCGTGAGCGCATCGACTTCATGGACATCTCGCCGCGCATGGTGGTCTCGGTGGCGACGGCCATGATTCCCTTTTTGGAAAACGACGACGCCAACCGTGCGCTGATGGGCTCCAACATGCAGCGTCAGGCAGTGCCTCTGCTGCGCACCCAGTCGCCTATTGTGGGCACCGGTATGGAGTATAAGGCGGCCGTCGACTCGGGCGTCTGCGTGCTGGCAAAGCATGCCGGCGTGGTCAGCCAGGTCAGTGCCGACAGCATCACGATTGACGCGGGCGACGACGGCATCGACGAGTATCATCTCATCAAATTCCTGCGCTCCAACCAGGGCACCTGCATCAACCAGAAGCCCATCGTGGACGTGGGGCAGCGCGTGGAGCAGGGCGAGGTCATTGCCGACGGTCCCTCCACCCAAAACGGCGAGATTGCCCTTGGACGCAATGTGCTGATTGGCTTTATGACCTGGGAGGGCTTCAACTATGAGGACGCCGTGCTGCTCAACGAGAAGCTGGTGCGCGACGATATCTTCACCTCCATTCATATCGAGGAGTATGAGATTGAAGAACGCGATACCAAGCTGGGCAGCGAGGAAATTACCCGGGACATCCCCGGCCTGTCGGAGGATGCGCGCAAGGACCTTGACGCAAACGGCATCATCCGCGTGGGCGCCGAGGTTCATTCGGGCGACATCCTGGTCGGCAAGATTACGCCCAAGGGCGAGACCGAGCTGACGGCGGAGGAGCGCCTGCTGCGCGCCATTTTCGGCGAGAAGGTGCGCGAGGTGCGCGATACCTCGCTCAAGGTGCCGCACGGCGAATACGGCATCGTGGTCGACGTCAAGGTGTTCGACCGCGAGAAGGGCGACGAGATGGCGCCCGGAATCAACAAGATTGTGCGCTGCTATGTGGCGCAGAAGAGAAAAATCTCGGTGGGCGACAAGATGGCCGGACGCCACGGAAACAAGGGCGTTGTGTCGCGCGTGCTGCCGCAGGAGGATATGCCATTCCTGCCCGACGGCACCCCGCTTGACATCGTGCTCAACCCGCTCGGCGTGCCGTCGCGCATGAACATCGGGCAGGTGCTGGAAGTCCACCTTGGCCTTGCGGCCAGCAAGCTGGGCATCAAGGTCATGACGCCTGTGTTTGACGGAGCCAGGGAGGAGGAGATTTCCTCCATGCTCGAGCAGGCCGGCTTCGACAGAAACGGGAAAACCATTTTGTATGACGGGCGGACCGGCGAGCCCTTTGACAACCCCGTCACGGTGGGCTACATGCACTTCCTCAAGCTGGCCCACCTGGTGGACGACAAGATTCATGCCCGTTCCAACGGGCCGTACTCCCTCGTGACGCAGCAGCCTCTGGGCGGCAAGGCCCAGTTCGGCGGCCAGAGATTCGGCGAGATGGAGGTCTGGGCGCTGGAGGCCTACGGCGCGGCCTATGCCCTCCAGGAGATTCTCACGGTCAAGTCGGACGACACCGTGGGCCGTGTCAAGACCTTCGAGGCCATTGTCAAGGGAGAAAACGTGCCGCGCCCCGGCATCCCCGAGTCCTTCAAGGTGCTGATCAAGGAGCTGCAGTCGCTGGCGCTTGATATCAAGGTGCTCGACGCGCAGGGCGAGGAAATCCAGCTCAAGGAAAACTATGACGATGCCGACGACTTCGGCTTCCAGAACGTGCCGGAGGACTATGTGGCAAGCGACGATGAGCTCAACGATGCGGGCTATGGGATTGAAGACCCCGATGTCGACGAGGACGATTTCGACGCCGACTTCGGGGACGAGGATTACGATGAGACCGAGGAGGACGACTTTTAATGGAAAACAATCTGTTTGACAGCATCAAAATTGGTCTTGCCTCACCGGACATGATTCGCTCCTGGTCGTATGGAGAGGTCAAAAAGCCGGAGACAATCAACTACAGAACCTTGAAGCCCGAGCGCGACGGCCTGTTCTGCGAGCGTATTTTCGGGCCCTCGAAGGACTGGGAGTGCTTTTGCGGAAAGTACAAGCGCCACCGCTACAAGGGGAAAATCTGCGAGAAGTGCGGCGTGGAGGTCACGCGGGCCAAGGTACGCCGCGAGCGCATGGGCCACATTGAACTGGCCGCCCCCGTCTCGCACATCTGGTATTTCAAGGGCATTCCCTCGCGCATGGGCCTGCTGCTTGACGTCTCGCCCCGCGTGCTGGAGAAGGTGCTCTATTTTGCCTCGTATATTGTGACCGAGGTGTCCGACACCCGCGTGCCCCTGACAAAGCTGCAGGTGCTTTCGGAAAAGGAATACCGCGACAACCTGGAAAAATATGAGGGCGGCTTTGAGGCCGGCATGGGCGCCGAAGCCATCAAGAAGCTGCTGGCCGAAATTGACTTGGAAAAGCTCAGCGAGGAGCTCAAGGGCGAGCTTGAGGCCTCGACGGGGCAAAAGCGAGCGCGCATCATCAAGCGCCTGGAGGCCGTGGAGGCCTTCCGCCTTTCGGGCAACCGTCCCGAGTGGATGATTCTGGACGTGGTGCCGGTCATTCCGCCCGACATCCGTCCCATGGTGCAGCTCGACGGCGGCCGCTTTGCGACCTCCGACCTCAACGACCTGTACCGCAGAGTCATCAACCGCAACAACCGCCTCAAGAAGCTGCTCGAACTGGGCGCGCCCGACATCATCGTGCGCAACGAAAAGCGTATGCTGCAGGAGGCGGTCGACGCCCTGATTGACAACGGCCGCCGCGGCCGTCCGGTCACGGGCCCCAACAACCGCTCGCTCAAGAGCCTGTCCGACATGCTCAAGGGAAAGCAGGGGCGTTTCCGTCAGAACCTGCTGGGCAAGCGCGTTGACTACTCCGGACGTTCGGTCATCGTCGTGGGCCCCGACCTCAAGCTCTACCAGTGCGGCCTGCCAAAGGAGATGGCGCTGGAGCTCTTCAAGCCCTTTGTCATGCGCCGCCTCGAGGAGCTGGGGCTGGCGCAAAACGTCAACGGCGCCAAAAAGCTGGTGCAAAAGGCAACCACCGAGGTGTGGGACGCCCTGGAAGAGGTCATCAAGGAGCATCCGGTGCTGCTCAACCGCGCCCCCACGCTGCACCGTCTGGGCATTCAGGCCTTCGAGCCCGTGCTGGTGGAGGGCCGCGCCATCAAGCTGCACCCCCTGGTCTGCACCGCCTACAACGCCGACTTTGACGGCGACCAGATGGCCGTTCACGTCCCCCTGTCGGCCGAGGCGCAGGCTGAGGCGCGTTTTCTCATGCTCTCGGCCAACAACCTGCTCAAGCCGCAGGACGGAAAGCCGGTCACCGTGCCCTCGCAGGACATGGTGCTGGGCGCCTACTACCTGACCCTGCGCCGTGCCGGCTGCAAGGGGGAGGGAAAGGCCTTCTCCTCGCCCGACGAGGCACTGCTGGCCTACGACAACGGGGAAGTGGCGCTGCATGCCGACATCAAGGTGCGCATCAGAAAGCAGGTTGACGGCGAGGAGCGTTCCCGCATCATCAACTGCACGGTGGGCCAGATTATCTTCAACCAGCCCATTCCGCAGGATTTGGGCTTTGTCGACCGCAGCGACCCCGAGCATCTCTTTGACTTTGAGATCACCTTTACGGCGGGCAAGAGCGGCCTTGGGAAAATCATCGACCGATGCATCCGCAAGCATGGCTTTGCCACCTCCGCAGAGGTGCTCGACCAAATCAAGGCACTGGGCTTCAAATATTCCACCAAGGGAGCCACCACCATTTCGGTGGCCGACATGGTGGTGCCCAAGGAGAAGAAGGAGATCATCGCCAAAGCCGAGGAGCAGGTTGACCTGATTACGAGGAAGTACCGCAGGGGCCAGCTCAGCGAGCAGGAGCGTTACGATGCCGTCATCAAGACCTGGGAGCGCGCAACCGATGAGGTGACCGAGGCGCTGTCCGACAACCTCGACCCCTACAACCCCATTTATATGATGGCCGATTCCGGTGCGCGCGGCTCCATGAAGCAGATTCGTCAGCTGGCCGGCATGCGCGGCCTGATGGCCAACACCTCGGGCAAGACCATTGAAATCCCCATTCGTGCCAACTTCCGCGAGGGACTGACCGTGCTGGAATACTTTGTTTCGTCGCGCGGCGCCAGAAAGGGCCTTGCCGACACCGCGCTCAGAACGGCCGACTCGGGCTATCTGACCCGCCGCCTGGTCGACGTGGCGCAGGATGTCATCATCCGGGAGAGCGACTGCGGCACCGAAGAGGGGCTGTGGGTTTCCGACATCAAGGAGGGCAAATCGGTCATTGAGCCTCTGGAGGAGCGCCTGCTGGGAAGATATCCCGTGCATGACATTGTGCACCCCGTCACGGGGGAGCTGCTGGTCAGCAAAGACAAGCTGATGGACAGCGACGATGCCGCGCGCATCAAGGCGGCCGGCATCGAGTCGGTGCACATCCGCTCGGTGCTCAACTGCCACGCCAAGCACGGCGTCTGCATCAAGTGCTACGGCGCCAACCTGGCAAGCGGCGAGGACGTCAACAAGGGCGAGGCCGTGGGCATTGTGGCGGCACAGTCCATCGGCGAGCCCGGCACCCAGCTCACCATGAGAACCTTCCACACCGGCGGCATTGCGACGGCCGAGGACATCACCCAGGGTCTGCCCCGCGTGGAGGAGCTCTTCGAGGCCAGAAAGCCCAAGTTCCAGGCCACCATTTCCGAGATTTCGGGCGTGGTTCATCTGGAGGACAGCGGACGGCTGCGCAAGATTATTGTCAGCGACGACCAAAATGGCGACCGCAGGGAATATCAAATCAACTATTCGTCAAAAATAAGGGTTGCGCAGGGAGAATATGTCGAACAGGGACAGCAGCTCACGGAGGGTTCCGTCAACCCGGGAGAGCTCATGCGCATCTCCGGCATTCACGACACGCAGAATTACCTCATCCGCGAGGTGCAGAAGGTCTACCGTCTGCAGGGCGTGGGAATCAGCGACAAGCACATTGAGGTCATCGTGCGGCAGATGCTGCGCAAGGTGAAAATCCTCGAAAGCGGCTCCACCGACCTGCTGGTCGGCTCGCTGGTGGATCGCGCCGAATTCCAGTCGGTCAATGCCGCCATCCGTGCCCGCATGGAGCAGGGAGAAGAGGGGCTTGCCCTGGCGCAGGCCGAACCGGTGCTGCAGGGCATCACCAAGGCCTCGCTGGGAACCGACTCCTTCCTGTCGGCAGCCTCCTTCCAGGAGACCACGCGCGTGCTGACCGAAGCCGCCATCAAGGGCAAGATTGACCCGCTGCTGGGCCTCAAGGAAAATGTCATCATCGGCAAGCTCATCCCTGCCGGCACGGGGCTGCCCCTGTATCAGCACACTGAAATCAAGGTGCTGGGGGAGGAAGAGTCCACGGCAGACGAACAATCTGAGAAACAACCTCTTGACAATGAGGAGATTGCTGGAATATAATAAATAGGTCTGAGCCCCTGCCGGCAAGAGTTTGCCGGCAGGGGGTTCACCCTGCTTAAAAGGGGGGGCGTTTGAATGCGGGATTTGAAGCAGCTGCCAAAGCTTGTAGGCGCCAAGCAGAGTAAAAAGGCCCTGGACGACGGACAGGTGGCGGCGCTGATTGTGGCGCGTGATGCGCAGCAGACTGTAACGGCCCCTCTGGTGGAGCAGGCCGCGCGGCAGGACGTGCCCGTGGAGTGGGCAGACAGCATGAAGGAGCTGGGGCTCTCGTGCGGCATCCGGGTGGGGGCCGCCGTTGTGGCGCTGCTCCGATAAACGCAAAGGCCCTTGCTGCAGTGCAGGAACCGGATTTCCCATCCGGAAAGGCAAAAGGTATTTTGCCTTTCCGGATGGGAAATGCAGATGCAATTCCATCAAAAATACTGTAAGAAAGGAGAAATACCATGACCTTCAACCAGCTCGTCAAGCAGGGCAGGCAGACCACCGTCAAGAAGTCTACCGCACCGGCCCTTCAGAGGGGATTCAACACGCTCAAGAAGCAGGCGACCGATCAGTCGGCCCCGCAGAAGAGAGGCGTGTGCACTTCGGTCAAGACCATGACCCCCAAGAAGCCCAATTCCGCGCTGCGCAAGATCGCCAGAGTGCGTCTGTCCAACGGCACGGAGGTGTCGGCTTACATCCCGGGCGTCGGCCACAACCTGCAAGAGCACAATGTGGTGCTGATTCGCGGCGGCAGAGTAAAAGACCTGCCCGGCGTGCGTTACCACATCATCCGCGGCACGCTGGACACCCAGGGTGTTGCCAACCGCCGTCAGGCCCGCTCCAAGTATGGCGCAAAGCGTCCCAAGTCGTAAGGAGCGCGTCAAAGGCAAATTGAGAACGTTTGCTTTGCCTGCTTTTGGGCAAGCTTTCCAACATAGATTTGGGAGCGCGACCCTGAAAGAGGCACAGCGGGAGTTTCATGCTTTCGAGTACCGATGATATCAAGGATATGAAGGAGGGAAGAAACGTGCCCAGAAGAGGTTCAGTTCCCGTAAGAGATGTGTTGCCCGATCCGCTGTACGGCAGCCAGATGGTGACTCGTCTCATCAACAACATCATGTATGATGGCAAAAAGGGCGTGGCGCAGAAGATTGTTTACGACGCTTTTGACATCATCAGGGAGAAGACCGGCAAGGAGCCCCTTGAGGTCTTCGAGGCCGGCCTGGAAAACATCATGCCGGTTCTGGAGGTCAAGGCCCGCCGTGTGGGCGGCGCCACCTATCAGGTTCCCATGGAGGTGCGCCCCGAGCGGCGCCGCACCCTGGGTCTGAGATGGCTGACCACCTATTCCAGACAGAGAAGTGAGCGCACCATGTCGGAGCGCCTGGCCGGAGAGCTGATGGATGCCGTGAACAACGCGGGCGGCGCCGTCAAGAAGAAGGACGACACCCACAGAATGGCAGAGTCCAACAAAGCTTTCGCCCACTACAGATACTAAGAGCAGCCCGGTGCCCGTGCGCGGACGGCGCTGCTTCTCCCGCGCACACGTCACCGTGCTTTGCTTTGTACCGGTGGAGTTAATTTGTAAAGAAAGATGCAGGAGGACAACATGCCCAGAGAGTTCCCACTTGAACTGACCAGAAATATTGGTATTATGGCCCATATTGACGCCGGAAAGACGACGACGACCGAGCGTATCCTGTTCTATACGGGCGTCAATTACAAGCTTGGTGAAGTGCACGAAGGCGCTGCCACCATGGACTGGATGGAGCAGGAGCAGGAGCGTGGAATCACCATCACCTCGGCCGCCACCACCTGTCACTGGAAGGGCAACCGTATCAATATTATCGACACGCCCGGACACGTCGACTTCACCGTTGAGGTTGAGCGTTCGCTGCGTGTTCTGGACGGTTCCGTTACCGTGTTTTGTGCCAAGGGCGGCGTGGAGCCCCAGTCCGAAACGGTGTGGCGCCAGGCAGACAAATACCAGGTGCCCCGCATGGCCTACGTCAACAAAATGGACATCATGGGCGCGAACTTCTATCGTGTTGTGGACATGATGAAAGAGCGCCTCAAGTGCAACGCCGTGCCCATCCAGCTTCCCATCGGCTCCGAGGACACCTTCCGGGGCATTGTGGACCTGGTGGAGATGAAGGCCTATGTCTATTACGACGACGTGGGCAAGGATGTCCGCGTGGAGGAAATCCCCGACGAGCTCAAGGAGCAGGCGGCGGAATACCATCAGGCGATTTTGGAGGCCGTGGCCGACGTGGACGATTCCCTGATGGAGAAATTCCTCATGGAAGAGGAAATTTCGATTGACGAAATCAAAAAGGCCATTCGTGCCGCCACCATTGCCAACAAGATGGTGCCCGTTATCTGCGGCACCTCCTACCGCAACAAGGGCGTGCAGAAGCTGCTCGATGCCGTCATCGACTATATGCCCTCTCCGGTGGACATTCCGCCCATCAAGGGAGTCAATCCCAAGACGGATGAGCCCACAGAGCGCAAGGCTTCGGACGAGGAGCCCTTCTCGGCGTTGGCCTTCAAGATTATGACCGACCCCTTTGTCGGCAAGCTGTGCTTCTTCCGTGTCTATTCCGGCACGGCCAAAAAGGGCGCCTCGGTCTACAACTCGGTCAAGAACGACAGAGAGAGACTCGGCCGTATTTTGCTCATGCACGCCAATCACCGTCAGGATTTGGAGGAGGTCTACTCGGGCGACATCGCCGCCGCGGTGGGCCTGAAGAACACCACGACGGGCGACACGCTGTGCGACGAGCGCTATCCCGTGGTGCTGGAGTCGATGGAATTCCCCGAGCCCGTCATCCGCGTGGCCATTGAGCCCAAGACCAAGGCCGGACAGGAGAAGATGGGCATTGCGCTGGCCAAGCTGGCCGAGGAAGACCCCACCTTCCGCACCTATACCGACGAGGAGACGGGGCAGACCATCATCGCCGGTATGGGCGAGCTGCACCTGGAAATCATCGTGGACCGTCTGCTGCGTGAATTCAAGGTGGAGGCCAACGTCGGCAAGCCGCAGGTCGCCTATAAGGAGACCATCCGCCGCAGCGCCGACGTGGACCACAAGTATTCGCGTCAGTCGGGCGGTAAGGGACAGTACGGCCACGTCAAAATCCGCATTTACCCCAACGAGCCGGGCGCCGGCTATGTCTTTGAGAACAAGATTGTCGGCGGCGCGATTCCCAAGGAGTATATCCCGGCGGTCGACCAGGGTATCCAGGGCGCCATGCAGTCTGGCGTTTTGGCGGGCTACAACGTGGTGGACGTGCGCGTCGAGCTCTACGACGGCTCCTACCACGAGGTCGACTCCTCCGAAATGGCCTTCAAGATTGCCGCTTCCATGGCCTTTAAGGAGGCCATGAGAAAGGCCGACCCCGTGCTGACCGAGCCCATCATGAAGGTGGTTGTCACGGTGCCGGAGGACTATATGGGTGACGTCATCGGCGACCTCAACTCCCGCCGCGGCGCCATTCAGAGCATGGAGGCCCGCACGGGCGCCCAGGAGATCACGGCCTTTGTGCCGCTCTCCGAGATGTTCGGCTACGCCACCGACCTGCGCTCCAAAACGCAGGGACGCGGCGTCTACAGCATGGAGCCCAGCCACTACACCGAAGTGCCCAAGTCGGTCAGCGAAGCCATCATCGGCAGCCGTCAAAAGGCGTAAGGGAAGAAGCGGCCCTGCTTTTTCGGCCAATTCACGCACAAATGCCCCCAAATTCGCACAAAGTTCTTGCAATTTGGAGCAAAAAACGGTATAGTTACTGTATCTGGAATGTAAGAGAGTGTTTTTCACAAAACATGTGTTTTTAAAGGAGGAAGAATCCAAATGGCGAAGGCAAAATTTGAGAGAACCAAGCCCCATGTAAACATTGGCACCATTGGTCACGTTGACCACGGCAAGACCACTTTGACCGCCGCGATCACCAAGGTCCTGGCGTTCCAGGGCAAGGCCAAGTTCGAGGCCTATGACATGATTGATAAGGCTCCTGAAGAGAGAGAGCGCGGCATCACCATCAACATCGCCCACGTCGAGTATGAGACGGCCACCCGCCACTACGCTCACATCGACTGCCCCGG
>DVNV01000029.1 GCA_018714125.1 Candidatus Galloscillospira excrementipullorum
CAAATTCCGCCAAAATTCTTCAGTATTTGCCGCGATCTCCTCTGCCAATGCGTTCGCACAGCGTCTCGAGCGCCTCTTCTGTCTCTTTTTCATAGTCCGATGCAATCGCGACACAGGGCACACCGGCCGCCTCGCAGCGACGTCTGAGCGCCGCATGCCGCAGCGCCGTCCGGCGCACCTGCTCAGGCGTCTGGGGCGGCATGGGGAATTTCCTGCGTTCGATGACGTTTTCCATGCTGCGCAGCAGATGGGCCGAGCTTGCAAAGTACCGGTCGGAAAAGGTGAGAAAGAGCGCCTGCGTGTGCGGCCCCTGCAGGGGCGCCACATCCTCCGGCAGCAGGTAGCAGCCCTCCAAGATGATGTCCTGCCCGTTTTCCAGGCAGGTCTCCGCCATACCCTTTACGATGCCCCACATTTCCCGGGCAATCTGCTCGTCTGGCGAAAGCGCCGTAAAGCAGGCCTTTCCCGCCCGAATCAGGCCCATTTTGAGATGGTCAAGGCTGGTGTAGGGAATGCCGGTGCGCAGCATGAGCCGGTGGGCAAACAGCGTTTTGCCGACGTGGCTTTCTCCCCCAATCAGGACAACCATTTTGCCACCCCTTTCCGTCAAATCCTTTTTGGGCGCGTCAGGGGAGCCAAAAAGCCCTCCCGAGGCCCATTTTCCGGGAAAGGAAGTTTTCCCTCGCAGGGCAAAAACCGCCTTGAAGAGGATTTTTGCCCTGCACAGACCCCTTTCCAGGGGCTTTTTTATTTGAGGTCTTCTCCCAAATCGCAGGTGTATCGAAAGGCCACCTCGTCCCCCGCCTGCACCGTTTGCTGCGACGCGCTGTGGGAAAAGCTCTCGCCGTTGACAAAATAAATCCATCCCGAGAGGCTGCCGCAGTCAAATTCATACAGGTTTGCAATGCCCTCGATATAGACCGAGCCGTAGCCGGGGGTGACAGAGCTCTCCAGGTGCATGTTGGCCTCCCTGGCGGCGCGCTCGAGCACGTCGTAGGCCGTGTCCCCCTCTTCGATGACGACCTCGGTCTGCAGCAGCACACCGTCAGAGGGGATGAGCTCCTGCTTGTCCGGGTCTAGCTCGTCCATGTGGCCGAGCACCGTGCTGCATTCGACAACAAGCGTGCAGCTTTGCACAGGCTGCACCGGCTGGTCAGGCGCCGTCTGAGGCGGCTGCGCCGGCTCGGTCTGCTGAGACGGCGTGGTCGGCTCCGGCTCCTTCGGGGGATCCTGCTGCAAAGCAGGCTCCCCCTGCTCTTTTGGGTCCTGCTCTTTTGGGTCCTGCTCTTTGGATGCGCCGGGGGGTTGCTGCCCGACGGCCGGCCCATCCTGCAGGGGCTCCTCCTGTAAGCCCGGCCCATCCGGCCCATCCTTGGAAGGCTTCCCCTCTGCGCCCGGCCCATCCTGCAAGGTCTGCTCCTGCGGGGCCGCCTCTTGCACCGGGGGATGCTCTCCTTCTTCCCCCGGCCCCTGCGGCTGCTCCTTGGCACAGCCCGAAAACACCAGCAGGACAGCCGCCAGCAGCAACGCCAGGGCAAGGCCGATGCGCCCTCTTGCCCCGTGGCCATACCAAATTCTTCTCATCGCCGCACGCCCTTTCATTTTCTCTGTTATGCGGCCTTCCAGAGCTCATACAGCTCTGCGGCCGCCTGTGCCCGCGTCTGCCCCTGCGTCATCGGGGCGTTGGGGTCTGCAAGCTCCTCCGGCTGCGCCAGCCCTTCCCGGGCAGCCGCCTCCAGATAGCCCTCATACCATGCGCCCTGCCCGGGCTCCGCCTCCAGGCCCTTTGCCCGTGCAAGCGCCGTGTAGTACTGCGCCACCGTCACGGGGGCGTCCGGGCAAAAGCTGCCGTCGCCCATCCCGCACAGCACGCCGGCGCTGGCCAGCGCCTCAACGGCCTCTCTCTGCGGCACACCGGCAATGTCGTGGAAGGTGACAAAGAGGTCTGCCCCGCGCTCGCCGCAGGACAGCGCCATGAGCGCCATGAGCGCCTGTGCGGTGGCGATGGGGTCGCTCTGGCCGCCCGGCGTATGGCTGAAGCTGCCGTCCTCAAGCTGGTAGCGCAGCAGCGCGTCGGTCAGGGTGCCTCCCTCTTTGACAAAGCGCGCATCCTGCGTGTCGATGCCAAGCCGGCACAGCGCGACAATGACCTGGGCCGTGCTCTCGCAGGACTCCTGCCCGTAGCTGGCAAAGACGCCGCTTTCCATCTGCATCCCGGCAAGGCAGTCCAGCCCGCGCTGCACCGCCTGCGCGGCCTGCTCATAGGGGGCAAGGGCCGACAGCACGATGGCCGTCACGTCGGCATCTGCGGCGTCGGCCTTGTCGTTTGTCAGGGCAAAGCCGCCGTCGTCAAGCTGATTGTCAAGCAGATAGGCCACAAGCTGCCCGCGCAGGGCGTCAGGCTGCTGCGCCCTGTAATTGCCGCAGTCAAGCGCCAGCAGCGCATATGCCGTGCCGGTCACGCCCTGCGCACTGACCCTGTCAACCTGCGTCAGGGGCTCGGTGAAGTCATAACCCTCGGGCCGCTCCTGCGAGGCGGCTGCCCTTGAGGCGTCAAAGCCCGCCGCAGTCAGCGTCAAAACCGCCTTGCTGTATTCTGTGTACTTGCTGGAAGAGAGCCTGCCGTCTGCTGCCGCCGCGCGCTCGCAAAAGCCCTCGTACCACTGCTGCAGCAGCTCCTGCGAGGCGTCGCCGCCGCGCGCCAGCGAAAAGACCACAAGGTCGTCCACGCTTGAGGGGCCCTGCTCCTTAAGCGTGTCAAGCAGCGCCTTTACCAGCATCTCCCTGGCCTGCTGCACCGTTTCCGACACGGGCTCGGTCAGGCCTGGCAGCTCGGGCTCCTTCCAGTCCTTCGAGCCCTCGTCCTCGACATAGTCAAAAGTATAGTACCACACCAGCTCATCCTCTGCCTGGAGGCGATACTGCGAGGCCCCCTGCAGGATTCCATAGATGTCGTTGACCCGGAAGAGCCAGCCCGAGCCCACACCGTAGTCCCTCTCGGCAATGCCCTCAATGGCGCTGACATACCCCCCTGACTGCACAAAGGACAGGCCGCTTTGGCCCAGTGCGTCAAGCGGCGTCATGCCGTCGGCATGGGAAAGACGGGTGCGCGGCAGCAGCACGCCCTCGGGACCGGTCACGGTGAGGTAAATAAACTCCTGCACAGGCTGCGGCTCCTGCTCTTCTCCGGGCTCTTCTCCGGGCTCTTCTCCGGGCTCTTCTCCGGGCTCGGTTCCGCCCTGCGTACCGTCCTCCTGCGCGCCCTCCTGCAGGCCTGCCGGGTTGAGCCGCACCGAGGTGAAAAAGGACGCCCCGTCAAGGGCCTCCGACAGCGCGCGCACCGCCTGCTTGGTGGCAAAGGCGTCTGCCTCCCCAGGCAAAAAGGAGGATTCAAACCGCCCCTCCCCCAGGTAAAAGCCCAGCAGCTCCTGCACCGGCACATCGGTCTCCTGCCCCGCCGCCGTCAGGCCTGTTATCAGCAGCGCCAGGGAGTTCGGGTTTCCAATCCCCTGCTGCACCTTTTGCAAAATCCAGCCCAAAAGGGCCTCTTTTGCCTCCTGCAGCCCTAAAATCTCCTCTTCCTCAAGCAGCGTCAGCGCCGCCAGCGCCAGCCCTGCCGTGTCAAAATCGTCGGAATACACCCCGTCGTAGGAATACCCGTAGCCGGGGCCCTCTTCATACCGGTAGCCCAGCAGCTTCTCCGCCGCCTGCTGCCTGTCATAGGAAAGGGGCACTTCCGCCGAGCGGTTCCAGGCCTCTGCGGCAAGCAGGTTGAGGGCATAGCCGTAGCCATAGCCCGGGTCGGCGAGCTCCCCCTCCTGCACAAGGGTTCCCGCCGCCTGCCGCGCCGCCTCCAAATCCCCCGTCATGAGCGCCTGAAACAGCGCCGACGAGGGCTCTTGCGGCAGCGCCGGCAGCGTTACCTCCTCCAGGCTGACGCCCTTTGTGTAGTCGCCCTTTGCAAGGGCTGCGTAAATGGCCGAGAGCTCCTCCCAGTCTGCCGCCTTGCCGCCGTAAGCCGCAAGGCACTGTTCGAGTACCTCCTGCGCCGAAGGCAGGCCCTTTTCGGGCCCCGTTGTCCCCTGGGAGGCGTCCGGCAGGTTGCCGGCCAGCGCGGCCGGCGTTCCCAAAAGCAGCAGCACTGCCAGCATCGCCGCCATCAGGCGCAAAAACTGTCTTTTCCTCATGATGTTTTCCCTCTTTCTTCCGGTTTTTCTCCCGGCAGTCCGATGCATGCGCAAGCGCCCGCCTGTCCCAAAAAAGGCCAGACGGGCGCAGATTTCCCAAACAATCTGCATCCCGGTACCGGCAGGAGCAGGGATTGCGGCAATGCGTATCTGACTTATCCGCTCTCGCGGCTTCACAGTGACCGACTCGCGGGGCTTTGCACCCTCATTCCGCACGCCGGGCGTTTGCCCGGCAGACGCAATCCGTGTGTTTCAGTATAGCATGCCGCCCCCCGGCCTGTAAAGCGGGCGCATCTGAAAAAAGCCCGCCGTTTCCCCCTTCCCCGGCTGTTTTCCCCTCAAAAGGCCTCCATCCTGCCTTGCCCATCCTCTCTGCGCAGGGCCTTTTCGCTCCTATCCCTCTTTTTTCCGGCAAGAGGGCAAAAAAGCCCCCGCATCGTGGATGCGGGGGCTTTGGCTCTCTCTTGCTTTTTGGGATTGTCAAATACAATCTGAGGGGTCAAAAGGCTTTTTGCAAACCGGAAAGATTACTTGAACTTACGCTTTCTGGCTGCCTCTGACTTTTTCTTGCGCTTGACGCTGGGTTTTTCGTAGTGCTCTCTCTTGCGCAGTTCGGAAAGAACGCCCGACTTGGCACACTGCCTCTTGAATCTTCTCAGGGCACTGTCCAAGGATTCGTTATCTTTCACCCGTACTTCCGACATTGATATCCCTCCCCTCATGGTTCGACATCCCATCACTTCGATAACCTATTATACTGCTCAACCCCGCGCTCTGTCAACCCTTATTTTGCAACCAGATTGACCAGCTTGTCGGGGACATAGATCTCCTTGACCACCGTTTTGCCCTCGAGATAGCCCGCCACCTTGGCCTTGGCCTTCTCGACCACAGAGGCCTGCGCCTCGCCTCTCTCGATGACGATGGTGCCCCGCAGCTTGCCCGACACCTGCACCGGAATCTCGACGCTGCTCTCAACGGTCTTGGCCTCGTCGTAGGACGGCCAGCTCTGGTCGACAATCATGCCGCCAAAGCCGCACTGCTGCCACAGCTCCTCGGTCAGATGGGGCGCCATGGGATTGAGCAGCAGCAAGAAGGCCTTGAGCTCCCCGGCCGTTATCGAGCCCTTTTGCTCAATGTCGTTGAGATAGCTCATGAGGGCGGCAATGGCCGTGTTGCCCTTGAGGTTGGCAATGTCGTACGTCACCTTCTTGATGAGCGCATGGGTTTTCACTTCCATGTCGGCAGAATAGCCCTCTTCCCTGGTCATCATGCCGGGCAGGTCGGCCGTGCGCTCCAGGAAGCGCTTGCAGCCCTTGATGCCGGTGGTCGACCAGGGCGCCGACTTCTCAAAGTCGCCGATGAACATTTCGTACAGGCGCATGGTGTCGGCCCCGTACTCGGCAATGATGTCGTCGGGGTTGATGACGTTGCCGCGCGACTTGCTCATCTTCTCGCCGTTTTCTCCCAAAATCATGCCGTGAGAGGTGCGCTTCTGATAGGGCTCCTTGGTGGGAACCACACCGCAGTCATACAGGAACTTGTGCCAAAAACGCGAGTAGAGCAGATGCAGCGTGGTGTGCTCCATGCCGCCGTTGTACCAGTCGACAGGCAGCCAGTAGTCGAGGGCCTCCCTGGAGGCCAGCTCCTTGTCGTTGTGGGGGTCGAGGTAGCGCAGGAAATACCAGCTCGAACCCGCCCAGTTGGGCATGGTGTCGGTCTCGCGCTTTGCCGGGCCGCCGCAGTGCGGGCAGGTGGTGTTGACAAACTCGGGAATCTTGGCAAGCGGCGAATCGCCGTCTTCGGTGGGCTCGTAGCTGTCCACGTCGGGCAGCAGCACGGGAAGCTGCTCATAGGGCACCGGCACCCAGCCGCACTTCTCGCAGTAGACGAGCGGGATGGGCTCGCCCCAGTAACGCTGACGCGAGAAAATCCAGTCGCGCAGCTTGTAGTTGACCTTGGGCTCGCCCTTGCCGTTGTCGGACAGCCACTTCTTGATGGCCTGCTTGGCCTGCTCCACCGTCATGCCGTTGAGGAAGCCGGAATTGACCATCACGCCGGTCTCGCAGTCGGTAAAGGCCTCTTTTTCAATGTCGCCGCCCTTGACCACCTCCACGATGGGAAGGTGGAACACCTTGGCAAAGTCGTAGTCGCGCTCGTCGTGCGCCGGCACCGCCATGATGGCGCCCGTGCCGTAGCTCATGAGCACATAGTCCGAAATGTAAATGGGAATTTCGTCCCCTGTGACGGGGTTGATGGCCCGCACGCCCTCAATGCACACGCCGGTCTTCTCCTTGACCATCTCGGTGCGCTCAAAGTCGCTCTTGCGGGCGGCGTCGGTACGGTACTGCAGCAGCGCGTCCATGTTGGTGATGTGGGAGGCCCACTTCTCAATCAGGGGATGCTCGGGCGCGATGACCATGTAGGTGGCGCCAAACAGCGTGTCGGGACGGGTGGTGTAGACCTCGAGCACGTCGCCCGCCGTGGTCTCAAAGCGCACGTCGGCGCCCTCGGAGCGGCCAATCCAGTTCTTCTGCTGGATGGTGACGCGCTCAATAAAGTCCAAATCGTCCAGGTCGTCAATCAGGCGCTGGGCGTATTTGGTGATGGCCAGCATCCACTGGCTCTTGGTCTTCTGGGTCGTGGGCGCGCCGCAGCGCTCACACACGCCGCCTGTTGCCTCCTCATTGGCCAAAACCACCTTGCAGGAGGGGCACCAGTTGACCGACATCTCCTTCTTGTAGGCAAGGCCCTTCTCGAAAAACTTGAGGAAAATCCACTGCGTCCACTTGTAGTAGTTCGGGTCGGTGGTGTTGATTTCCCTCGACCAGTCAAAGGACAATCCCAGCGCCTGAAGCTGCGACTTGAAGCGCGCCACGTTGCGCTGCGTCACCACGGCCGGCTTCATCTTATTGGCAATGGCGTAGTTTTCGGTGGGCAGGCCGAAGGCGTCCCACCCCATCGGGTAGAGCACATTGTAGCCCTGGAGCCTCTTTTGACGGCAGATGGCGTCAATTGCCGTGTAGGAGCGCGGATGGCCCACATGCAGGCCCTGCCCCGAAGGATAGGGAAATTCCACAAGACCGTAAAACTTGGGCTTGCTGTAGTCAATGGTCGCGTGAAAACAGCCCTTTTCCTCCCAGATGTCCTGCCATTTCTTTTCGACGGCTGCAAAATCGTATTTCATTGTCCTAAACTTCCTCTCCCAGGCCCGGTGTGGGGCCGTTATTTCGGGTTACGACTGTGCCTGCTCCGGCACGTCAAGGCGCTTTGCGTCGGCCCACATGTGCTCGAGCCGGTAAAACTCCCTTGACTCCTTGTAAAACACATGGACAACCACTGACGAGTAGTCGAGCAGCACCCAGCTCGTCGAGCGGTGGCCCTCAATGTGGTGGGGCTCGATGCCCAGCTCCGATAGTCGGAACTCCAGCTCCTCGGCCAGAGACCTCACCTGCGTGCTGCTGGTTCCGGTGCAGATGACAAAATACTCCGCCAGCACCGTGAGATCCCCGATTTCGAGAATCTCTATGTCGCTGGCCTTCTTCTCGCTGAGAATCTGTGCTGCCTTGAGGGCAAGCTCGCGCGGGGAAAGCTCCATAAATGAACCTCCAGTCTTGGCCCCGTTTCTC
>DVNV01000030.1 GCA_018714125.1 Candidatus Galloscillospira excrementipullorum
CGCAGGCCAGACATCCGGCCTGCGGGCAGCTCCCCTTTTTGTATTTTTGAGAGAAACTGTCTGGTTTCTGTGTGGTTTTGATGGGGTTACGGGATATAGTAGAAGTCGTCGCCGGGCATCTGTCCGCCCACGGAGTCGGGATTTTGGTCGTAGAGCACCTGCAGGTATCCCGACAGCGCCTCCTTCATCGCCTCACCGTCGATGTAGGTGATGTTGCAGTAGGGGATGGCCTTTTGCGCGATGTCGGCCTTGACGATGTCATACTTTTCAACCAGCGCGGCGGCTTCCTCCACGTTCTCGTTGACATAGGCGGTGGAGGCGGCGTATTCCTCAAGGAAGGTGGCCAGCTGCTGCGGATAGGTCTCGGCGAATTCGGTGCGCACGATGAGGCCGGCCGTGATGAACTGGCTGCCGTTGTCAAGTGCGTTCCACTCCTCGGTGAGGTCGAGCACAATGTTCAAGTCCTCCACCGTGTTCTGCGCCACCGTGACAAAGGGCTGCGGCATCATGGCGATGATGTGGTCGGTGGTGCTCATGAGCGTGACGATTTCGGTGGGCTCGCTCTTCCATTCGATGGTGACGTCGGCCTGGGGATCCAGCCCGTGCTGCGCCAGCAGGTAATTCAGCGCAAATTCAGGCGTGGTGCCCTTGCCGGTGGCGTAGATGGTCTGGCCGCGCAGGTCCTCCCAGTCGGCAATGGTCTGCTCGCCCTTTTCCAGGATGTAGATGACACCCAGCGTGTTGATGGCGGCAAAACGAACGGCGCCGTCGGAATTGTTGTAGAGAATGGAGCCCAGGTTGGCGGGCACCGCCAAAATGTCAAGCTCGCCCTTGAGCAGCAGGGGCGTCAGCTCATCGGCCGTAACGGCCGGAGTAAAGGCAATCTGGCTTTTGCTTGCGCCTCTTTCGGCATCGTCAAGCAGCTTGACCATGCCCATGGAGGTTGGCCCCTTCAGGCCGCCCAGCCGGATGGTTGTGGTCTCTTCGGTGGTGTCGGGAGTCTGCGCATCCTGACCTTCCGTCCCCTCCTGGGTCTCCTGATTTTGCTGTCCTTCCTCCTGCCCCTGGTCATTGGCGCAGGCGGCAAGCAGCCCCACGAGCAGCAGCAGGCTGAGCAGCAGTGACAAAACTTTTTTCATACCGTTTCAAACTCCTTTTGAAAAGATGGTGTGTGTGCTTGATGTTTCCCTGCTATCATATCACAGATTTGTCAAAAAACAAGTTGCGTCTGCAACAAACAGACCTTTTGCAAAGAAAAAAACGCCGGCAGAAAAGGAGGGCCCCCTCAGGGGGAGGGGGGCGACGGGTCTTCAAACAGGATGCGCAGGAAGCGTTCCGGGTTTTGAAGAAAGAGGCTGGTGAGCTGAAAGTGCTCGGTTTGGTGAAAGGGGACGCTTTGGATTCCCTTTTCCGAGAGCTCAAAGACTTCGGCGCCGGGGAGCGCCATCAGGATGGGGGAGTGGGTGCAGATGACGAACTGGCAGTTTTGCTCCGTCAGCTCGCGGATGCGGGAGAGCAGCGCAAGCTGGCGCATGGGGGAGAGGGCGGCTTCGGGCTCGTCGAGCAGATACAGGCCGTTTGGGCCGAAGCGGTGCCGCACCAGGGAGAGAACGCTCTCCCCGTGAGACTGCTCGTGCAGCGAGACACCGCCGTAGGCCGCAAGGGTGCCGGAGTCCTCCCTTTGGAGCGTGTCGAGGTAGGAGGCGACGTTGTAAAAGCTCTCGGCACGGAGGAAAAAGCCGGTTTTGGGGCGGCGGATTCCTTTTCCCACCGTGAGCAGGGAGAAGAGCTGCGAATGGGAATCGTTTGTGGAAAAACGGAAGTTGATGCTTCCGCCTTCGGGGTTAAAGCCCATGGCCAGGGCAACGGCTTCCAGCAGGGTGGACTTTCCGGTGCCGTTTTCGCCGACAAGGAAGGTCACGCGCCGGGTGAGAGGCAGCTCCTGCACCGAGGCCAGATGGCGCAGAGCGGGAAGGTCTGCCAGATAGCTGCCGGCGGGAAGCTGTTTTTGCAAGGCAATCTTGGTGAGATAGAGATCGCTGAACATAAAAAAGACCTCGTTTGTTTTTGCGCTTCAAAAGGGGGCGTCCCTTTTGAAGCGCAAAAGAAAACGCCAGGACGCCTCCTCTTGCGGGATGGCGGCCTGGCGCTTGAGCAGTTTTTATTCGTTGACAAAGGGCAGCAGCGCAATGTGACGGGCACGCTTGATGGCGACGGTCAGCTGACGCTGATGCTTGGCGCAGGTGCCGGTGATGCGGCGGGGCAGAATCTTGCCGCGCTCCGACAGGTAGCGGCGCAGGCGGGGGGCATCCTTGTAGTCGATATGCTCAATTTTGTCAACACAGAAGGAGCAGACCTTTCTCTTGGCGCGCTTGCCTCTGGCGACAACCTTTTCTCTGTTGTTCATGCCGGTGTTTCCTCCTTGAACAGGCTCCCCGGAAAACGGGGGCGATTGACGGCGTGCGTCGGGATTTGTGCGTGACGAGGCTGCCTTTTAGAAGGGCAGGCCGTCGTCCTCGGTAATGACTTCAAAATCGGCGGCGGGAGAGCTGTAGGCAGGCGACGACGCTGCGGCGGGAGCCGCGGCAGGCGCCGGTGCGCCGGCATAGGGGGCGGAGGTCCCACTGTCCCGCTTGGAATCGGCAAAGTAGACGTCCTCGGCCACCACCTCATAGGAGCGGCGCTTGTTGCCCTGCTGGTCCTGCCAGTTGCGCACCTGCAACGAGCCGCACACAGCCACCTGCTGCCCCTTGGTGAAATAGCGCGCCACGAACTCCGCCGTGCTGCGCCAGCAGACGATGTCGATAAAATCAGCCTGCCGCTCCTGCCCCTGCTTGACGTAGGGACGGTTGACGGCCAGCGTAAAGTTGACCACCGGGAGATTGCTCTGCGTGTGCTTGAGCTCGGGATTGGCGGTCAGACGACCCATCAAAATGACCTTGTTCATACATTCACCTTCTGTTCGTTTCCAAGATCCGCATGTTTTGAAATTCGGCTTACTCCTTGACCACAATCATGGAGCGCAAAACGCCCTCCGTGATATTGTAGACACGGTCGAGCTCTGCCGGGAAATCCGAGGGGGCCTCAAAGTGGATGAGGGTATAATAGCCCTCCTTGCAGTCGTTGATTTCGTAGGCCAGCGTGCGCTTGCCCCAATCCTCGACATTTTCCACCGTGCCGCCAGCAGCGATCAGATTCTTGAACTTCTCCACCACTGCCGCAACGCCTTCTTCGCCCAGGGCGGGGTCGACGATGAGAACGGTCTCGTATTTGTTTGCCATTGGTGTTGCACCTCCTTTTGGACTGATGGCCCTCCCGTCAGTGCGGGAGAGCAAGGATTTGAGCCGCCTGTTAAAGGATTCGGCTCGGAGTAAAATTATATCCCAAACGGAAAGCCTTGTCAAGCTGTCCGCACATGTTTGGGCGCCGTGCTGCATACGAATGAGAAAAAACGCGCACGGCTCTGTGCGGGGCCGTGCCGTCAGAGGTGATAAGATGGAGCAGCATGCGGGGTTTCGGGCGGAAGGGATTTTGCCCGCCAGGGGATACAGCATGGCAGAGCTGCGCTCGGCCGCCGTGACCGGCCGGATTCTGGAGGGGCGCGCCCTGATGTGTGACGAGGGCTGCAACCTGACGGTTGACTTGGGGGGCGCGGTGGGTTTCATGCCGCGCGAGGAGTGTGCGCTGGGCGTGGCCGAGGGCAGAGTGCGCGACATCGCCATCCTCACCCGCGTGGGCCGGCAGGTGTGCTGCCGCGTGACGGGGTTTGACGGGGAGCGCCCCCTGCTCAGCCGGCGCGCTGTGCAGCAGAGGGTGCAAGAGGAGTTTATCTCGCGCCTTTGCCCGGGAGACGTCATCGACTGCGTCGTCACCCGGACCGCCGCCTTCGGCGCCTTTGTTGACGTGGGGTGCGGGCTGCCCTCGCTCATCCCGATTGACAACATTTCGGTTTCGCGTATCGCGCACCCCTCCGACAGGCTGCGCGAGGGCATGTCGCTGCGCGCCGTGGTGCGCTCGCGTGAGGAGGACACCGGCAGGCTGCACCTGACCCATAAGGAGCTTCTTGGCACCTGGGAGCAAAACGCCGCTCTCTTTGCGCCGGGGCAGACGGTGCCCGGCATCATCCGCAGCGTGGAAAGCTACGGCGTGTTTGTGGAGCTCACGCCCAACCTCACGGGCCTTGCCGAGTGGCAGGAGGGCCTTTGCGTCGGGGAGACGGCGGTGGTCTACATCAAGAGCATGCAAAAAGAGCGCATGAAAATCAAGCTGCTCATCGCCGACCACTTCCCCACCCGCACGCCGCCGCCCCCTCTGCGCTACTTTACCGACGCCGCCCACATCTCCCGGTGGCGCTACAGCCCCGAGGGCTGCGAGCGCGTTGTGGAAACGTTGTTTGACGCGTAAGGGCCAAGGCGAAAAAGAAAGCGCTTGACCCGTGGGAAGACCTCCCCGGCACAAAGAGAAAAGAGGGGAGCCAGGCTGCGGCATGGGGAAAGAGGGGAAAAAGAGGCCCTGCGCGCCGCAGGGGAAAAAGAAGGTGCGGCCTGTGCGGCGCTCTGCGCTGCGCAAAATGGTGCAGGGGTGTCGGCATGCCTTGACGGAATTTGAGAAGGAAAAGGGTTTTTGGCTGTGCGGACGATGCGGCGGCGCGGGCTGCATATTGCGGGCATTATCATCCATACTACTTCCAAACGTTATGAAGTTTGGAGGGGTTTTTGTTGACCATTCGAAAGCGCAGCCTCATTCGCATTTTATGTTTTTCCTGGGCGCTGACGGCCTTGTTCGGCGGGATGGCGCTGATGCAGAGCAAAACGGTGAGTGCCTACCGGCTTTTGCTGGGGGAGGCCTCGGCAAGGGCACTGTCCGGCATCGGGCGCAGCCTTGAGCAGGTCGGCAACGGCCTGCAAAAGAGCCTGGTGTATTCGTCGCCCGACATGCTGGGGCAGTCGGCGATGGAGCTGGCCGTTGCCGCCTCGGGCGGCCGTGCCTCTCTGGACTGCCTGCCTCTGGCAGCCGGAGAGCTCGACGAGGTGGGCGTCTATCTTTCGCAGCTTGCCGACTATGCCGCATCGCTTGGCAAGGAGGCGGTGAGTGAGCGGGGGATGTCGCAGCAGAGCAAGGACAATCTGACGGCGCTGCTCGACTACAACGAGGCGCTCTCGCAGTCTCTCTTTGAGGCCGAGCAGGCCATTTCTTCGGGAGAGGCCGAGGTCGAGGCGCTGTGCACGCTGGTCTCCTGCGACAGGGACTGCCCCACGCTGCTCTACGACGGCATCTATTCGGCCCACATGCTGCAGCCCACGGAAAGCGTGGCGCTGCTTGAAGCGCCGGAGGTGACAAGGGAGCAGGCCGGACAGGCGGCCTCGGAATTTTTGGGCGTGGAGCCCGACAGGCTTGTGCCGGCCGGGGAGACAGGCGGCGACCTGCCCACCTACCGTTTTGTCATGGACGATGTGACGGTGGAGGTGTCGGTGGCCGGCGGGGAAATTGTCTCGATGGTCAACGGGCGTGCGCTGCGTGCGGGAGAGCTGCCGGTTGAGGAGGCGCTTGACGGGGCGCAGGGCTTTTTGGAGGGGCTGGGCTACACCTCCATGGAGCCCGTCAGCTATGACGTGTCGGACATGCTGGTGACGGCCGTCTTTGCCTATGTGGGGGAGGACGTTTTGTTTTATCCCGACAGTGTCACGGTGTCGGTTGCCCGCGAGGGGGGCGACGTGGTGAGCTTCTCGGCAAGGGAGTATCTCATGAACCACAGCAGCAGCCGGACGGCGGGGACGGCCCGCTTGAAGACGGAGGACGCGCAGGACCTTGCCCCGCAGGGGCATACGATGGAGTCAGCGCGCTATGCCGTGATTTCGTCGCCCGGCGGCCTGGAAAACCAGGCGCTTGAGCTGACAACCTCCATGGGGGGGCGCCGCTATCTGTATTACCTTGACGCCATGAGCGCAGACGAGCTCAAGCTCTCCTGCCTGTATGAGGACGAGCAGGGGCGGCGTATGGATTAAAGGCCCTTGGGAGCCTTTTTGCCAGGG
>DVNV01000031.1 GCA_018714125.1 Candidatus Galloscillospira excrementipullorum
GGCTGCGCGGCATGCCGCGCAGCCCCCGGCCGGCAAACAGGGGACGGCCCGGCCTTATCGTAAGGCCCCCTGCCGCCCGCCCCGCAGGCACGGACAAGGTCCGTGCCGGGAGGGCCTTTGACCCCGGAAAAGACACAAGTGTGCTGAAAAAAGCCGGCCGTTTTGGCACAGAGAAAGGAGGTTGGAAGAAAAAGGGGGTCAAAGGCCCTCGGAGCCCGCAAGCCCCCTTGAGAGGGGGCTTGCGGGAAGCGGGGCGGGCGGCATGGCCGGACAGGACGCCCCGGGCCCGCTTGGTTATTTCGGGATGAGGATGCGGTATTCGTAGCAGCCGTCGCGCTCCTGCATTTCGGCCCTGGCGGGGATGCCGGAGGTTTTCATGATGGACAGGGCGCGATCCACCGTGTTGAGAAAAAGGCGCACGTCCTTGACAATGGCCTTTTTTCGTGGGGCGGGGACGGGCTGAGGCTCGAGCAGGCGGTCGACCAGCCGGTCGGTGGCGGCCACCGTCAGCTTTTGGGAGAGGATGCGTGAGAGCGCCGTCTCGCGCAGCTCCTCGGGCAGGCGCAGCAGGGCGCGTGCATGGCGCTCGGTCAGGCCCGCCTTGCGGATTTTGGCGCGCAGGCCGGGGTCCAGCTTGAGCAGGCGCAGCTTGTTGGCGATGGTGGACTGGGTTTTGCCCAGCGTGGCGGCGGCCTGCTCCTGGGTGAGGTTTTGCTCGGCCAAAAGACGGGCCAGCCCCTCAGCCTCTTCAAAAAAGTCGAGGTCGCGCCGCTGCAGGTTTTCCACCAGCGCCATGACGGCGGCCTCCTGGTCGGGCATGTCCACCAGAAGGGCGGGGATTTTGGTCAGCCCGGCCATGACGGCCGCGCGCAGACGCCTCTCCCCCGCCACAAGCTCATACTCTCCCCTGCCCACCGCACGCACCGTCACGGGCTGCAGCAGGCCGTGACGCCGGATGGATTCCGACAGCTCCATGAGAGCGTCCTCGTCAAAAACGCGGCGGGGCTGGTAGCGGCTGGGCGAGACCTGCGTGATGCCAAGCGTGACCAGCTTGCCGGACTTTGTCGTTTTTTGCAGCATGGGAGCTCCTCCTTTTGCGGCAAGGTATTTCCAAGGAAAGAATACCATATATTGGTATATTGTGCAAACATTTTCCATCGCAAATTCCGCCAAAAAGCGGGCGGCCCCCTTTTTCCGCACCGGCGGCGCAAAGGGGAGGCGGAGGGCCGCAAAAAAGAGGGGCGGCAGGGGGGCAAAAAAAGAACCGCCCACCGCACGGCAGGCCCTGCCGTACAGTGGGCGGAAAAATCCAAACGATTTCAAAAGGGGGAGGGGCGCCGTCACTTGACGCAGGCCACGGCGCAGGCGACCGTGGCGCCCACCATGGGGTTGTTGCCCATGCCGATGAAGCCCATCATGTCCACATGGGCCGGCACCGAGGAGGAGCCGGCGAACTGGGCGTCGCCGTGCATGCGGCCCATGGAGTCGGTCAGGCCGTAGGAAGCGGGGCCGGCGGCCACGTTGTCGGGGTGCAGGGTGCGGCCGGTGCCGCCGCCCGAAGCCACCGAGAAATAGGGGCGGCCGTTTTCAATGGCCCACTTTTTGTAGGTTCCGGCCACGAGGTGCTGGAAGCGGGTGGGGTTGGTGGAATTTCCAGTGATGGAGACGTCGACGGCCTCCTTTTGCATGATGGCCACGCCCTCGCGCACGTCGTTTGCGCCGTAGCAGCGGACGGCGGCGCGGTCGCCCTGGGAGAAGGCCACTTCGCGCACAACGGCAAGCTCCCCGGTGTGATAGTCGAACTTGGTCTCAACATAGGTAAAGCCGTTGATGCGGGCAATGATGTAGGCGGCGTCCTTGCCCAGGCCGTTGAGAATCACGCGCAGGGGCTTGGAGCGCACCTTGTTGGCGGTGCGGGCGATGCCGATGGCGCCCTCTGCGGCGGCAAAGGACTCATGGCCGGCCAAAAAGCAAAAACACTCGGTCTCGTCGCGCAGCAGCATGGCGGCCAGGTTGCCGTGGCCGACGCCCACCTTGCGCTCGTAGGCCACCGAGCCGGGGACACAGAAGGCCTGCAGGCCAAGGCCGATTTTTTCGGCGGCCTGGGCGGCCGTGGAGCAGCCGGCCTTGAGGGCGATGGCGCAGCCCAGCGTGTAGGCCCACACGGCGTTGTCAAAGGCGATGGGCTGCACGCCGCGCACGAGCTGGGCGCAGTCGACCCCGTTTGCAAGGCAAAGCGATTGGCATTCCTCCAGGGAAGAAAACCCGTAGTGCGCCAGGGCCTCGGCCAGCGAGGCCTCGCGGCGGTCGAATCCTTCAAATGTGACCATGGCAATCACTCCTTTCGAGGGTCGATGACCCGTACGGCCTCGCCAAAGCGGCCGTAAGTACCGATATTCTTTTCGTAGGCCTCCCTGGGGTCAACGCCGTCGCGGATGGCGGCCATCATCTTGCCCAGGTGGACAAAGCGGTAGCCGATGACCTCGTCGTTTTGGTCAAGCCCCACCGAGAGGACATAACCCTCGGCCATCTCCAGGTAGCGCACGCCCTTTTCCTTCGAGCCGAACATGGTGCCCACCTGGGAGCGCAGGCCCTTGCCCAGGTCCTCGAGCGAGGCGCCGATGGGCAGGCCGCCTTCGGAGAAGGCGGTTTGGGAGCGCCCGTAGACAAGCTGCTTGAAGACTTCGCGCATGGCCACGTTGATGGCGTCGCACACCAGGTCGGTGTTGAGCGCCTCAAGCAGGGTTTTCCCCTGGAGGATCTCTGCCGCCATGGCGGCGGAGTGGGTCATGCCGGAGCAGCCGAGCACCTCCACGAGAGCCTCCTCAATGATTCCTTTTTTCACGTTGAGGGTCAGCTTGCAGCCGCCCTGCTGGGGGGCGCACCAGCCGATGCCGTGCGAAAGCCCGGAAATATCCTCAATCTGTTTGACCGGCACCCAGGCCCCTTCCTCGGGGATGGGGGCGGGCCCGTGGTTACAGCCCTGTGCCACGCGGCACATGTTTTGCACCTCATGGGTAAACGCCATGTCGGGAAACCTCCTGAATGTTTTTGACGGCGCCCCATGCCCGGGCTGGCGGCCGGTGCTTGCGCGGTGCCGGCGCGGGTGAAACAGGGCGCGCGGGAGCCGGTGCGGCAGGCTGTGCCGCCCGGCTTCTTTTTCTATTATACCCCGAAAACGGGGGAAGTCAATGAGGGCGCAGTACTAAGCGCACGGGGGCGGCCATAGGCTTAAAGGGAAAGGGTGCGCCGGGGAGGGCCTTGTCAGGAGAGGGGCCCCTTTTTTGCACGCAGCCCGCAGGACGCCCTCCCGCACAAGGGGGAGGGCCTGCGAAAAGGGGCTCCGTTTGAAAAAGGCCTGCCCCCTTTTCGGGGCGCGGGCGGGGGGCGCCTGTTTGACAAACACACGGGGAGGGATTGTATGCGGGCCGGATGGTCGTCCCGGGCGGGACTGGTCTGGGCTGCGGCGGGCAGCGCCGTGGGCTTTGGGAACCTGCTGAAATTTCCTGCGGCGCTCGAGCGGGGCGGCGGAGCCTTCCTGCTGCTCTATCTGCTCATTGTCTGCCTGATGGGCATGCCGCTTTTGTGCCTGGAGTTTTGGGCAGGGCGGCGTGCGGGGGGCGGGCCGCCTGCCGTGATGGGGCGGCTTGCCGTCTTTCCCCTGCTGGCCTGCGTTTTCTCGCTTGCCTACTACCTGCGCCTGGGGGGCTGGACGGTGAGCCTTCTGGCGCGCTGCGCCGGCCTGACGCTGCCCTCCCCGGCGGGGGCGCTGCTCTTCGGGGTGCTGACGCTGGCCGCCAGAAGGCGCGGCGCACCCGCCATTGAGCGATGCAGCCGTGCCGCCATGCCCCTGCTCATCCTGCTGCTGACGGTGCTGGCGCTGTGGGCTGCCTCCCTGCCGGGGGCGGGAGAGGCGCTGGGCGCGGCGCTGCGGGTGGAGCCGTCGGCACTGCCGGAGCAGCTGCTGCCGGCGCTGGGGCAGGCCTTTTTTTCCCTGTCGCTGGGCATGGGCGTCATGCTGACCTACGGCTCCTACCTGCCCCCCGGCAGGTCGGTGTCGGGCGAGGCGGCCGCCGTCTGCCTGATAGACACCCTGTGCGCCCTGCTGGCGGCCGCCGTGGTGCTGCCGCTCGGCATGGACCACGCGGGAGACGCCGCCTTTTTCCTGGGGATGGAGCGGCTGCTGGCCCCCATGCCCATGGGCGGGCTGCTGGCGGCCGCCGGGCTGGCCGCCATCCTGCTGGCCGCGCTGACCTCCTCCATGGGCATGGCCGACTGCATCGCCGATGCCATGCCCCGGGCCTTCGTGCCCCTGATGCCCCTCATGCTGCTGCTGGCCTCCCCCACCGCCATGCAGGCCTCCCCCGCCGCCGACTGGCTGCCCCGCACCATTGACCTGGTGCTGCTGCCCGCCTCGGAGGCTGCGCTGCTGGTGCTGCTTCTTGTAAAAACATTGGGTATTTTTACAAGAAAATATTACAAAATAGGGAAAAACGGGGAAAAACCAAAAAAGCCCTGGCTCAAACGGGGCAAACGGCAGCGGCCGAGATTTGGAATATTTGATTAAAATAATACTGTTTGGAGTATCATTTGAAAAACCCCTTGCAAAGGGCTTTGGGGCGGCCTGGCGCGGCAAAAGGCAAAGGCAGGGCCCCGCTCCCTTAAGGGTACACAAAAAAAGAGCCGCAGTTTCCCGGCGGGAGGCTGCGGCTCCTTTGAGCGGCATATACGGACTTGTCGGGGAGGCTGCGGCCCCCGAGCCGGGGCGGTTTGCGGACCGCAGGGGGAAGGGGTGCAAAAAAGGGAAAAAAAGCAAGACGCCGCCGGCATTTGGGGCGCCTTGCCGGGTTTCTCATTCGTTTGCGGGGGCGGGAGCGTTGTTGAGGGCGTCAAATTTGGCGATTTCGGCGGGAGAGGTGCGGATGGCCGCCAGCATGAGGACCAGCACCAGCAGTGAGCAGACCGAGACCGCCACAAAGGCGGGGATGTAGGAGCCGGTGACGTCGCGGATGGCGGCGGTGACCGGCATGCCCAGCGAGACGCCCAGCCGGTCAAAGACCTGGCAGACGCCGTAGATGCGCGAATACTCGCGCTCGCCCAGCAGGCGGCCGGTCATGTAGGGGGGCTGCATGGTGGGGGCGGCGTTGGCAAAGCCGAAGACGAGGGAAAAGACCATGGGCAGCGGCGAGCGCGAGGCAAAGCACAGCACAAGCCCCGAGAGCGTCATGAGCGAGAAGAGCATGATGGTTCCGGTTTTCATGCCGAAGCGGTCGTACACGCGGCCCAGCACGACCTTGCCCAGCACCAAAATGGCCATCATGGCCGAAAAGACCCTTGCGGCATACATGGAGGAGTAGCCGATGTCGGTCAGGTAGGCAATCAGGTTGTTTTGCAGGCCCATGCTGCAGACCTCGGTGAGGAAGAGGGCGCCGCCGTAGAACCAGAAGGTTTTGGACTTGAAGGCCTGGGCGCGCGTCATGCCCGAGAGCGGGCGGTTCTCGCCCGCCGGGGCGACGGGCAGCGAGTCTGCCCCGAGGGCCCGTTGCCCCATCTCCTCGGGGGTCTCCTTGATGAGGAAGAGGATGACGGGCACCGTGATGACGAGGTAGACAACGGCAAGCTGCACGAAGCCGGCGCGCCAGCCGGTGCCCTCGATGGTGGCCGTGACGATGGGGGTCATGACCGAGCCGGCAAGGCCGGAGCCGGCCAGGGCAAGGCCCATGGCAAGGCCGCGCTTTTCCACGAACCAGTTGGAGAGGATTTTGGGAATGGGCACGCCGATGAGCATGCCCTGGAAAAGGCCCTTGACCGAGCCGATGACATAAAACCAATAGACATTTTTGGCCATGGAGTAGCCGAACATGCAGGCGCCGATGATGAGGCAGCCCACCAGCATGACGTTTTTGAACCGGTGGTCTTTGAAAAATTCTCCCCAGATGGGGGCCATGAGCAGGCCCGCAAAGGTGGAAAAGGAGGAATAGAGCGTAAACACCGAGCGGGTGACGTCGAACTCTGTGGAACAGGGGACGATAAAGGCGGAGAGCGTGTTTTGAATGATGCCGATGGCGGCAGCCTGGATGCACAGGCAGCCAAACACCACGACCCAGCCGTAGAAAAACCGGGGAGCATGCCGTTGCTGCTGCAAAAAAATCACACCTTTCTCAAACGGTCTTGAAAGCAAGGCGTCCCCTGCCGCGCGCCCGGGAGAGTTTTTTCCTCAGGACAAACAAAAAAGAGCGCGCCGGGAGGGCACACTCTTTAATGTAATTTTTATACGCAAGAATAACAAGGCATAAAAACGGATTTTTGTCTCAACCCGTTTTTGCAGGGGGACGGAAATGGCCAAAAACTTTTTTGACACAGGCCGTCCGGCTCAGAGGAGGAACTGCTGCTCCAGCTCGTTGTTGATTTTGTCAAAGGCGGGAATTTCCTTTTTGGAGAAGCGGATGGCGAAAAGCTCCAGCGCCATGATGACAAAGGCCAGCGCGGCAATGGCGATAAAGGCGGGGACATAGGAGCCCGTGATGTCGCGCACGGCTGCGGTCAGGGGCACGCCGACGGCGCTGCCCATGCTGACAAAGGGCTGACAGACGCCGTAAATGCGGGTGTATTCCCTCTCCCCCAGGAGTTTTCCGGTCATATAGGGGAGCTGCATGGTCTGGATGGTGTCGCCGAAACCGAAGACAATGGCGAAGATGACCGGGATGGGCGAGCGCACTGACAGGATCAGCAGCACGGCTGACAGCGAGAGCGTCACCGTAATCACGATGGAGCCAATCCGGATGCCAAAGCGGTCATAGATGCTGCCCAGCGCGATTTTGCCGGGCACCAGAATGAACATCATGAGCGAAAAGATGCTGGCGGCATACATGGAGTCAAAGCCCACGTCGGTGAGGTAGCCGATGATGTTGTTTTGCAGGCCCATGCCGCAGAGCTGGGTGAGAAAGAGGGCCGCAATGTAGCACCAGTAAGTCTTGGAGCGAAATGCCTGGGCGCGCGTCATGCCGGAGATGGTGCCTCCCATCTCGGCGGGGACTGCCTGGACGTGATCCCAGCCGAGGGGCTTTTGGCCCACGTCCGAGGGGTGCTCCTTGATCAGGAGCAAAATCACGGGGATGGTGATCAGGAAGAAGACAATGGTGAGCTGCCGGAAGCCGGCACGCCAGCCCATGTTCTGGATGGTGGCCGTGACAAGAGGGGTCATGATGGAGCCGGCAAGGCCGGAGCCCGCCAGGGCCACGCCCATGGCAAGGCCTCTCTTTTCAATGAACCAGTTGGAGAGGATGCGGGGGATGGGCACGCCCGTGAGCAAACCCTGGAAAATTCCGTTGACGGAGGAAATGATGTAAAAATGATAGACGTTGGTGGCCAGCGAGTAGCACCACATGCCGCCGGTCATGAGCAGACAGCCCAGCAGCATGAAGGGCTTAAAGCGCCGGTTTTTGAAAAATTCACCCCAGAGCGGCGCCATCAAAAGGCCCGACACCATACCAAAAGAGGTATACATGGTAAAGGTGGCGCGCCCCACCTGCAGGTCTTCAGAGCAGGGCACGATAAAGGCCGAAAGGGTGTTGGAGAGAATGCCGACGGCGGCGGCCTGGATAAACATGCAGCCGGCAACGACTACCCAGCCGTAAAAAAAACGGGGGCTTTTTCGTGAGGAGAGTTCCATGGAAGAATACCAGCCTTTCAAAAAAACGCCCGGTGGGCGCGTAGTGCGACGGCGGCAAAAAAAAAGAACAGCCGCACGACGTTAAAAACAATAGAGCCAGTATATCACACCACGGGGAACAAAAACAAGGATTAGGCGAAAAAAAGCAAAACATTTTCAAAAACAGACAAAAGAAGCGGAAAAATAAGAGTAGAAACCATAAAAAAACAAAAATTCTGCACAATGAAACGGGGCTGCCGGCGGCGCCGGCCTCAGGGGCGGCTCTCGTTGAATTTTTGTACGCTATGTGATACAATACTCAGACAGAAAGTGCCCCGTGTCAGGACGGGGCAGCCGGTAAGCGCGCCGGGGGAAGCCTTTTTCGGCGCGCCTCATTCCCGCAGGGGAGAAAGGAGATTGCGCCATGCCGCCCATTGTCTCGACCGTATTGTGGATTGCTTTTGCCGTTTTGGTGCTGTTTGCCACGGTGCAGATTGTGCCGCAGGCAAAGGCCTATGTTGTGGAGCGCCTGGGGGCCTACAAGGCTACCTGGAGCGTGGGGATCCACTTTAAGATTCCGGTGATTGACCGCGTGGCCAAGAAGGTGTCGCTCAAGGAGCAGGTGGTGGACTTTCCGCCCCAGCCCGTGATTACCAAGGACAACGTCACCATGCAGATTGACACCATCGTCTATTTTCAGATTATCGACCCCAAGCTCTACACCTACGGGGTGGAGGTGCCCATGGCGGCCATTGAGAACCTGACCGCCACCACGCTTCGAAACATCATCGGCGACTTAGAGCTCGACGAGACGCTGACCAGCCGCGACCACATCAACGGGCGCATGAGAATCATCCTGGACGAGGCCACCGACGCCTGGGGCATCCGGGTCAACCGCGTGGAGCTCAAGAACATCCTGCCGCCGCGCGAGATTCAGGACGCCATGGAAAAGCAGATGAAGGCGGAGCGCGAGCGCCGTCAGGCCATTTTGCAGGCCGAAGGCGAAAAGCAGTCTCAGATTCTGGTGGCCGAGGGTGAGAAGCAGTCTGCCATTTTGCGGGCCGACGCCAGCAAAATCACCAAGATTCGCGAGGCCGAAGGTGAGGCCGAGGCCATTTTGACGGTGCAGAAGGCGCTGGCCGACTCCATCGCCATGCTCAACGCCGCCGCGCCCAGCGAGGCGGTCATCAAGCTCAAGGCGCTGGAGGCCTTTGCGCAGGCGGCCGACGGGCAGGCGACCAAGCTCATCATCCCCAGCGAGATTCAGGCGCTGGCAGGCCTGGTGGCCTCCGCGACCGAGTGTGCCAAGCAATGACCGTGGAGCTGCTGCAGGAGGGCCTGCCCCGGGTGCTTGAGCAGGCCGGGCAGGCGGCCGCCGACCTGCCGGAAAAGGCGGCGGCCCTGGTGGACTCCGCCGTAGACGCGGCGGAGCAGCTCATCGAGCAGCCCGAGGTGCGGGTGCTGGCCGTCAATGCGCTGCTGGTGGTGCTGCTGTGCCTTGTGGGCCTGCTCTTTTACGTCAGCCGCAGGGCGCTGGCCCATGCGCCCTACGGCAGCGGGCTGCAGTCCATCACCTTCATGATTTTGGGCTGCCTGTTCATCTGCTTTATCGAGGTGGGCTACCGTCCGCCCTATCTCATCAAGTCGGTGTGCAAAATCACGCTTTTTGTGGCCTGCATCACCATGTTTCAGCTCTGCAACCCCAAGGCGCGCATGCTGGACATGTTTCAAAGGCCAAAGCCAAAGCAGCTGCTGCTGGCACTGCTGGCCGGCGTGGGGGTGTATGCCCTGATTCTCGGCAGCTTCTTTTTCTTCCGCTCCCACATCGACCTCTCTCAAATCGCCCTCTCGCTGACGCAGGACAGCAGCATCAGCGAGCACAACTTTTTGTTTGTCTCGCTTTACATCAGCTTTTTCAATTCGCTGCTCGAGGAGATTTTCTTTCGCGGCTTTGCCTTTTTGTCGCTGCGCCGGGAGGTGCCGCAGGGCATTGCCGCCTGTGTGAGCGCGCTGGCCTTTTCGCTGTACCACTTTGTCATCATGGCAAGCTGGTTTAAGCTGTGGATTTTTGTGCTGCTGCTGGTCAGCCTGTTTGTGGCAGGGCTGTTTTTCAACTGGGTCGACTCGCGCAGCGACAACATCTACAACTCCTGGCTCATCCACATGTTTGCCAATTTCTCCATCAACACGGTGGGATTTTTGATGTTCGGAATGGTCTAGCGCGCCCCTTTCGGGCAGGTTGTGCAGGCACTTTCGGACAGGCCCGGCCCGCCCGCCCGGGCGGGCGGGAGCGGACGCTGCAAGTTTTGAAACGGGAAACGGGCGGCCCTGCGGCCGCCGGAAAAGGAGAAGGCCATGAACCCTGAGTTACCGCGTCGCGACAATTGGGAAAAAGAGCATCCCCCGGAGCACTCGCCTGTCCCGGGGGAGAAGTCTTCGCGGGCCGGTCGGGTGAAATTTGTGTTTTTGGTGCTGTTTTTTGCAATCATGCTGGTGATCGGGGTGCTTTTTCTGCCTCGCATGGCGCAGCTTGCCACCGAGCAGGGCCGCGCCCAGTTTATCGCCTGGGTGCGGGGCAAGGGGGCGTGGGGCGTGCTCTTTTTCCTGCTGCTCCAGGTGATGCAGGTGGTGAGCTTTCTCATTCCGGGAGAGTTTTTCGAGGTAATGGGCGGCGCGCTGTATGGCACCGTCGGCGGCTTTTTCCTGTGCATGGCGGGTGTTTTGACCGGCAGCGTCATCATCTTTTTGCTGTCGCGCGCGCTGGGCTATGAGGTGGTGGAAAACCTGCTCTCCCGAAAGCGGTTTGACCGTCTGCAGTTTCTGCAAAAGGAGGGCCGGCTGGAGGCCGTCGTCTTTTTTCTCTTTTTCATTCCCGGCACCCCTAAGGACGCCCTGACCTATTTTGCCCCCTTCACGAGGATGAACATGGGCACCTTTTTGGTGCTGTCAAGTGTGGCGCGCATCCCGTCGGTGCTGTCCTCCGCGCTGGTGGGCAGCAATCTGGCACAGGGGAATTTTGTGCTGCCCGTTTTGATTTACGCCGTCATCGGGGCGCTGGGCCTTGCGGGCGTGTGGTGGAACAAGCGTCTGCTCGACAGGAAAAACCAGCCGCAAGACGGGGGCAATTGAGCGTGCAGGGCTCCCCTTCGCAAAGAATGCATGGCGAGCAAAATCTGCGAAGGCCATAAAAAAACAAAGAGGATTGGCAATGATGAAAAAACGTCTGGCCAAGGGGGCTGTCATCCTTCTTCTTCTGCTTGCCCTCATCCCCGGGATGCCCGGCTGTGATAGCAGGGAGGGAGAAGTGCCCTCTGAAGACAGGGAGCTCCTCCAGGATGTGCAGGACGGGTAGCCTGCGCAGGAGGACGGGACGTCCGGGGAGCGCGTCTTGTCAAAGCAGGAGCTCGAGCAGCTGTTTTCCGGCATTCGGGAGCAGGACTGGGAGTTTGCCGACTGTGTCCCCTTCCCCGACAACGCCTATGACTATGCGGGGGCGGCCCTGTTTTGGGATCAGGAGAAGTGCGGCGCGGCCTTTCTTGAAGCCGACGGCTCTTTTCAGAGATGCTCCATCGACGCAGGGCCGGAAGACGAGCTCGGACCGACCTACCTGGGAGAGGGTAACATCTCCTTTTTCCTGGAAGGGGAAGACGGGCAGCCCTGCGAGTGGACCCTTTCCATTCAGGTTGACGGGAAGAACGTGACGTTCAAGGCGCAAAGCGAGGATGGGCAGCAGAGCCCCGAAGAGGGCCTTTCCTAAAGACAGGGCGCAGCGCCTTTGTGGGGCAGGGGCCAAAGCAAACGCAAGGGAACAAAGCGTCCCCGATGCCCTTTATAAAAAAACTTACACAACCTAATATAAAGAGAGGGGCGGCAGGGAAACTTCCCTGCCGCCCCTCTCTTTGCTTTAGGGCTTTTGGTTATGCGGGCTGCTTAAAAGAAGGCCCGGCGCGCCCCTTGCTCAGACGGCGGGCGCTTTCAAAAACACTTGGCGCCCCGGTGCGCAAGTTGGCGCCGCCTTCCGGCCTGGACTGAGCCGCACTCCCCCATTGCCTTGCGCATCCGTGAGCGGGCGCGCAAGGCGGGGCAAAGGGCCTTTTTTGGCCGGCCCCCCGCAGGGCCCTGTGCCCTTTGCTCTTGCAGAGCTTTGCCCCGAAAAGGCGGCAAGGGGAAAAAATTTCTCAGTCTGGCCAGGGGTGGAAGGCGTTGTCGGGCGGGGCGTCGCGCAGCAGCACGCGCGGCTTTGGCATGACCACGGTGGCGTTTGCCGGCACGTCGTCCACCACCACGCAGCCGGCGCCAATGCGGGCGTTGTCGCCCACCGTGACGCGGCCGATGATTTTGGCGCCCGCGCCGATATAGACGTTTTTGCCAATCACGGGCGCCCCGTAGCGGGCGCTGCCCTGCAGCGTGTTGGAGCCCACCGTCACCTGCTGGAAGAGGGTGCAGCCCTCCCCGATGGCGGCGCCCTTCGAGATAAAGATGCCCGAGAGACCGTGCGGCGTGGTGAAGGGGGTGATGTCCTGTTTGATGGGGATGTCGGCGCACTGCTTTCGCTGCAGGCGGCGCACCCGGGCGCGCAGCAGCGAGCCGCGCAGGCCCTTTGCCTGCAGTGCGCGGCGGTAGCAGCGCCAGTGCAGCGCCGTAAGGTCGGGCAGGATGAGGCGTCCGACAAAGCGTTTGAGGGAGGAAAGCAAGAAAACAGCTCCTTTCGTGGGGCGGGCAGGGGGAGGCCCTGCCGCACACCGGGCGTCAGAGGGGTTTTTTGACAATCTGCGCCTGCCGGCGGGGGTATTTTGCGTCGGTCTTGCGCACCTTGCGGATGACGGGGACCGACATGACGGCGCCCTCCCCCGGCAGGGTGTAGGAATACACCCGCTCCAGCCGTCCGCCCAGCGTGCCGACGGCGTTTTTGGCCTCGCCGAGCTCGGCCTCTATGTCGCCCGCCTTCATGGGCAGGAAGACCCCGCCCACTTTGACAAAGGGCAGGCAGTATTCGGCAAGCTGGCGCAGGTTGGCCACGGCGCGCGCCGTGGCAATGTCAAAGCTCTCGCGCAGCGCGGTGTCCTGTGCCAGCTCCTCCGCCCTGCCCCACAGGGTTTTGGCGCCCGGCACCGGCAGCAGCGCCAGCACCTCGTCGAGAAAGTCCAGCCGCTTTTTGGTGCTGTCAAGCAGCGTCACGCGGGCGCCGGGCAGCGCCACGGCAAGCGGCAGGCCGGGCAGGCCGGCCCCGGTGCCGATGTCGACAATGCTTGCGTCCGCCGGGCAGAGCGGCAGCAGCGCCAGACTGTCGAGCAGGTGGCGGCACACCATGCCGGCGTCGTCGGTGACGGCGGTGAGATTGATGTGGCGGTCTGCCTCGCGCAGCAGCACCAGATAGCGGCACAGCGTTTCGCGCTGTGCGTCGTCAAGGCAAAAGGGCTGCCCCGAAAGGCCCTCGTCAAGCAGCCTGCGCAGCGCCGCCTCCTGCTGCGCGGCGTCGGCCGGGAGGGCAAGCGGGGCGCGCACGGCCCCCGCCTGGGGGGCCTTTGCAGCGTCACTCATGGATTTGTCTCCTTCCCTGCTGCTCAAGCCAGATGAGCAGCACCGAAATGTCGGCGGGGCTCACGCCCGAAATGCGGGCCGCCTGCCCCACCGTGCGCGGACGGATGCGCTGCAGCTTCTGCTGCGCCTCGATGCGCAGCCCGCGAAGGGAGAGATAGTCGGCGTCGGCCGGCAGCACCCGGTCCTCGAGCTTTTTGGCCTCCTGCGCCTGACGGCGCTGCCGGGCCAGATATCCCTCGTATTTGATTTGGATTTCCACCTCTTCGCACACGTCGCGCGGCAGAGGGGGACGGGTGACGTCAAAGGGCGCCAAATCTTCGTAGGACAGGTGCGGACGGCGCAGCAGCTCGGCCAGCCGCGTGCCGGTGCTCACGGGGGAGGAGCCGATGGCCTCAAGCCTCTCGTTGAGGCCGGGCGAGGCAGGGATGGAGGTCTTGCGCAGACGCCGCAGCTCGTTTGAGATGGCCTCTTGCTTTTGCAAAAAGGCCTGGTAGCGCTGCGGCGAAATCAGCCCCAGCTCATACCCGAGCGGCGTCAGCCGCTCGTCGGCATTGTCCTGGCGCAGCAGCAGGCGGTATTCGCTGCGGCTGGTCATCATGCGGTAGGGCTCGTCGGTGCCCTTGGTCACAAGGTCGTCAATCAGGGTGCCGATGTAGCTGCTGTCGCGCGAGAGCACGACGGGCGGCCGGCCCTTGATTTTGAGCGCCGCGTTGATGCCCGCCATCAGGCCCTGCGCCGCCGCCTCCTCGTAGCCCGAGGTGCCGTTGAACTGCCCCGCCCCGTAGAGGCCGGAAAGGTGCTTGAACTCCAGCGTGGGCAGAAGGTCGAGCGAATCGCAGCAGTCATACTCGATGGCGTAGGCCGTGCGCATCATCTGCACCTTTTCAAAGCCGGGCAGCGTGCGCAGCATGGCAAGCTGCACGTCCTCGGGCAGCGAGGACGACATGCCCTGCACATACATCTCGTCGGTGTTGGCCCCCGTGGGCTCCACAAAAATCTGGTGGGCCGTCTTGTCGGCAAAGCGCACGACCTTGTCTTCGATGGAGGGACAGTAGCGCGGCCCGACGCCCACGATGGCGCCCCCGTAGAGCGGGGAGCGGTGCAGGTTCTGGCGGATGATCTCATGCGTCTTCTCGTTGGTGTAGGTCAGGTAGCAGACCGCCGTGTTGGGCGGCGGGTCGGACGTCTCAAAGGAGAGCGGCGTGGGATGGGGGTCTCCCTCCTGCACCTGCATCTTGGAAAAGTCCAGAGACTGGCGCAGCACGCGCGCCGGCGTTCCGGTCTTGAAGCGGCGCAGGCGCACGCCGTGCTGCACAAGGCTTTCGGAAAAGGCGTTTGCCGGGAAGAGCCCGTCGGGCCCGCTCTCGTAGGAGACGTCCCCCAAAAAGACCTTGCCGCCCAGATAGGTGCCGCAGGCCACAATCACGGCCCGGCACAAAAAGACGGCCCCCGTGCGCAGCAGCACGCCCGACACCGCGCCCCCCTCGGTCAAAAGCTCCACCACCTCGCCCTGCCGCAGCAGCAGGCCGGGGGTTTTCTCCAGACGGCGCTTCATGCTCTCCTGATAGCGCCGCCTGTCCGACTGGACGCGCGGCGAGTGCAGCGCAGGGCCCTTTCCCCTGCCCAGCATGCGAAACTGCAGGGTGGTCTCGTCGGCCGCCTTGGCCATCTCGCCGCCCAGCGCGTCAATCTCCCGCACCAGCTGGCCCTTGGCCGTGCCCCCGATGCAGGGATTGCAGGGCATGTTGCCCACACTGTCCAGGTTTAAGGTGAGCAGCGCCACCTTGCACCCCAGACGGGCCGCCGCCAGCGCCGCCTCAATGCCGGCGTGGCCGGCGCCCACGACGCAGACGTCCACGCTGTCCGCAACAAAGCGCATGTGCGCCCCTCCTCTCATGAAAACTATCGCCAGACCCCCTCCGGGGAAAACAGGTCCCAAAGGGGGAAATCAAATCCAAATCGTAAAGATGAGAAATATTATTACAAAAAGGAATAATACTTTTTGTCAATTTTAGGAGAAAAAATCCAAAAAGGCGTGAAACATGCGCGGCGCGCACAAAATCCCACGGCGGGAAAGGGACTTATTTTCCCACGCAAAAGCGGGAGAAGATACTGTCGATCACGTCCTGGGTCACGCTTTCCCCGGTGATTTCGCCCAGCGCCTCGATGGCCTCGCGCAGGTCGACCTCGGCGATGTCAGGCTCGACGCCCTGCTCGATGGCCTCCCTTGCGCGCCGCACGGCCTCCCTTGCGCGCCCTGCCGCCTCGGCGTGGCGCAGCGAGGTCAGCAGCACCTCGTCGGGCGCCGGGAGGTAGAGCTCACACAGGCGGCGTTCGAGCTCGGGCAGGCCCTCCCCGGTGGCGGCGCACAGCCGGACGGGAGAGGGGAAGCGTCTTTGCAGGGCGGACAGCTCCATACGCTGCGGCAGGTCGGTCTTGTTCAAAATGGCGATGGCCTCGCGCCCCTCGCACAGGGAGAGCACCCGGTCGTCGAGCTCGTCCCAGGGGCGGGAGGCGTCAAAGACGGCCAGCAGCAGCGAGGCCTCGGCCGCCGCCTGACGGCTGCGCTGCACGCCGATGCGCTCTACGGGGTCGGCCGTATCGCGCAGGCCGGCGGTGTCGAGCAGGCGCAGTGCCAGCCCGCCCACCGACACCGTTTCGCTCACCACGTCGCGGGTGGTTCCGGGCAGCTCCGTGACGATGGCGCGCTCGGAGCCTGCCAGCAGGTTGAGCAGCGAGGATTTTCCCGCATTGGGCTTGCCGATGATGGCGGTGGGCGCGCCCTCCTTCACCACGCGGCCCCTGCGGCAGGTGGCCAGCAGGGCGTCAAGCCCCGCCTCGGCCTTGCGCAGGGCGGCGCACAGGACGGCGGGGTCGGCCTGCACCACGCCCTCGTCGGAAAAGTCGACATAGGCCAGAATGTCGGCGTCGGCCTCCACCAGCCCGGCGCGCAGCGCCCGGCAGCGCTGCGACAGCGCCCCGCTTGCCTGCGACAGCGCCGCCCGCGCCGCCGCACGGCTGCCCGCCGTGATGAGGTCGATGATGGCCTCGCTTTCGGCCAGGTCGAGCTTGCCGTTCAAAAAGGCGCGCCGGGTGAATTCGCCGGGGCCGGCCTGGCGCGCGCCGGCCTCGAGCAGGGCGGCCAGCACGTCGTAGAGCACCACGCGGCCGCCGTGGCAGGAAAATTCGGCCATGTCCTCCCCCGTGAAGGAGGCGGGCGCGGCCCACAGCGTCAGCACCGCGAGGTCGATGTCGCCCTGCGCGTCAAAGACGCGGCCCACGCAGGCGCGGCGCGGCCTTGGCACCTTTCCCGACAGGGGGCGAAAGCAGCGCAGGGCCACCTCGTGCGAGCCGGGGCCCGACAGGCGCACCACGCCGATGGCGGCGTCCTGCAGCGCCGTGGAGATGGCGGCAATGGGACGGGGGGACAAGGACATGAAAAAGCCTCCTTTCGAACTTTCGAACAAAGGCCGGCGGCCGCGTCCGATACCATGGCGCGGCTGCGCCTGCGGCGTCTTGCGGGTCGCGCGCCACGGCGCGGTTAAGTCGGCGCGAGGGCGGGCGACAGGCACAAAAAGGGAGGGAATGGGAGCGCGCCCATTCCCTCCGGAGTTTGACAAAGAGGGGGTGAAAGATTACGGCTGCCCGGGCGCGAAGGAGACGTCGGAATCGGCGGCTCCGGCCTCCGAAAGGGCGCCGTCCCCGGAACCGCCCCCGGTATTTTGGGGGGCTTTGGGGCCCTGGGGTCTGCGGCGGCGGCGCCGGCTGCGGCCGCCCGAGCCCGACGCGCTGCTGCGCGGCCCGCCCGAGCCGGCGGGAGAGATGACCACCCGACGGCTGGGCTCGTGACCGATGGAGCCGGTCTCAACGCCCTCCACCTCCTGCAGCGCCGAGTGGATGACGCGGCGCTCGTAGGGGTTCATGGGTTCAAGCGTCACGCTCTTTTGCAGGCGCACCACCTTGTCGGCCATCTTGAGGGCCAGCGAAACCAGCACCTCTTCGCGCTTGGCACGGTAGTTTTCGATGTCGAGCGAGACTTTGGAGAAGCGGTCGTCGGCATGGCCGGCGACAAGGCTTGTCAGGTACTGCAGGGCGTCCAGCGTCTCGCCCCTGCGCCCAATCAGCAGGCCCATGTTGTCTCCCGAGAGCGAGATGCGCAGCACGGTTCCGTCGCTGCTGGCAGACATGTCGACCGGCAGCTCCAGGATGGAGAAAATCTCCTGCAAAAAGGCCTCTGCACGGGTGTCCGACACCGGCTCAAAGGGGCGTGCCGGCTCCTGGGGGGCCGCCTCGGCGGCGCGGGGCTCGGCTTTGCGCTGCGCGGCCTGCTGCTGCGGCCGGGGCTCACCCTTGGCGCGCTGCCGCCGCTCTTTCTGGGGGGCGGGGGCATCCTGCTGCCTCGGGGCGGAAACGGGAGCCGCGCCTTCGGACGAAGCCTCACGCGGCGGCTGGGGTTTTGCGGCTCTGTCGGACGCCTCGCGCGGCGCCTGGGGCTGCTGCTTTGGAGTCTGGGGCTTTGGGGCGGCGGGCTGCGGCTTTGGGTCGGGCTGCTGCACCTCGTAGGTCAGGCGCACCTTGGCGTCCTGGGCGCCCAGTCCAAACAGAAATCCCTTGGAGGGGGTCTGCAGCACCTCCACGCTCACGCTGTCGCGGTCAAGCCCCAGCGCGGCGCAGCCGGCCTCAATGGCCTCGTCAATGGTTTTGCCTGTGGCAATATGCTCCATGGTGACTGTCATTCTTCTTCGTCGCCTCCTTTTGCGGATTTATCAACCGGAGGCAAATCGTGGTCGATGGGGTCGGGGATGTGATCCCGGAATCCGAGCACCTTGGCATAATTTTTCCTTTTGCGCTCCTTCATGGCCTGCATTTGTGCCTCCACCTGCGGGCTCATGGGGGGCGGGCTGGCGGGCTGCTGCTCCTCGGGGGGCTGCTGCCCGGCCTTCAGGCCGCCGAGATTGGCCTTGCGGCGCGCAAGGCGCTCCTGCTTTGCCAGCTCTTCCTTTGCCTCCTGGGCGGCATAGGCCGCAGCCAGCGTCTTTTTGGGGTTCCAGATGGCGTTGAGCAGCATGCTCTGGAACATCATGAGCAGCGAGGAAAAGCCCCAGTAAAGGCCCATGCCGGAGGGCATGGTGAAGGCAATCCAGACAGACACGATGGGCATGGTGAACAGCATCTGGATTTGCATTCTCTCGGTGGCCGCCGTGGAGGGCACCGACTTCATCTGGTACCAGGACTGCAAAAAGGCGGTCAGGCCCGAGAAGATGGGCACCAGCAGCAGCATGTTGAAGGCCAGGCTGGGATGCTCGGCCAGGTTCATGCCCAGGAAGTTGTAGCTGAAGGTGCGGATGCCAGGCTCGACAAGGCCTGCGTCGACCATGGCGGGCAGGTTGGAAAACAGCGCCTCGGCAATGGTGATTTCGGCCGTGTGCGACACGCGCTCGGCCGTCAGCAGGTTGAGGCCCAGCGCAGCGTCAAGCGCCGAAATCTGAGAGGCGCTCAGCTTGACCACATAGGTGAGCGGCATGCGGATAATTTTGTAGAGGGAAAAGAGAATCGGCAGCTGCACCAGCATGGGCAGGCAGCCGGCCGCGGCCGAGATGCCGTTTTCCTTATAGAGGTTGCTGACCTCCAGGTTGGCGCGCATCTTGTCGGCCCCGCACTGCTTGCGGATGGCCTCCTCCTGCGGGCGCACCTTCATCTGATTGATGGTGCTGCGCTGCTGAAGCAGGCCGAGGGGCAGCAAAATGATCTTGATGGCCACGGTGAAGCCCAGAAGGCCCCAGCCGTAGCTGTTGAATTGATCGATAAACCAGCCCAGGAGTGTCCCGAGCGGGAAATTGAGCAGCCAGTCAGTCATGAATGTGGAAGACCTCCTTATCTGGGGGTGTTGTGCCGCCGGTGGCCGTCAGGGGACGGGGTCGTAGTAGTCGTGATGGCTGAAGGGATGGCAGCGCAGAAGGCGCCGCAGTGCGAGCCAGCCGCCCTTCCAGGGGCCGTAGCGCGTGATGGCCTCAACGGCATACGCCGAGCAGGTGGGCGTGTAGCGGCAGCAGGGCGGGAAAAGCGGTGAAATAAACCTCTGATAGCCCCGGATGAGGGCCAGCATCAGAGCGCGAATCACGAAGATTCCCCCTTGTGCAGCAGGCCGGCGCTGCCCAGCAGGCGGGAGAGCGAGGCGTCCACCGCCTGCCGCTTGAGATGGGGCAGACGGCTTCTCGAAACCAAAACGAAGTCAAAGCCCTGGGCGAGCCCGGGCTCGAGCAGGCGAAAGCTCTCGCGCATGAGGCGCTTGGCGCGGTTGCGTGTCACCGCGCCGCCCACCTTCTTTCCGACGGTGAAGCCCACGCGGTTGGCGCCCAGCCTGTTTTTGGCATAGTAAACGACGATGTTGCGGTCGACAAGACTTTTTCCCCTCTTATAGAGCCGGCGAAAGTCGTTGTTGCGCGTCAGAGGGACGGCTTGCATTGGAAAAACCCCTTTGTCGCGGCTCCCTGTCAGGGACGGGAGCGGCAGGGCCTCTTTCCCTGCCCCGACGTGTTTTGAAAAGTGCGTCCTGCCGAGGACGAAGCTGCGGGGGCCTGCCGGGCGGCCCTGCGAGAGGGCGCCCAAAGCGGGTTGTCCGTCTTTGGACAAAGCAAAAAAAGGCCACATGTTGCAGTGGCCTGAGGAAAAGCGGACAAGGCAGACCGCCGCACATGAAACTGGCGTCCCCGCACCGGCCGGCCTTTGAAGGGACCGTCCTGCGGTCAGGCGGACAGGCGGGCTCTGCCCTTGGCGCGGCGGGCGCTGAGAATACGTCTGCCGTTGCGGGTTCTCATTCTCTTGCGGAAGCCGTGCTCCTTGGCTCTATGACGCTTTTTGGGCTGATAGGTTCTCTTCATTGTGCGTGCACCTCCTTTTTCAAATTCATATCACGGCGGGCGGGCCGGAGGTTCTCCGGCGCGGTTCGTCTTGCAGATGTCCCGCCCGCTAAGACGAGTCGGAAAAAAGCCGTCAAAATCGGCAAAATACATTATATAAAACTGTTTGGGGGTTTGTCAACAAAATATCTCGCAAAACCTGCGGCTTTTGTGAGTTTTCTCTTTGAAAAGTCCCGTGCTGAGGCTTTGGGGCCGCCCAAAGCCTCAGCACGGCAGGGCCCGCCCCCTGCGCCGGCAGACTGCCGGCGCAGGGGGCGGGCCCTTGTCCCCCGGCGTTTGCAAAGGGACGAAAGCCCTTTTGCAAACGCCGGGGGATAAGCTGCAGTGGACGCAGAGGTTACTTGGAGGCAAGAGGCGTTGTCTTGCCCTTGACGCCTGCCATGAGAAGAGCCAGCAGCAGGGTGCCGCCGGTGGCAATGTGCCGGTCGGTGTTGTCGTAGTACTCGTCGAGGGCGTGGGCGCCGCCGCCCGAGCCGCCGCTTCCGATGCACACCGAGGGGACACCGGCGTAGATGCCCATGGTGCAGTTGGTGGCGCCGCCCACCGAGAAGGTGGGCTCGATGCCGCAGTCCTTGATGACGGTGTAGAGCGCCTCAACCAGGGGGATGTTGGCCGACTGGGTCACGGCCGGCACGTCGACATACTGCTTGGTGTCCCAGGTCACGGTATCGGCACCCCAGCGTGCCGTCTCCTCGTCGCAGGCCTCCTGCGCCGCCTGCATAATCTGGTTGTGCAGCGTCTCGAGGAAGTCCTGACGGTTGGAGCGGTAGTTGATTTTGATTTGGGAATCCGAGGCCACGGCGTTGATGGCCGAATCGTTGCCGGCGTGGAAGTTGGAGACGCAATAGATGGTGCCGCTGTCGGGCGGAACCTGGATGGAGGCAATCTTGACCACGCAGCGCGCGGCGGCATACAGGGAGTTGGAGACCTTGCCGAAGGCGCCGGCGGCGTGGCCGCCCTTGGAGTGGAAGTTGATTTCGCAGGTGCGCAGGCCGGTGCCGTTGAAGACGATGTTGCCAAAGCCGCTTCCGTCGATGCTGATGGAGGCGTCATAGGTATTTTCGCTCATGTGCTTTTTCATGCCGCCAAGGGCCCCCATGCCCTCCTCCTCCACGGTGCCCATGAAGAAGAGGTCGCCCTCGGTTTCGATGTTTCCGGCGTTGAGCGCGCGGATGACGCTGAGGATGGAGGCCATGCCCGAGGTGTCGTCGTTGACGCCGGGCAGGTAGACGCGGCTGCCCTCAAACTTGGGCTCGAGCACGGTGTCGAGCGGGAAAACGGTGTCCATATGGGCTTCCAGGATGACGCGCGGGCCCTTGCCGCTTCCCCGGCGCACGCCGATGGCGTTGCCGAAGCGGTCGAGGTGCACGTCTTCCAGGCCGAGCTCCTTGAGATATTCGCAGAAGGCCAGCGCCTTTTCACGCTCGTGGAAGGTGGGGGCGGGGATTTTTGCCATGGCAACCTGCTGCTCAAGCGTCAGTTCCGAGTCGGTCTTGAGGAAGTCGAGCGACGTTTTGACGCAGGGCAGTGCCTTGAGCTGCGCAAGGGTTTGCTCCACAACGGGAGAAACGGTGAAGTTGTCCATAAAGAGGGCCTCCTTTTGAAAATTTTTGGAAAACTGGTTTTCAAAAAACATTATAATGCCCAGACGGGCGTATTGCAAGAAAAATACGCAGCCGGCACAGGGCCCCCGACGCGTCTCGGCACGGGAAAAGGCGCCTGCCGGGGGCCTTTTGCGGGAGCGCAGGGGGGCGGGGAGGGGCTTTTGCGGCGAAGTGCGACACGTTTTCCTTTTTTGCCGCACCACTTTTCGCCTGCCGACATAAGATAAAGCGGATGGCCCCGATGGGCGGTGTCGCCTGCGGCCACATCCCAATTTTGAAACGTGGCGCGCCAGGCAAGGCGCCCTGCGCCATGTGATTCTTAGAAATGGAGGAATCCTCATGCGTCTGGAACTGCAATCGGCGCTGTGCGCCGAGCTCACGGAGGCCAATCTGCGCGGGATGGCCTTTGACGGCAGTTATTTCTATGTCCCGCTTCCCGCCACAGGGCAGGTGCAAAAGCTCGACCGTCAGCTTGGCCTGGTGGCGACGCTGTCGGCCGGCCGCCGGTACGACCTGCTCTACTGGGACGAAGTCGGCCAGGTTTTTTGGGCGGCGTCTGCCGAGGTGCCCCGCACGGTGTTCCGCCTCTCCCCCGCCTTTGCGCTGCAGGAGACGGTGACGCTGGCAACGGCGTCCTGCGAAAGCACCCCCATCCGCTCCATCGGCGTCAACTGCAGGAGCAACCGCCTGCTCATCACCACGCCCTCTTGTGTCAACGAATACGAGAAAAACGGGGCCTTTGTGGCAACGAGGCTGCGCGCCGGCACCGGCGTTTCGCTCTCGTACGTCCTGACCATCGCGCCCTACACGCTGATTTCCTACACAAAGAACGGAAGAAACTTCTTGGAGCTCTCGGATGCCTCGGGCAACAACCTGGGCAACCTGCGCACGCCGCGAGGCGTTTTCCTGGGCGCGCTGCTCTTTGACCCGCGCAGCGCCCCCTCGAGCGCGGCCGCCTACATCGCCGCCTGGCGCGGCGGCAGAAGCATGGTGCTGCGCCAGCCGCTCGGCGTTGTCCCCGACAACTGCAATTTCGGGGCCGGCGCAGATGGGGATACCGACAACTCCTGCTCTTGCAACTGCGGAAACTGGAACGGCTGCGGCAACTGGAACGGCTGCGGCAACTGGAACGGCTGCGGAAACATGGGGGCAAACAACTGCCACCTGTGCGGCAACTGGAACGGCTGCAACTGCGGCAATATGGGCACAAACGGCTGCGGCTGCAACTGCGGCGTCATGGGCAATGCCGACCCCTGCGCCTGCGCCTGTGCCTGTGCCATGGCGCAGGCCGGCCACTGCGGCTGCCACAGCCACGACTGCGGCGACGAGGAAGAGGAGGAGCGCACGCCCTGCCAGAGCGCAGTGGATGCGGCCGACGACATCTTGGGCGCCATCAACCAGATCAACGATGCCGTGGCACAGCTTCTCAAGGAGTGCTGCGACGTCTCCGACGACGAAGAGGATGAGGGCGGCGACGGCTGCCATCACTGCGGCGGACACCGCCGTCCCCGGCCCGGCAAGGCCTGCAGCTTGGGCGGCAACAGCAAGAACCGGCTCCGTGAACTGGAGCAGCTGCTGCTGTCCCAGCTGCAGACCGTGCAGGAGACCGAAACTCCTGCCGTTGTCGGAGAGGGGGGAACTCCATGTGCTGCCGGAACCGCAGACCAGAGCCGCAGTGCCAGTGCGACAGATCTTGTCTTTGTCGGCTGATTTGCTGCCTGTGCCTTTGCGGCAGGGACCGATGTGAGCCGAGAGGCAGATGCCTGAGAAGCCGCTGGTAGGCCCTGACGCAGCAGGTCACAGAGGGAATTTGCGCAAGGGGAGGGGAAAACGGCTTTTCCCCTCCCCTTGCGCGCCGGGGGGCCGCCCCCCTTTTTTGCCCGGCGGGCAGGCATAAAAAGAGCGGCCGCAGGGCAAAATTTCGCTTTTCGGAACCGGGGGGATATGGTATAATCGGTATTAAATAGGAAAGGGGGCGCACAGAAGGGTGCGCTTTGACCGGCTGGTGTCCGGCGGGGACATGTGCGAAGGGAGAGGGCAATGGGGCTTGACAAAAAGAATGCTTCAGACTGGGTGAAGGGGCTGCCCTTCCTGCTTGTGCTGGGAGTGCTGGTGGGCACGCAGGTGTTTGCCGTTGTGCTGATTGTCTGCATCGTCGCGCTGATTGTCTGGACGGTGGTGCAGGTGTCAAGGAAGAACAGGTCTTTCCCGGCTGCGGCCCGGGGCAAAAAGGCTTCCCGCCCGTCCACGGCAGCCGCGCCGGACAACCGTCCGCTCATGCCGGTGACCATGGATTCCGACCAGCCGCACAGTCACAGCGCCAAGAGCACCTATGACCCCATGACCGGCGAATACCTGTTTTTGGACATCCAGCCCTGCACCTGCCCCAACTGCGGCTTTGTGACCGACACGTCGCACCGCTTTTGCTCGAGGTGCGACACCGACCTCACACGGCCGCACAGCGGAAAGGCCTCATTTTTCAGACGAAAGGACTGATTTGGCATGGTAGATTCCACCAGGATTTTCACCGACCCCACAGACGTAGAGCCCGGCTTTGAACCCATGATGTATTCCATCCCCTATCCGAGCGGCGGCGTGAAGGTCAACGGCCTGCTCATGACGGCGGCAGGCCGCGAGCCCAGCCCGCTCGTCGTGCTGCTGCACGGCTTTCCCGGCACCGAGCGCAACCTCGACGTGGCGCAGGCGCTGCGCATGGCGGGCTGCCATGTGGCCTTCTTCCACTACCGGGGGGCCTGGGGCAGCCCCGGGACCTTCTCCTTCTCCCATGTGCTCGAAGACCCCTGCAGCGTCATCGACTACCTCAAGAGCCCGGAAGTTGCGGCGCAGTACCGCATTGACACCGACAACATCTTTGTGGTGGGCCACAGCATGGGCGGCTTTGCCGCGCTGCTGACCGGCGCCGCCAGGGACGATTTGCGCGGCGTGGCCGGCATTGCCCCCTACGATTTCGGCAAGGCCTATCTGGCGGCCATGGCAGACCCTTCGGGGGCGCAGGCCTATGAGCAGGTCATGGGACAGCCCCTGCCCGAGCTCAAGCTGGAGACGCCCGACGTCCTGCTCAAAGACCTGGAGGCCCACGCGCAGCAGTGGTGCTTTGACAATCAGATTGACCGGCTTGCCGGCAAAAATGTCTTGGTCTTCGGCTTTGACCGGGACGACGCCTCCACCATGGAGATGCACATTCTCCCCTTCATCGAAAAGGCGCGCCCCGCGCTGGGGGACAAGCTGCGCTTTGAAAACTACAACACCGACCACTCCTACAACGACAAGCGCGTGGCCGTGGCGCGCGCCCTGGCGCAGTGGATTGAAGACTGCGTGAAGTAGTGCAAAAACTTGCAGCCGCCCCGTGAAGCGGCGGCGCCCTGCCGGGCGGCCCTCCCCAAAAGGGGAGGGCCGCCCGGCTTTTTAATTCGGAAGGAATCGGGCGGGCGCCGCCGCGCAAGGGCCCCGCCTTGGCCCGGGAATATTTTGTGGACGCAGGCGCCTGTCGGTGCTATAATAAAAAAACAGACGGATTCGTCTGCTTTTTACCAAGGCCCGCAAGCGGCGCCGTTTTTTCAAGGAAAGAAAGGGGGAAAAGGCATGGCCAGACAGGCGGAGCGCCGTCAGAACAGCAGGCGGGAGATTTTGTGCGCGGCGATGGAGGAGTTTGGGGCGAGCGGCTACGGAGGTGTGAGCATCGAGGGAATCTGCACAAGGCACGGCATTTCCAAGGGAATGATGTATCACTACTACAGGGGCAAGGACGAGCTCTTTTTGGACTGTGTGCGGCAGGTTTTCGAGGGCTTAAGGGAGTATGTGGAGCGGCAGGCACCCCTGCCGGCGCCGGAGGATGCCCTGACGGCGCTGTTTGAGTATTTTATGCTTCGGGAGGACTTTTTTGAGGGGAAACCCGATGCAAAGCGGGTGTTTGAGCAGGCGGTGTTCAGCCCGACAAAGGCGCTGGAGCGGCAAATCAGCGAGCTGCGCGCCCCTCTGCGCGAGGCCAACCGGCGGTTTTTCCGGCAGGTGCTGTCCTGTGCGGCGCTGCGCCCGGGGGTGACGCCCGGGAGGGCGGCGCGCTACCTGGAAAGCCTGGACGAGGTTTTCTGGCCCATGATAGTGTGCTACCGGCAGCCGGGGAGCGGGCAGGATTTGGAGGCTGCGCTTGCGGCAACCGGCGAGCTTTTGGATATGGCGCTGTTCGGCATTGCAGGCGGGCAGCCGAGCGGGCCGGAGGGCGCGGGGGAAAGGAGGCCCCCTGCGGGGCGGGAGAGGCCCTGAGGGGGGCCGGGAGGCAACGATAGGCAACGGTTTTTATTTGGAGAGGATGAGAGAGATGAAACGATTGGCAGCACTGCTGCTTTGCGGGGCACTCATGCTGCCCCTGACCACCGGTGCGCAGGGTGCGCAGCAGCAACAGGCACAGGAGGCGTCGGGCGTCAGCCGGGGCCAGGCGGCGCAGATGCTTTATGAGGCGCAGGGAAGCCCTGCCGTCACGGCGGGCTGCCCTTTTTCCGACGTTTCGGAGGGCCAGCGCGACGCCGTGGCCTGGGCGGCGCAGCAGGGTATTGTGGCCGGCGTCGGCGAAGGCTGTTACGCGCCGGAGCGCGCGGTGAGCGGGCAGGAGTTTTGCACGATGCTCTGGCGTCTGGCGGGGGAAGAGGCCCTGCCGGGCGGCGCACTGTTTGGGCTTGAGGGGGCCGGCGACGTCGCCGGCTGGGCCGGGGAGGCCGTCAACTGGGCCCTTCAGACGGGCGTGATGCAGGTGGAAAAAGAAGGCGTGCTGACACCCACGGCCGCCCTGACGCACGGCCTGGCGCAGGACATGCTGCGCAGGGCGCAGTCGCTGCCCGACCTGTCGGGCATCCGGGAGGACTTGGCGGCGCTGACGGCGGCCCAGCGCCCGGTGGGCTCCCGGGGGGAGGCCGACGCGGCAGCCTATCTGGAGCGGCGCTTTTCCGGGATGGGGTACTCGGTGACGCGGCTGCCCTACACTGACGAGGCAGGCAGGACGGGCAGCACGGTGGTGGCGGTAAAGCCGGCGGCTCAGCCCGGCGCAGACATTCTGGTGCTCTCGGCCCACCACGACAGCGACCCCACGGCCTACGGGGCAAACGACAACGCCTCGGGCGTCGCCGCCCTGCTGTATACGGCGCAGGCGCTGCGGGAGCTGCCCACGGACACGGAAATCCGCTTTGTCAGCTTTACCGACGAGGAAAACGGCAAAAAGGGCTCCGCCGCCTATCTGGCCTCCCTGGACGAGGAGGAGCGCAGCCGCATCGTCGGGGACATCCAGTTCGACATGCTGGGCGGGCTGGGCACCCTGGGCACGGGGCAGTATACGACGGACGGCCAGCAAAACTGGCTGAGCGGGCTGCTGCAGGGCAAAGACCCCGCCCTGGGCCTGTCGGCCGAGACGGCCAGCGACCATGCCTCCTTCCAGATGGCCGGCATCCCCTCGGTGCTGCTCATGCAAAACGGGAGGGGCTACCTCTACCACTCGGCCGCCGACACCATGCAAAATCTCAACCTCTATGCCATTGCCGGCGCCGCAGAGACGGTGCTGGAGGCCGTGCGCGAGGTTGCGGACGAAACAACCCCCTCCTACCGGGAGCTGGCCGCCCAGCAGGGGGAGGGGTATACCTACCGGCAGACACGGCAGAGCAAAATCCTCTTTGGCAGCTCAAGGGAGGAGGTTTGCGCGGCAATCGGCGCCACGGGAGAGCTGGCCGACAGCTATGAGGTCACGGGCAACGGCTGGGTGGACCGCTACGAGACCTACCGCTACCGTATGCGCTGGTTTGACATCGAGACCCCCATCTGCACCGATTACCACTACCGCAACGGGTTTTTGGAAAATGTCGAGCTGCGGCTGCAGGAGACCGGCTGCACCGTTGAGGAGGCGTATGAGGGCATGTTGACCATGTACGGTGCACCGTATCGGGAAGAGGAGGGCCGCGTTGAGTGGCTCGACGAGGTCTACGGCAAATATCTCACCCTGAACCGGGAGGAGGCTGCCGTCACGGTCAGCAACTACTCGGTGGGCATCACCAATGTGCTGGCCTCCTACCCCGTACAGCAGGGGCAGGCGGAGATTGAGGACGCCCGGGACAAGGCGGTGTGGGACTACCTCTGCAGGATTTTGCCAGTGCAGGCCCGGCAGAAGATTGCGCAGTTTGACCTCTTTACCGACGGCTTTGGCAACATCCTGGCCTACACCACCCCCCTGCAGGAAGACGGCGTGACCGACAACACCCGCTTTTGCATCACCGTCGACTACTACGACGTCTATGACGAAGCCGGCAACCCGAGGGACTGGAGCAAGCTGACCTACACCATCCTGCACGAATACGGGCATGTGCTGCTCGAAGACGAGACCCAAATCGACCTGAGCGTGGGCCAGAACACCCACGACGTCGCCGGCTTTATCCCGGGCTCCTTTCGCATGACGTTTTACGAGACGTTTTGGAAGGAGTTGGGTGACAGTGCCGTGGCGGATTATGAGCAAAACCCCACGCACTACGTCAGCCGCTATGGGGCAAACTATTTCCACGAGGACATCGCCGACACCTTTGCGGTGTTTGTGCTGGGGCAGTTCCCGCAGGGGGACACGGTGGCGCAGGACAAGCTGCGGTTTTTCTTTGCCGACGAGAACATGGCGGCGCTGCGCAGCGCCATCCGGCAAAACCTTGGATTGTCCCAGTGAGAGAGGCTCCTTTTCGCAGCTTGGGCATAAGGCCCCCGCCGCTTAAGGCGGAAAACAAAAAACCGGGGCAGACGGATGTTGCCGTCTGCCCCGGTGTGGCGCGCCTGAAGGGACTCGAACCCCTGACCTACTGGTTCGTAGCCAGTCACTCTATCCAGCTGAGCTACAGGCGCATGCAGCCCTGACGCCGCCGCATGCAGCGTTTTCCAGATGCAAAATGAATCATACCACATCACAGGTCAAAATGCAACCCTTTTTTCACCTCTTTGTGCGAAAAGGGCACGTCCCCTGCCCCGCCCCGGGCGGGCAGGGGATGTATGGGGAGAAAAGAGGGCGCCCCGCCGGCCGGCGGGGGGAGGCGCGCTGCGGCGTGCCTGCGCGGCGCGGCGCGGGGCTTGGAAAGAACAGGAAAAGTTGACCAAAAGTTGACAGGAACAAGGGAAAAATTGACAGGCAGGGGGCCTTGCCGGCGACGGGCGGGAACCTGCCTGCGGCGTGCGTCCAAATCGTATCAAGATGAAATTTATGTAATACGATTTTCCAAAGACGCCCGGAAAAATCCCGAAGTTGCCTAAAAAATGAGAGAATGGAGACAGGAAAGTTAGTGACAATTGGGGTTGATTTTTTTGGGGAAAGGGAGTAGATTGGACATGAAACCGCAAATCAATGCGGTTTTTCTGTCCGCAGAGAATCAAGCAGGGGGGATGAAACGAAATGGCTTGTTGTCTGCTCGGCGTGCTGGGAGGGCTTCTTCAGGCACGCCTGCTGGCCGCTTTCACGAGGGCTGTGACAAGCAATCAGCTTGACACGCGCGCCGTGGCACGCGGCGTTTTGGAGACTTTTCTGCCGCTTTTGCTGCTGCTGCCGGTGGCAATTTTTGCGCCTTCGCAGCTGCCCTGGGCGGGCGGCGGTATGGTGACGGCACTGTTGTTGGGAACAGGGGTCTGTCTGATGCGGAAGAAGGGGGCGCGTCCCGATGTTTGATAAAGTTTTATTTGCGGTTTCGGGGGCACTGGCGCTGGCGCTCTTTTTGTGGCGCCGGGCGGCGCTGCAGAAGCTGACGCAGGCCGGGGCACCCGAGAAAAAAGTGAAAAAGACCCGCCGCACCTTTGCCGTGCTGCTCACGGTGGCGCTCTATGAATTTGCCGCCAAGGGCGTTACGCTGGTGTTCGGCCCCAGCAGGGAGATGGCTTTTGAGGTGGAGCTGTGGCCCGAGCGCATCGAGGTGATGGGCATGAGCCTCTCCACCACGGTGATTTTGTCGTGGTGCGTCATGGCCTTTCTGGTGGGCATTGCCATTGTGCTGCGGCTGACGGTGCTGCGCCGCATGCAGGACCCGCCCCGGGGGACGCAAAACGTTCTGGAAATCATGGTCGAGGCGGCCGAGCAGTACACGGGCTCGCGCGTTGAGGGCTTTGGCACCGATTTGAGTGCGTATATTTTCACGGTGGTCGCCTTTCTGGTCGGCTGTGCGGTCCTGGAGCTGTTCGGGCTGCATGCGCCGACTGCCGATATCACGATGACCTTTGCACTGGCCTTCGTGACCTTTTTGCTCATCAACTGGTGCGGCATCCGCCGCAAGGGCGTGCTGGGCCGCATCAAGAGCCTGGCACAGCCGACGCCGGTGGTTTTCCCCATCCGCGTCATCAGCGACTGCGCCGTCCCGGTTTCCATGGCCTGCCGACTGTTTGGCAACATGCTCGGCGGCATGATTGTCATGGATTTGATTTACAAATCCCTTGGCAACGGGGCCATCGGCATTCCCAGCGTGGTGGGGCTGTATTTCAACGTGTTCCACCCCCTCATCCAGGCCTTTATTTTCATCACGCTGACGCTGACCTTCATCAACGAGGCCACCGAAGAACAAGAATAACCAAAAAATTTTTATAGAGACACTAAGGAGGAGTTCGTCATGAACATTGCACTTGGAGCTGCACTTTGCCTATTGTCCTGTGCGGCGAGCGGATTTGCCATGGGTATGGCCACCGGAAAGGCGGTTGACGCCGTTGCACGTCAGCCCGAGGCGTCGGGAAGAATCAACTCTATTTTGCTCATGGGCCTTGCGCTGACCGAGTCGACGGCCATTTACGGCTTTGTCACGGCGCTCATCATGATTTTCACCCTGGGCTGAGGCCTGCTGAGCGCAATTTGTCCGGAAATGCAACAACGGGAGGCGAGATAGGATGGAGCTTTATCCGCTTGACATCGTCATTCACATCATCAACATCGCCGTTCTCTATTTTTTGCTGCGCATGCTGCTCTACCGGCCAATCAGCAACTACCTGCAGGCCCGCAGCGCCCGCATAGAGGGAGAGCTGGCCAAGGCACAGCAGACGCTCGAGCAGGCGGAGCAGACAAAGCAGCAGCTTGACCAGCGTCTGGCGGCGGCTGAGGAGGAGGCGCGCGCCATCGTGCGCCGGCAGGAGGAGAAGGCGGCCGAGGAATCGGCGCGCCTGCTTGACGATGCACGCAAGGGAGCCGATGAGATTATGGCGGCCGCCGCAGGGCGCATTGCCCAGGAAAAGGCGCGCGCCATGAGTTCCATGAGGGAAGAGACGGCACAGCTTGCCACCGAGATTGCCGCAAGGATTTTGCGGCGCGAGGTTTCGCTCGAAGACAACCGTGCCGTTGTGAGCAATTTTTTCAGTGAGATGGAGAAGCAATGAAGAAACCGATACTCAGGGTTGCGCCGCCGTATGACGAGAGCGAAATCCGCTCCATCACACAGGGATTTGAGGCGCTCTTTGGAAAAAAGCTGGATTTTGAGGTCGTGCCCGACGAGTCGCTGCTGGGCGGCTTCGTGGCGCGCATTGGAAACCGCGTGTTCGACGCCAGCCTTTCGCTCTCCCCCTTCCGGGAGGACAAGGTGCTGTCGGCGCGCGACATGGATTTTTTAGAGGACGAGGAGCAGCAGCTCGAATCGGTCAGCGACTTTTTGCGCCGGCGCATCGAGCAGGCCGACCTCTCGCCCGACATTTACGAGTCGGGCAGCGTAAAAAGCTGCGCCGACGGCATCGTGCAGATTGACGGCCTGCCCCACAGCCGCTACGGCGAGCTGCTCTCCTTTGAGGGGGGCATTGTCGGGCTGGCGCTCGATTTGCGCTTAGACGGCGTGGGCGCCGTTTTGCTGGGCGGCGAAAGCGTGCTGCCCGGAACCCAGGTGCGCGGCACGGGGCATGTGGCCGACATCTGCGTGGGCGAGGAGCTGCTGGGCCGCGTCATCGACCCCATCGGGCGCGCTCTGGACGGCAAGGCGCTCAACGCCACGCAGTTTCGCCCCATCGAATGCCCCTCCCCCTCCATCATGCACCGCGCGGCGGTCAACACGCCGCTTGAGACCGGCATTCTGGCCGTCGACAGCATGATTCCCATTGGGAGAGGGCAAAGAGAGCTCATCATCGGGGACCGGCAGACCGGGAAGACCTCGATTGCGCTGTCGGCCATTTTGAATCAGAAGGGAAAGGGCGTGCTGTGCGTCTACTGCGCCGTGGGGCAGAAGGCCTCGAGCGTGGCGGGCGTGGTGCACACGCTCGAGCAGGCGGGGGCGCTGTCCAACACGGTGGTGGTGTCGGCCAGTGCTGCCGACTCGGCCGCCATGCAGTACATTGCGCCCTACGCCGCCTGTTCCATCGCCGAGCACTTCATGCTGCAGGGGCGCGACGTGCTCATTGTCTACGACGATCTGTCCAAGCACGCCGTGGCCTACCGGGCCATGTCGCTGCTGCTGCGCCGCCCGTCGGGCCGTGAGGCCTACCCCGGCGACGTGTTTTACCTGCACAGCCGCCTGCTGGAGCGTGCGGCAAAGCTCTCCCCTGCCCTGGGCGGCGGCTCCATGACGGCGCTGCCCATCGTGGAGACGCTGGCCGGCGACATCTCGGCCTACATCCCCACCAACATCATTTCCATCACCGACGGCCAGATTTATCTGGAGAGCGAGCTCTTCAATGCCGGCGTGCGTCCCGCCATCAACGTGGGCCTGTCGGTGTCGCGTGTGGGACGTTCGGCCCAGACCAAGGCCATGAAGCAGGTGTCGGGGAGCCTGCGCCTGTCGGTGGCACAATACCGCGACATGGCGGTCTTTGCCCAGTTCGGCGCAGACATCGACGCCGCCACGGCGCAGATGCTGCGCGACGGCGAGCGTCTGACCGAGCTGCTCAAGCAGCCCCAGGAGGAGCTGCTTTCCCTGTCGCGCCAGGTCTGCCTGCTGCTGGCGGCCGAGCACGGTGTCTTTTCCGAGACGCCGGTTGCCGAGGTCTTGCATCGCCGCACCGCGCTGCTCTCGGTGCTGGCCGCCGAGGAGGGCTCCACGCTGCGCGCCATCGACAGCTCCGGCACCCTGACGCAGGCACAGCAGGACTCTCTCGTGGCCTGCATGGAGCGCTTCAAGGCGCGAAAGGACGGTGAGGGCGATGCCGCAGACGCTTGATTTGCGCCGCCGCATGACGGCGGTGTCCCAAACCAAGAAAATTACGGGAGCCATGCAGATTGTCTCCTCCACGCGCATGAAGCGCGTCATGAGCCGCATCGAATACAACCACCGGTATTTTAACACCGTGCAGCGCACCATGAAGGAGCTGCTGCTGTCCTCCCGCGACATCTCGCATCCCTATCTGGACGACAGCCGGGGCAATCGCCGCACCTGCATTGTCATCTCGGGTGACAAGGGCCTTGCGGGGGACTACAACGCGAAGGTTTTGGAGTTTGCGCTGCAGTATCTGCAGCCGCAGGAGGAGGGCGGCGGACTTGTGACGCTGGGCCACACGGCCGACGCCTTTTTCGAGGCGCGCGGCATCACGCCCGACGTCTCCTATTCCGGCGTGGTGCAGGACCCCACGCTCGACCGCGCCAGAGGCATGCTGTATGACGTGCTGCGCATGTATGAGTCCGGGCTTGCCGACGAGATTTTGGTGATTTACACCTCTTTTTACGGCGAGACCAAAAACCAGCCCGTCATGCGGCGCCTGCTGCCCATCAAGCTGGCAGACTATGGCGACGTCAAGCAGGCGCAGGAGCTCTCGGAAATCCTCTACGAGCCCTCGGCGCAGGTGGTATTTGACATGCTGGTGCCCCAGTATGTGCTGGGGATTCTCTTTGGCGTGCTGGTGCAGGCCTATGCCAGCGAGCACTATGCCCGCATGACGGCCATGCAGCGCGCCACTCAAAATGCCGACGAGATGCTCGAGCAGCTCACGGTGCGCTATCACATGGCGCGCCAGAGCGCCATCACGTCGGAAATTGCCGAAATCACAGGCGCAGCACTTGCGCTGTCCGAGGGGGGTGACATGCAATGAGTGAGCACAACGGCGAGGGCGTGATTATCAAAATCGGAGGCCCGGTGCTTGACGTGGAGTTTGAGGGCGAGGCGCCCCGGGTGCGTGATTTGCTCATCAGCGCCGACGGCAAGCATATGGAGGTGGCGGCCAACGCGTCGCCCGGCGTGGTGCGCTGCATTGCGCTGGAGGCCACCGACGGCATGCGCTGCGGCACCCTTGTGAAAAACACGGGGCACAGCATCCGCGTGCCGGTGGGCGAGGCCGTGCTGGGCCGCGTGGTGGACGTGCTGGGCCGCCCCATCGACGAGCTGGGGCCCATTGAGGCGCCGGTTTCCGAGATTTACCGAAAGCCGCCCGCCTTTACCAGCCTGACGCCCGTGACCGAATTTTTCGAAACCGGCATCAAGGTCATCGACCTGCTGACGCCCTACTCCCGAGGGGGAAAGATTGGCCTCTTCGGCGGCGCCGGCGTGGGCAAGACCACGCTCATCATGGAGCTTATCTACAACATCGCCAACCACCACGGCGGCTACTCCGTGTTTGCCGGCGTGGGCGAGCGCAGCCGCGAGGGAAATGAGCTCATCAACGACATGCGCGAGAGCGGCGCCATCTCCAAAACGGCGCTGGCCTTCGGCCAGATGAACGAGCCGCCAGGCTCGCGTATGCGCGTGGCGGCCACGGGGCTGACCATGGCCGAATACTTCCGCGACGTGATGCACAAGGACGTGCTGCTCTTCATCGACAACATCTACCGCTATGTGCAGGCCGGAAACGAGGTGTCGGCCCTGCTGGGACGCATGCCCTCGGCTGTGGGCTACCAGCCCACGCTGTCGAGCGAGCTGGGAGAGCTCGAGGAGCGCATCACCTCCACCAAAGACGGCTCCATCACCTCGGTGCAGGCCATCTACGTCCCGGCCGACGACATCACCGACCCCGCGCCGGCCACCATCTTTTCGCATCTTGACGCCACCACCGTGCTGTCCAGGCAGGTGTCGGAGGCCGGTATCTATCCCGCCGTCAGCCCGCTTGAGTCAAACTCCCGCATCCTCGACCCCGCCATTGTGGGGAAGGAGCACTACGAGGTGGCCGGGCTGGTGCAGACCTGTCTGCACCGCTATCAGGAGCTGCGCGACATCATCGCCATTTTGGGCATGGAGGAGCTCTCGCCCGAAGACCGCAAAATCGTGGCGCGGGCCAGGCGTATCCAGCTCTTCTGCTCGCAGCCCTTCTTTGTGGCGGAAAACTTCACCGGCATGCAGGGCCGCTACGTGACCATGGAGGATACGGTCAAGTCCTTCGGCGCCATCGTGGGCGGCGAGGTCGACGATTTGCCCGAGCAGGCCTTCTTCATGGTGGGCAACATCGACGAAGCACACCAAAAGGCAAAGGAGATGCAGTGATGTCAGCCGAGTATTCTCTGGAAATCCTCACGCCAGAGCGCCAGTTTTTCCAGGGGCAGGTGCAGGCGCTCACCATCCCCGCGCCCGACGGGGAGCTCACCGTGCTGGCCGGGCATGCGCCGCTCATCGTGCCGCTTGTGGTGGGCGTGCTGCGCATCAAGCAGGAGGACTCCTGGAAAGAGGCCTTCACCTCGGAGGGCTTTATGGAGGTGCGTGCCGACGGCGTGCTGGTTTTTTCGCAGGCCTGTGAATGGCCGCAGGAAATTGACGCCCGGCGCGCGCAGGCGGCCGAGCGCCGTGCGGCGGAGCGGCTGCGGCAAAAGCGCAGCATAAATGAACACAAACAGTCGAAAATTGCCATGGCCCGCGCCATGGCACGGCTGCGGGTCAGTCAGACGCAGTCAAAATATCACTAAGACAAAGGCGGGGGCC
>DVNV01000032.1 GCA_018714125.1 Candidatus Galloscillospira excrementipullorum
CAAGGGGAAAACGACGGCAGCGGGCGGGGAGAAGCCGGGGGAGCGATGAAGAAGCCGAGGTGCGCGGGCGGGAGCAGAAGGGGCGCTTTGGGCCCGGCTTTTGCCGTTTTGCCCCTTGCGGCGGCCGCAGGGCTTTCGGGCGGAGTCCTGTGCGCGGGGGGCGATATGCCCTTTTGCAGGAGCGGGCAAAGACGGCGCACTTTTCCGATTGACGGCGCGCACAAATTCGTCTATAATGAAAGCTGCACCGGAGCAATCGGTGTTTTTGAAGGCCGTACTATCCGGGGAGATAGCGGTGCCCTGTACCCGCAATCCGCTACAGCGGGGGAGAATTCCCGGTTGAGGGTCCCTGTTGTGTGGACTGCCCGTCCGGCAGGAGTGATGAGAGACAGGTCTTGCGCAATGTTCCTCCGTGAACCATGTCAGGCGGGGAACCGAGCAGCATTAAGCGGACTCGAGCATGTGCCGCGAGAGCGCCTGTTTTGAGCTTCTTCGGGCGGTACCGCACATAGCAGCGGGCTCAACGCCGGGTGTGCGGCCTTCAAAGACACCGATTTTTTTGACGGCTTGACCAAAAAAGGGGGGAGCGGCGACGTATCAGGCGCTTTACAGAAAATGGAGGCCGAAGACCTTTGACGAGATGTCGGGCCAAAAGGCGGTGCGCGAGGTGCTGCGCCGCGAGGTGGAGACGGGGCAGCTGTCGCACGCCTACCTCTTTTGCGGCACCAGGGGCACGGGCAAGACGACGGCCGCCAAAATCCTGGCCAAGGCCGTCAACTGCCGCAGCCCGCGCAACGGCAACCCCTGCAACGAGTGCGACCTCTGCCGGGGCATTGACGAGGGCTCGATTCTCGACGTGCTGGAAATCGACGCCGCCTCCAACAACGGCGTGGACAACGTCAGGGAAATCCGGGAAGAGGTGCAGTATACGCCGGCGGTGGCGCGCTACCGGGTGTATATCATCGACGAGGTGCACATGCTGTCGCCGGGGGCCTTCAATGCGCTGCTCAAAACGCTGGAAGAGCCGCCAGAACACGTCATTTTCATTTTGGCCACCACCGAGCGCCACAAAATCCCCGCCACCATCCTCTCGCGCTGCCAGTGCTTTGAGTTCGTGCGCATCCCGGCGGGGGAGATTGTCGCAAGGCTGCAGCAGGTGGCGCGCGCCGAGGGCTTTGAGCTGGAGGCGCGCGCGGCGGAGCTCATTGCGCGCCTGTCGGACGGGGCGCTGAGAAACGCGCTCTCCCTTTTGGAGCAGTGCGCCGCTTTGGGAAATTCCGTGACGCAGGGCATGGTGATGGAGATTGCCGGCCTGTCGGGACGGGAGCATTTGTTTGAGGTGTCGGCGGCCGTTGCCGCAAAGGACGGCGCGCAGGTGCTGCGTGCGGCCAGGGAGCTTGCCGCAAGCTCGCAGGATTTGGCGCAGGTGACGGTGGAGCTGCTCACCCATTTCCGCGACCTGCTGCTGTGCAAAACGCTGCCGTCGCCCGAATCCATGCTCGACGCGCCGCCCGACGAGCATGCGCTGCTGCACGCCAGGGCGCAGGACATGACGGCGGGCGACATTCTCTCGGCCATCGGGGCGCTGCAGCAGGCGCTTGACGCCATGATGCGCTCGACGCACCGGCAGGTGCTGCTCGAGCTTGCGCTGCTGGGCCTGACCACGCCCGCACTCGATACGACGCCGGCCGGCCTGCTGGCGCGTCTGGAGCGTCTGGAGCGCAAAATGGAGCAGACGGTGCCGCCGGCGCCCCCTGCAGCACGGGCGCAGGCGCCCGTGCCCCCTGCGGCGCAGCCGCAGCAGCCGGTGCCGCAGCCCCGGCAGCAGGAAGAGGATGCGCCGCCCTGGGAGGTTTTGCCCCAGGAGGCGGGCCGGACGCCGGCACCGGCCCAGGGGGCGCCGGAGAGGGTGCCCCCTGCAGAGCAGCCCTCCGCGAAAGGGCAGCAGCCGGCACAGGGGGCCCCCGCCTTTTGGGGAGACCTGCTGGCGCAGGTGGAGCCCAGCGTGGCGGGATTTCTGTCCTCTGCCGGCGCCGTGATGCAGGGCGACGTGCTGGTGCTCACGCCGGGCAGCAAATTTGCAGCGAGGATGCTGCAAAAGGAGAGCGTGCGCGCCGAGATTGCGCAAAAGCTGTCGCGCGTTGCGGGCAGGCCCTGCAGCGTGGCGGTGGGCGAGAGCCCCGGCGCGCAGGCGCCGCAGGAGAACCCGCTCTTTGAGCAGCTTGCCACAAAGATAGAAGCCTTACAACAGGAGGAAAAATAGATGAAAGCGAGAATCCCCAAGAGCCCTGCCGGCGGCAACATGCTGGAGCAGATTCAAAAAATGCAGGAGGACATGCAGAAAAAGCAGGCCGAGCTGGAGCAGCAGGAGTACGAAATCAAGGCGGGCGGCGGCCTGCTGCGCCTGGTGATGGACGGCAAAAAGCAGGTCAAAGAGCTCGAGCTTGACCCCGACATCGTCGACCCCGACGACATCGAGACGCTGCAGGACCTCATCGTGGCGGCCGTCAACGAGGCCATCACCACCGTGGAAGAGACGGCGGCGCGCGAGCTCGAAAAGATTACGAGCGCCGTGTCCATGCCGAATTTGCCGGGCATGCCCCGGATGTAAGAAAAGTGGGGATTGGATGAACGGACAAACGGGGTCGGTGGCCCGCCTGATTGAGAGCTTTGCGCGGCTGCCGGGCATCGGCCGAAAGACGGCGTCGCGCCTTGCCTACCATGTGATGCGCATGGACTATGACCAGGCCATGGAATTTGCCTCGGCCATTGTGGATGCGCGCAACAACCTGCACTACTGCGCCTGCTGCCAGAATATCTCCGACGAGGAGCTGTGCCCCATCTGTGCCGACGAGAGCCGGGACAGGGGAGTTATCTGCGTGGTGGAGCGCCCCAGGGACATCCCCTCCATCGAGAAGACCCGCGAGTTTCGCGGGCTCTATCATGTGCTGCACGGCCTCATTTCGCCCATCGACGGCGTGGGGCCGGAGGAGCTGCGCGTCAAGGAGCTGCTCGAGCGCGTGGGGGCCGGAGGGGTGAGGGAGATCATCATGGCCACCAATCCCACCGTGGAGGGGGAGGCGACGGCGCTCTACCTGGCGCGCCTGCTCAAGCCCTTTGACGTGACGGTGACGCGCCTTGCCTTCGGCCTGCCGGTGGGCGGCGACCTCGAGTATGCCGACGAGGTGACGCTCTCGCGGGCGCTGGAGGGGCGCAGAGAGATGCTGTAATGCGAAAAACAAAAGCGGGGCGGCGCCCCCGGTGCCCAAAGTCCAGGCACCGGGGACGCCGCCCCGCTTTTTCGGGCAAAGCCGGCAGCCCGGGGGCGGTCAGGCCGAAAGGGCTGCATGGGGGGATGCGCATGTGTATGGAATTTACCGTTTTTTGCCCGAGGAGGGTTTGTCGCAGGTGTCAAAGGCGGGATTGAAGGCGTAAAAATTTTTGCTGTTGAGATAATCCTGCGTGATGCTCAGCGCGTCGCCGAAGCGCTGGAAGTGCACCAGCTCGCGCTCGCGCAGGAATTTGATGGGGTCGCGCACGTCGGGGTCGTCGACCAGGCGCAGGATGTTGTCGTAGGTCACGCGGGCCTTCTGCTCTGCGGCAAGGTCTTCCACCAGGTCTGCGATGGGGTCGCCCTTGACGGCAAAGGCCTTGGCGTCGAAGGGGATGCCGGCCGCCGAGACGGGGTAGATGCCGGTGGTGTGGTCGACAAAGTAGGTGTCAAAGCCACTGGCCTTGATTTCGTCCATCGACAGGTTGCGCGTGAGCTGGTAGACGATGGCCGCAATCATCTCGGCATGGGCCAGCTCCTCGGTGCCGATGTCGGTCAGGATGCCCACCGTCTTGTTGTAGGGCATGGAATACCTCTGGTTCAGATAGCGCGTGGCGGCGCTCAGCTCCCCGTCCGGCCCGCCAAGCTGTGTGATGATGATTTTAGCTGTCTTGGGGTCTGGGGTCTTGATGTTGACGGGGTATTGCAGTTTCTTGTCGTAAATCCACATGGCTTACTTCTCTCCTTCCCACGGCCAGGGGCCGTCAACCCAGCTCCAGGCGCCGCCGGCGGTGGAGGCAAGGGAGTTTTGCGTCAGGGGGCCGAAGGCGGCTTCGTAGTCTTCCACGGCCTGCATCCAGAGCTCGCGCTGCTTGTCGAAATAGGCGCGCGCCTTTTGGTTGTCGGGATGGCCGTCGAGATAGAGGGCGGCCTCGTTGAGGGCAAAGGAATGGTTTTGTACCTGCCGGAGCAGACGGGCACGCTCAGTTGTCATCGCAGACATCCCCTCCTATCCACGGCTTGTCGAGCTCGGGGAAAATGGTGCCCCGCTCAAGCCCGAGAGCCGGATCGTAAGTGGCGCCCCAGGCCTGGGGCGGAGAGTAGACCATGGCAAGGGCTGCCCCTGCAAGGCAGGTTTCGTCCATGACGCTGCGGGGGTTGACGTCATCCCTTTTTGTCGGAAAGGGAGCCGACGCATTCATCATATTGCTGCACTCCTTACTTGCGGTGTTTCGGGGGGTGTTGCGCCCCTCATCTCCAACATATACAAAAAAATGACATGTGTGACTGCCGAATTTTCTGAAAAGTTTTCCCTTCCCGCCCTTTTGTGCATCCTCTCCCCCTTGGCGCTGCGCCTCAAGCCCTTTGCTTGGGAAAGCTGGCCAAAGTAAAAAAAATGACAAAGGGGTGTTCCAAACAATATGGCATTGTGCTATAATAATCTTATTATTAAAAATAAAGAGAGGGGGAAACACGACCGGCGCGGACCGGTCGTTCGCACGCTTATGGACCAGGAAAAGAAATCTCCGGAACTGGAGACTCCGCCCTGCGAAACGGGGGGAGATATCCCTGAGCAAGGCACGCCTCCGGAAGGACAGCCGGAGCAGCCAAAAGTGCAGGCAAAAATCATCCGCACAACGCTTGACGACTTGCCTGCGGGAGAGGGAAACGAGCACAACGAGGCAAGGGTGAGGGGGAAAAATCCCCTGCCTGAGGGCGTCACCTCCAAGATGCTCTATAAGGATGTGCTGCGCATTGCGTGGCCTTCTTTTGTCGAGATGATGCTCATGCAGCTTGCCTCCATGGTCGACCTCATGATGGTGGGAAAACTCGGCCCGTGGGCCATCTCGGCCGTCGGCCTGACCACGCAGCCAAAGTTCCTCATGGGCATGGCATTCATGTCGCTCAACGTCGGCAACATGGCTCTGGTCGCCCGCTATCGCGGCGCCGGAAAACAGGAGGAGGCCAAGCTGGTGCTGCGGCAGTCCATGCTGCTCAATGTGGTGCTCAGCTTCATTTTGGCCGTGATTGGCTACATCTACGCCGAACCGCTCATCCTCTTCATGGGCGCCGAGGACGCCCAGACCCTGGCGGGCGGCACCTCATACCTGAAAATCCAGATGGTCGGCTTGCTGACCGTCTCCATCACCACCACCATCACCAACGCCCTGCGCGCCGTGGGCGACAGCAAGACCTCCATGCGCTACAACCTGACGGCAAACCTCGTCAACGTGGTGTTCAACTACCTGCTTATCTACGGTCATTTCGGCTTCCCGCGCCTCGAAGTGACCGGCGCGTCCCTGGCCACCGTCATCGGCCAGTTTGTCGGTATGCTCATGGCGCTGTATGCCATCCTGCGCAAGGACCAGTATGTCCGCCTTGAAATCAGAAAGGGATTCAAGCCCGACATCGTCATGCTCAAGAATATCTGGCACATCGGCATGCCGGCCATGATGGAGCAGCTTGTCATGCGTGTCGGCATCATCATCTATGCCAAGACCGTCGCAAGCCTGGGCACCGTTTTGCTGGCGGCTCACCAGGTCTGTATGAACATCCAGGCACTGACCTTTATGAACGGCCAGTCCTTCGCCGTGTCGGCCACCTCGCTGGTGGGACAAAGCCTTGGAAAACGGCGCGGCGATATGGCGGTCAACTACTCCAAGCGCGTCCAGCGCCTTGGCATGTGGGTGGCCATCGGCATTGCGCTTGCCATCTTCTTCTTCCCAAGAGAGTTTATTTTGATGTATAACGACGACCCTGTGATTTTGGATGTCGGCGTCACCGTGCTGCAGATGGTGGCCCTGATTCAGCCCCTGCAGGCCTCCCAGTTTATCCTGGCGGGCGCCATGCGCGGCGCCGGCGACACCAAGTACACCGCCATGGTGACCTTTATCACCGTGCTGCTGGTTCGCCCCATCATCGCCATCTACACCATCAAGGTGCTCGAGTGGGGCCTCATCGGAGCCTGGATTGCCATGGTGGCCGACCAGCTCCTGAGAACGACGCTCATCTTCCTGCGCTACAACTCCGGAAAATGGCGCAACGCCTATCAGCACAAGAGCTGACCTGCCTTTTGAAAACGGCCTGACCACGGGGAGGATTCCCGATGCAAAGGCGGCATGCTGCGGCATGCCGCCTTTATGTTTTTTTAAGCGCGGGAGCTTTTCAGCCCGGCATTTGGAAAAGCAAGGCACCCGCCCTGCCGCCCCGCCGGGAAAAAGGGCGCAGCCCGCTTTGAACGGGAATTTCCCGCACAAGGGAAATTCCCGAACTTTTTTGCCGCAGGCAAAAAAGGCCCGGCGGGGC
>DVNV01000033.1 GCA_018714125.1 Candidatus Galloscillospira excrementipullorum
AAATGTCAGCAAAATGCTATGGTAAAACTGCACCAACTTTATGTTTTTATGCTTTTTTCCATTCCACACCATTCCTTTTTTGATGTTTGTCTGTTATAATTGGTCGTGTATGTACTCTATATATTTTTAGAGCGATACCCGGCAATCATGTTCAACTGGACCGGATATGGTCTAATATTATCTAAGGAGGAGTTCGTAATGAGCGCGAAAGTGGTCTCTTCTGTTCCGTTTCACGGAACAAAGGAGCAAAAAGAGGCTCTGGATGCCGTCATTGCCCGCTACAAAGGTCAGCAGGGCTGCGTGATGCCTGCCATGCAGGAGGCGCAGGAAATCTATGGCTATCTTCCGGAGGAAGTTCAGCTGATGTTGGCCGAGGGTTTGGATATCCCGTTGGAGCATATCTATGGCGTGTCCACCTTCTATGCGCAGTTCAATCTCAATCCCAAGGGTCGCTATCGTGTCGGCGTCTGTCTGGGAACCGCCTGCTACGTCAAGAATGCTGCCAGTGTCTTTGAGAAAATCAAAGAGGTTTTGGGCATTGACAACGGCGGCTGCACCCCCGACGGAAAATTCTCTCTCGATGCTACCCGCTGCCTGGGCTGCTGCGGTCTTGCTCCCGTCATGATGATCAATGACGACGTGTATGGCCGTCTGACCCCCGAGAATGTTGCGGAAGTTTTTGAGAAGTACAAGGATTTATAAGCCTTAGGGAAAGTCGGGAGGCAAGGTGAACGATCTTTCTCTTCATATTCTGGATCTTGCGCTCAATTCCATTCATGCCAACGCCCGGAATGTTTTGATCAGCATTGAGCAGAACACGCAAGAGCAGCTTTTGACTCTTGTGGTGGAGGACAACGGCGACGGGATGGAGCAGGGCGTCCTTCAGAGGGCTCTTGAGCCCGGATTTACGACAAAGGAAAAGGGTCTTGGCGGCATGGGGTTGCCGAGGCTGTCGGAAACCGTGCAGAACATGCAGGGGACACTCCTCCTGGAATCCGAAGCCGGCTGGGGCACCAGGGTGAAGGCCACCTTTCACACCGGCGGTCGGGATGCTTCCTTTGTCGGGGACATGGCGCAGACCATGGCGGCACTGCTTTCGGGCTTCCCGGAGGTGGACGTCATGTACCGCCACCGCAAGGACAGAAGAAGTCTGCTGTATTCCACAGCGCAGGCCAGGTGGCGTTTTGCCGGGGAAGCCCGCCCGGGCTTTGCGGCCTACACCTGGACAAGAACGGCCCTTGAACAAGAGCTTTCCCGCCTGTAAATGATTGTCTCTCACAGCAACGCAGTTGATTTTTCAGTATTGCAACTGACCCAAGTACGAGCTACGAAAATAGCAACGAGGAGGAAGCGTTTTATGAAAACCCCAGCTGATCTGGCTGCCATTCGTGTTGCGAAGAAACACCTGGTTGCGTCGCGTCACGACAATATGAATGCAGTCAGAATTACCGTTGGCATGGGAACCTGCGGGATTGCCGCCGGAGCCCGCGCCGTTTCGAACGCCTTTGTGGAAGAAATTTATAAAGCGGGTCTGGATGAGAAGGCCATCGTGGTTCTCTCCGGCTGCATGGGAGATTGCTCTTTGGAGCCCATGGTCACTGTTGAGGTGCCTGGCGCCGAGAAGGTCACCTATGTGAAAATGGATCCCGCCAAGGCTGCCCGCGTTGTCGCGGAGCACATCGTCAACAACAAAGTCGTCACCGACTATACGAAGTAAGGGAGGAAGAAGTCTATGTTTAGATCCTACGTTCTCGTTTGCGGCGGAACGGGCTGTACATCCTCCAATTCGCCCAAGATCATCGAGGAACTCGAGAAGGAAATCCAGGCTGTCGGCCTGGCGGATGAAGTCAAGGTTGTCAAAACGGGCTGCTTTGGCCTGTGCGCACTCGGCCCCATCATGATCGTCTATCCCGAGGGCGTGTTCTATAGCCGTGTCCAGCCCGAGTGGATCAAGGAGATTGTCGATGAGCACCTGCTCAAGGGCAGAGTTGTGAAAAAGTACCTGTATCAGGAGACTGTCGACGGCGACAACATCAAGAACCTGATGCACACCAAGTTCTATGAGAAGCAGGTTCGTATTGCGCTGCGCAACTGCGGCGTGATTGCGGCTGAGGACATCGACGAGTACATCGCCCGTGGCGGTTACACCGCTCTTGAGAAGGTCCTCTTCACCATGAAGCCCCAGGAAGTCATTGACGAGATCAAGGCTTCGGGTCTGCGCGGCCGTGGCGGCGCCGGCTTCTCCACCGGTATGAAGTGGCAGTTCACTGCCAACGCCGAGGGCGACATCAAGTATGTCTGCTGCAACGCCGACGAAGGCGACCCCGGCGCTTTCATGGATCGTTCCGTTCTGGAAGGCGACCCCCACAGTGTGATTGAGGCCATGACCATCGCTGCTTACGCCGTTGGCGGCAGCCAGGGTTATGTTTATGTTCGTGCCGAGTACCCCATTGCCGTTCAGAGACTCAAGATTGCTCTGGGACAGGCCAGAGAGTATGGCCTGCTGGGCGACAACATCATGGGCACCGGCTTCAAGTTTGACATCGAGATTCGCCTTGGCGCCGGCGCTTTCGTCTGCGGCGAGGAGACTGCTCTGATGACCTCCATTGAGGGCAACAGAGGCGAGCCCAGACCCCGTCCGCCGTTCCCGGCCAACAAGGGTCTGTTTGCCAAGCCCACGCTGCTCAACAACGTGGAGACCTACGCAAACATCACGCAAATCATCAACAACGGCGCGAAGTGGTTTGCCTCCATGGGCACCGAGAAGAGCCCCGGCACCAAGGTCTTTGCTCTGGGCGGCAAGGTCGTCAACACCGGCCTTGTGGAAATCCCCATGGGCACCACCCTGCGCACCATCATCGACGAGATTGGCGGCGGCTGCCCCAACGGCAAGAAGTTCAAGGCTGCCCAGACCGGCGGTCCTTCGGGCGGCTGCATCCCCATGGAGCACTTTGACACCCACATCGACTTTGAGTCGCTGGCTGCCATCGGTTCCATGATGGGTTCCGGCGGTCTGATTGTCATGGACGAGGACAACTGCATGGTCGATATCGCCAAGTTCTTCCTCGAGTTCACCGTTGACGAGAGCTGCGGCAAGTGCGCCCCCTGCCGTATCGGCACCAAGCGCATCTACGAGATGCTCGAGAAGATCACCTCCGGCAATGCCACCATGGAAGACCTCGACAGACTGGAAGAGCTGTGCTACCATGTCAAGAGCGCCTCTCTGTGCGCCCTCGGCCAGACGGCTCCCAACCCTGTCCTGTCCACCCTGCAGTACTTCAGAGACGAGTATATTGCTCACATCGTTGACAAGAAGTGCCCCGCCGGCGTCTGCAAGAGCCTGCTGAGCTACGTCATCGATCCTGAAAAGTGTAAGGGCTGTACGGCTTGTGCGCGCCAGTGCCCGGTTGGCGCAATTTCCGGTACCGTCAAGGAGCCACATGTCATCGACAACGCCAAGTGCATTAAGTGCGGTGCCTGTATGGCTACCTGTAAGTTCGGTGCCATCTCTAAAAAATAATAGAAAAGGAAGACTCGATTATGGATACTGTTAGACTCAAGATCAACGGCATTGACGTCGAGGCTCCGAAGAATGCCACCATCCTGGAAGCCGCTCAATCTGTTGGAATTCGTATTCCCACCCTTTGCTACCTCAAGGACATCAATGCCATTGGCGCCTGCCGTATGTGCCTTGTTGAGGTCAAGGGCGCCCGCGCTTTTGCTGCTGCCTGTGTGTATCCCGTGGCCGATGGCATGGAAGTGTTCACCAACACCCCCAAGGTCATTGCCGCCCGTAAGGGCACTTTGGAGCTGATTCTCTCCAACCACAGAATGGACTGCCTGTCCTGCCCCCGCAGCCTTGACTGCGAGCTGCAGGCCCTGGCCAACGAGTACAAGGTGGATCAGTACCGCTTCTGCGGCAACGAGAAACTCGAGCCCGATATTGAGGCTTCTGCTCCCCACCTCGTGCGCGACAATTCCAAGTGCATCCTGTGCCGCCGCTGCGTTGCCGTCTGTAAGAGCAACCAGCACACCGCCGTCATCGGAGCCAACGACCGTGGCTACAAGACCCACATCGCCTCCGCTTTTGACATGCCCCTCAACGACACCTCCTGCGTGTACTGCGGCCAGTGCATCGCGGTCTGCCCGACCGGTGCTCTGATGGAGCGCGACGACACCGACAAGGTTTGGGAAGCTCTCAACGATCCCACCAAGCATGTCGTGGTTGGCCCCGCACCCTCCGTGCGTGCTCAGCTCGGCGAGTGCTTCGGCATGCCGATCGGCACCAACGTGGAAGGCAAGCTGATTGCCGCTCTCAGACGCCTTGGCTTTGACAAGGTCTTCGATGTCGACACCGCTGCCGACGTCACCATCATGGAAGAGGGTACCGAGCTGCTCCACCGCCTCAAGGAAGGCGGCAAGCTGCCTCTGATCACCTCCTGCTCGCCCGGCTGGATCAAGTTCTGCGAGCACTACTATCCCGACCTGCTCGACAACCTGTCTTCCTGCAAGTCGCCCCAGCAGATGTTTGGTGCGCTGGTCAAGACCTACTATGCCGAAAAGGCCGGCATCGATCCCAAGGATATCTTCGTTGTGTCCATCATGCCCTGCACCGCCAAGAAGTTTGAGGTCTCGAGAGAGCATCAGAATGCCGCCGGCGTGCCCGACGTCGATGTCTCCCTGACCACCAGAGAGCTGGCCTCCATGATCCGCCGCGCGGGCATCGAGTTCACCCAGCTCGAGGATGAGGTCGCCGACCCCGTCTTCGGTGTTGCTTCGGGCGCCGGCCACATTTTCGGCGCCACCGGCGGCGTGATGGAAGCTGCCCTGCGTACGGTTGCCGAAATCGTCACCGGCAAGCCTCTTGAGAGCCTGGACTTCAAGGAAGTCCGTGGTATTGAGGCCGTTAAGGAAGCCGAGTATGACCTGGCCGGCACCAAGGTGCGCGTGGCCGTCACCTCCGGTCTGGAAAATGCAACCAAGCTGCTTGACAGGATCCGCTCCGGCGAGGCCGATTATCACTTTGTGGAAGTCATGGCCTGCCCCGGCGGCTGCGTCAACGGCGGCGGTCAGCCCCATCAGCCCGGCCAGGTGCGCAACTTTGTGGATCTGCGTGCCGAGCGTGCCAAGGCCCTCTACTCTGAGGATGCCGGCATGACCCTGCGCAAGAGCCATGAGAACCCCGTTGTCAAGGAGCTCTACGACACTTACCTCGGCGAGCCCGGCAGCGAGAAGGCGCATCACCTGCTCCACACCCAGTATGTGGCCAGAGGTATTTACAAGAAGTAAATCTCTCTTTTCCCTCGATTTTGGTTTTGATGAAGGCCTCCGCCCTAAAACAGGCGGAGGCCTTTTCTTTTGCCGGGATACCGGCCTGTTTGTGGGAGATTTTAACTTTCTGCCCACATCTTAAGAAGTCCCACAGGAACCCTTCAGGCTTTTCAGCATCGCTTAAAACTGGCAAGTTTTTCCCAGCCTTTGAAAACGCCGTCGAAAAGACCCGTTCCCCTGTTGTTTTTGGGGTAAGCGGGTCGGTATGCCCGCGCCTGTTCCACAGGAAAATTGGCAATTGCCCGGGAAAAGGGGCAGGGCAGGGGGGGAGCCTTTATTTTTTGCTGCTTTTTAAGGGAAAAGCCCTTTGAAGGGGTTGCCTCTCAATTCGGGAACATGATAGAATAGGGGAGAAAAAGCAAACAAAAACAAGGGCGGCCTCTGGCCGTCCCTTCTTGTGAAGGACAAGTTGCTGAGTTTGGGAGGGATTTCATGAAGGAGAGGGCAACAACAAAAAAATCCACCCTTTCTTTTTTGCTGCAGTATTCCACCGGCTATCGCTGGCTGCTGTTCTCGGCCCTGGCTGCCACGGTGCTCTCCACCGTTTTTTCCTTTTTGACCCCGCAGGTCATCAAAGTGACCATCGATTCGGTTATTGACAGCAATCCTTACGACCTTCCGGCCTTTCTTGTCAACTGGCTCAACGAAAATGCGCCAAGAGAGATGCTGCGAAGCAACCTTTGGATTCCCGCCGCCGTGGCCATCGCCTTTGCGCTGCTCTCGGCCCTGACCAATTTCCTGCGCAGATACCATATCGCCCTCTTCGCGGAGGGAACCGTCAAGAATTTTCGTGACAAGCTCTTTGCCTTAACACAGCGACTTCCCTTTGAATGGCACATCCGGGTGCAGACTGGAGACATCATCCAGCGCTGCACCTCCGACCTTGAGACCATTCGGGCCTTTTTATCGCAGCAGCTCATTGAACTGGTGCGTGTTCTTGTCATGATTGTGGTGGCAACCGCCATGATGCTGTCCATCCATGTGCGGCTGTCCCTGGTGGCGCTTGCCTTTTTGCCGGTTATCGCGGCGTATTCCATTTTCTTTTACCGCAAGGCGGGCGACCGCTTCCTCAAGGCCGACGAAGCCGAGGGCGATGTCATGACCGCCGTACAGGAAAACCTGACCGGGGTACGCGTGGTGCGCGCCTTTGGACGGGAGCGCTACGAGCTGGACAAATTCAACCGTCTCAACGAACGCTTCACCAACCTCTGGATGCGCCTGGGTAACCTCATGGGCCTCTACTGGGGCATCGGCGACCTGGCCACGGGGCTTCAAAACGCCGTGATTTTGGTGCTGGGCGTGCGCGCCGTGGTGCTGGGCGACGATTTGCTGCTGGGCGGTCTGATTGCCCTGATGACCTACAATTCCTATCTCATCTGGCCGGTGCGCTCGCTGGGCCGCATTCTGTCTGACATGAGCCGCAACGGCGTCTCCATCCAGCGCATCCGGGAAATCCTTGTGGAAGAGCCGGAGTGTGACCCGCCCGACGCCCAGGAGTTTGCCTTTGAGGGCAATCTCACCTTTGAGCATGTCACCTTCGGATACGACGAGAACCCCATTATCAAGGACATCAGCTTTACAGTCAAGGCAGGGCAGACGCTGGCCATCCTGGGCGGCACCGGCTCCGGGAAATCCACCATTGCCCACCTGATTCCCAGGCTGTATGAGCTGCCCGAGGGGCAGGGGCGCATCCTGATTGACGGGGTGGACATCCGCAAGCTGTCGCTGCACTGCCTGCGCTCCCAGGTGGGGCTTGTGCTGCAGGAGCCCTTCCTGTTTTCAAGGACCATTGCCGAAAACATCCGCGCCACCCGCTCCGACCTGCCCTTTGAGGCCCTGCGCGAGTATGCCGCCACCGCCTCGGTGGACTCCTCCATCCTCTCCTTTGACAAGGGCTACGACACGGTGGTCGGGGAGCGTGGCGTCACGCTGTCGGGCGGGCAGA